>CADASI010000038.1:44183-53976 GCA_902790525.1 uncultured Eubacteriales bacterium
GCAGTAGCGGCAGTGCGTAAAAGTCAAGGGAAATCAACGCAGAAATGCAGCTAAAGACGCCGAAAATGCGCTTCAGGCATTTTAGAAACACACTCTAATATGAAAAAGATGATGGCAATCACGATGTGCATGATGATGCTGGCGTCCCTGTTCTCCGGGATGGGGATTGCCGAAGGAAGCACGCTTGCGAAGATCGACATGACGAAGTGGCAATATGAGGCTTCGGACGACGTGTACTGGCAGGTGGGGCTTTCCTACGCCGCCGATCCCGCGGACAGCGGCTATGAGACGATGGGCGTATTCGTGCCCGGCGCGTACTTCACGGCGACGGACAATGGCGACGGCACCTGGATCTGCGCGGTGAACGCGGAAGGGACCGTCGGCGCGTACACCGCCGAAACCGCGCCGCTGGTGCTCCCCGTGAACACGCCCGGCTATTCCGCCATGAGCGCGCCGACGGGCTACGACAGCGCCATGGGCTACGGCTCGGTTTCGGATTACACCAATGAGGGCATCATCGTCATCGTCGCCGGGGCGCGGGGCCGCGACGCGGGCGCTCCGGCGGGCGTGACGGACTTCAAGGCGGCGATCCGCTATACCCGTTACAATTCCGACCGGCTCCCCGGCGACATGGACAGCGTCTTCTCCCTCGGCATGAGCGGCGGCGGCGCACAGAGCGCGCTGCTCGGCGCGACGGGCAACAGCGACCTGTACACGCCGTATCTTCAGGCCATCGGCGCGGTCATGGACCAGAGCGACGCCGTCAAGGGCAGCATGTGCTGGTGCCCGATCACGAACCTCGACATCGCGGACGAGGCCTACGAGTGGAACATGGGCAACACCCGCTCCGGCCTCACGGACGAGGAACAGGCGTATTCCGACGGCATGGCGCTGGCCTTCGCAGCGTACATCAACGATCTCGGCCTGACGGACGAGGCGGGAAACGCGCTGACGCTGAATGAGAGCGAAGACGGCATCTGGCAGAGCGGCAGCTATTACGACTACGTCAAGCGGGTCGTCGAAACCTCGCTGGAGCACTTCCTGAGCGACACCGAGTTCCCGTATACCGCCGCTTCCTCCGGCGGCTTCGGCGGCGGGCGCGGCGGCTTCGGCGGGGGCATGGGACGTCCCGACGGCGGCCAGAGGCCGGATTTCGCAGACGGTGAGATGCCGGAGGGCTTCGGTCCCGGAGCAGAGGGCCAGAACTATGAGGCGATGGACGGCATCGCCCGCGCGGAGACCGAATCCTCCGGGCTGTCGCTCAGCGGCACCTATGAGACGAAGCAGGACTATATCGACGCGCTGAACGCGAATGGCGAATGGGTGACGTGGGACGAGGCGACCAATGCCGTGACGATCACCAGCCTCGCCGACTTCACGCAGGCGCTGAAGAACGCCTCGAAGGGCATCGCCGCCTTCGACCAGCTGGACGCCGGGCAGGGCGAGAACACGCTGTTCGGCTACGGCGACGGCAGCGGCGCGCACTTCGACGCGATCCTGGCCGGGCTGGTCGCCGGCAGCGACTATGCGCAGGCCTTCGCCGACGACCTGGCCAGGACCGACGCCCTCGGCAACACGGTGGACGTGCGCGTGAACATGTACAACCCGATGTACTACCTCTCCCCGGCCTATGAAGGATTCGGCACCAGCGAACCCGCGTCCTACTGGCGCATCCGCACCGGCATCAATCAGGGCGACACGGCGCTGTGCACGGAGATCGACCTCGCCCTCGCCGCGGCGGCGTACAGCGACGAGACGCAGGTGGACTTTGAGACCGTCTGGGGGCAGGGCCACACGATGGCCGAGCGGACCGGCGCCTCCACCGATAACTTCATTGAGTGGGTGCATGAATGTATGCAGAATCCATGAACAGGCAACCGCCCCGAAGGGCGGTTGGCCGGGTCGGCGCTGCCCGCAGGGGGTAGCGCCGACATTCATGCAGTAAACCATGAATAGGCAACCGGCCCGCAGGGCGGTTGGCGAAGAGGAAGATGCTCTCCAGTATGATGCGCTCCCGCTCATCCTCACAGTTTTTCCTGAGCAGTGAGCGGTCGATCTTGATCTCATCCGGAAGGGTATCGGCCACCATGCTCAGCGAGGACAGGACGCTGCCAAAATCATCGATGGAAAACTCAAAGCCATGCCCATGCAGCTCCGCCACCATTTCGCGCATCCGGTCCTCTTCATTGATCATGGCCGATTCAGTGATCTCCACGACGATGAGACTGTGCTCCAGACGGTGGGAATCGACGATGTCTGCCAGGCGTTGGGCCATGTCTTCCTCATGGAGATGCCACCTTGAAAAGTTGACGGAAACGGGCCGAGGTCTGATGCCCTCCGCCTTCAGCCGTTCGAGGAAGGCGCAGACCTCCTCCACCATATACCAATCCAGCAGGGTGATCGCGTCGGATTGTTCCATGGAGGCCAGGAACAGCTCGGGCAAGACGACGCTTCCGTCCTTCCTGACCCACCGGGCAAGCGCTTCCGCGGATTTCAGTCGATTCGTCGTCGCAACATATTTTGGCTGATAGTATACCATTATTTCCCGGCGCTCCATTGCGGTCAGAACGTCCCCGGTCAGGTACTGCCTGCGCATTTGTGTCACTCCATTTCCGCTCCCGGAATACTTTGTCCGAAGCCTTTATACCACAGAGGGAACTGCGGGGCAATGCGGAATTTTCCGGTTTGGATCGCGCAGCGGCGGGCGGAAGCGGCAGGGGCCGACCGGTTCGGCATCGCGCCCCGGGACGCCCGACGCGAAAGTCGCTCTCAAAGGCGATTTTACGGTTGCCCGCCGCCCCGTTTTATGGTAAAATGGCGTTATAGCATTTAATACTAATTTCAGTCTAAAAATCAACCATCCTGCGGTGGCTTTTCCGCCATGGCTTCGTTGTCGGCCCTTGACTTGCCGCCAGCAAGCCTGCGGACGAAATTAGTATAACATTGGGGAGGGTCATTATGAAGAGAAGAATCATTTCCCTGTTGTTTGTCCTGGCGCTGGCCATGAGCGCGCTCGCCTGCCTGGCGGAGGCGGCGCCCGTCGTCGATCTGCCCCGTTCGCAGGCGGCGCTTTCGATGATGGCATACCTGGAGGCGGACCCCGAACTGATGGCGCTGATGGAGAAGACCATCGCAAAGGCGCATGAGATCAACCCGGACCCCAACACCAATCCCGTGGACAACGTTGACGAGCTCTACGACTTCATCGACTGGGCCGTGACCTGCATGCCCTGGAACGTGCTGACGGACGTGGAATACCCCACGCTGTACAACCACATCGACCAGAGCATCGACTACATCTGGTTCCTGCTGGACCAGCCGCTGGAGGAGCTGGAGGGGCTCGGGTACTACTATCCGACGCTGCAATACCACGAGCCCATCGCCACCTGGTGCAGGGAGTACTCCGACGAGTGGGGCGCGTTCCTCTCCACGGAGGAGAGCTGGAACGACATCTACTACCAGCGCATCAAGGACGACCCCAGCATGAACATGCAGCGCGGCTGGTACGCGGATCAGAACGTCTGGCACACCTTCAACGACTGGTTCTCCCGCCATCTCGTCGATCCGTCCGTGCGCCCCATTGCCCACAGCGCCGTCGTCGCCCCCGCGGACTCCGCGCCCCAGGGCATCTGGGACGTCGACGCAAACGGCGACCTGGTGCAGAAGGCGGGTGTGGCCATCAAGTCCGCGAACTTCACCTCCGTCCGGCAGCTCATCGGCCCGGATTCTCAATACGCCGACGCCTTCAACGGCGGCACGCTGACCCACACCTTCCTCGACGTGAACGATTACCACCGCTACCACTTCCCGGTCAGCGGCACGATCGTGGAGGTGCGGAAGATCCCGGCGGTGAACGGTGCGGGCGGCATCACCGAGTGGGACCCCGAGACCGAGCGCTACATACTCATCGACGCCATCCCCGGCTGGCAGATGATCGAAACCCGGGACTGCGTGATCATCGACACCGAAGATTACGGCCTCGTGGCGGTGCTGCCCATCGGCATGTCGCAGATCTGCTCCTGCAACTGGGAGGACAGCGTCGTGGTCGGCGCGAAGGTCGAAAAGGGCGACCCCATGGGCTATTTCCTGTTCGGCGGCAGCGACATCGTGATGGTGTTCCAGGAGGGCGTGGATGTGGACTTCCTGTGCGCGCTGAATGAGGATGGCAACGGCTACAAACACCTGCTGATGGGCGAGGCGTATGCGAACCTGACCGCCGAAACCTCCCACGCGGACGAATTCCTGTCCGGCCTCTCCCAGGCCTGGGACGGCCTGCGCGGCATGGCCGACGATGCCGGGCAGTCCATCTCCGCCTGGGCCGATGAGAGCGGCTTGAATGCCTTCCTGAACGACGCGGGAACCGCCGTCTCCGCCTGGGCCGATGAGAGCGGCTTCAACGAGTGGGCGGAAAACGTCTCCGCCGAGACACAGAAGCTGATCGAGAAGAACCGTCCGGCGGTGGAGGCGTGGCTCAACCAGGCCGGCGAGGACGTGAAGAACGCCTGGGACACGCTGATCAACGCCGGGGATCATACGCGGGAGGAGATCGAGGCGGCGCTTGAAACCGTGAACGAATCTCTGAACGGCGCGGCAGTCACAGCGGCCGCCGCATGATCGCGGCAGGCAAAGCGGGTGTGGATATGTCGGATCAAAAATCCCCCATCGTCTTTTACTGGAATGTCAGGGATCTGAATGTCGGCATCACCACAACGCTGCTCAACGAGATCACCCCGTATCTCTACATCATGGCCTTCTGCCACGATCAGGGCAGGCAGGGCCGGTATCTCTCCATGGGCGCTCACGTCAGCGACGAGAAGCTGCTGGACTGCCTGGACCTCATGGAGACGGTCGTGGACGGCGGCTTTCTGCACGATGTCTGCACGGCAGAAGGGAAGCTGCAATACATGCTGCCCGCCGTCAAATCGGTCTACGCAAGGCCGGCCGAACGGGAGAGATGCGTACCAAACATCCGATCGGCGACAAACTGCCGGTGTCCCCATCCGTGGTTTCCGGCAAGCCGTCGGTGTATACGACAAGGAGATAGCGACCAATGATACGAAAGCTCGTCAGGCAGATGCTGACCGCGCAGATACTCTCCGCGCTGACCGTTTCGCTGTGCCTTCTGATCGACAGCATCATGATCGGGCGCTTTCTGGGAGACGGCGCGCTGACGGCCTACGGACTGGCCAACCCGGTGCTGCTGGTGATCGGCGCCGTGGGCACGATGCTGTGCGCCGGCGCGCAGGTGGCGTGCAGCAAATCGCTGGGCAGGGGCGACCAGGAGGAGACGAACATCGGCTATTCCTCCACCCTCGCGACCGGCGGCGTCTTTTCACTGGCCTTTATGGTGCCAGTGATGCTGCTGTGCGTGCCGATCGCCCGGGCGCTGGGCGCGGGCGAACCGGCGCTTTTGAGCGACACCAGCCGCTACATCATGGGATTCAGCATCGGCGCGCCCGCCTCCGTGGGGGCGTTGATGCTGGTGCCCTTCATGCAGATGGCGGGTCAGAGCAATCTGCTGATCGTCGCGGTGCTGGGCATGACGCTCTCGGACGTGGCGTTCGACCTTCTGAACGTCATGGTGTTCCACGGCGGCATGTTCGGCATGGGCCTGGCCTCCGCGCTGAGCTATTACGTCGCGATGGCCATCGGCATCGGCTATTTCCTGTCAAAGAAGTGCGTATTCAGGTTTTCGATCGGCCGCGTCAGGTGGCGCAAGATCCGCGAGCTGTTCGCGGGCGGCGTGCCGTCGCTGTTCGGCATGGCGTCATCGGTGGTGATGATCTTCGGCGTCAACCGCATACTGCTCGGCACGGGCGGCGCGTCGGCGGTGGCGGCCTTTTCGGTCGTCAACACCGTCATCAACGCCAGCAACTGCATCAGCACGGGCTCGGGCGGCGTGGCGCTGACGCTCTCGGGCATACTGTACAACGAGGAGGATCGCACGGGGCTGTCGGAGCTGGTGCGCGTGATGGCGCGCTCGTCGGTGGCGCTGGGGCTGTCGGTCATGGCGCTGTTGCTGGTGTTCGCCCGCCCCTGCGTGACGCTGTTCATCCCCTACGGCGGCGAAAGCCAGGCCCTGGCCATCCGGGGCGTGCGGGCCTTCTCGACGGGGCTCGTGTTCTGCTGCCTGACCAACATGCTCCGCAGCTGCTATCAGGGCACGGGCCGCGTGCGCATGATGGAGGTCATCTCCGTGATGGACAACGCGGTGCTGCCGGTGCTGACGGCGTTCGCGCTCAGCCGCGTCGGGGGCGTCAATGCGACGTGGTTTTTGTTCCTGGCGAGCGAGGCGCTGACGACGCTGGGCATCGCGGGCTATGTATGGAAGAAGAAGGGGCGCGTCACCCTGCGCCCGCAGGATATCCTGCTGCTGCGCCGGGACTTCGGCGTGCCGGCGAAGGACCTGCTGGAGGCAAGCCCCGCCACGCCGGAGGAAATCGTGGCGACCTCCCGCGAGGTGGAGGCCTTCTGCCGCGCCCACGGCGGGAGCGGCCGCATGGCCAGCCACCTGGCGCTGTGCGTGGAGGAGATGGGCGGCAACATCGTCACCCACGGCTTCGCGTCGGGCGGCAGGCACCGCCTGTCCATACGCATCCAGATCAAGCATGGGCGCTGGACGCTGCGCTTCAGGGACGACTGCATGGCCTTTGACCCCGTCGCCCACGTCTCCGAGGGCGGCGCGGGGGACGCCATCGGCATCCGACTCGCCATGCGCATGGCCGACGAGGCGCGATACACCTATTCCATGAACCTGAACAACCTGACGCTGGTGTTGAACGACATCGCTGAGTGAATGGATCAGTACGGAAATATGAGCCGGGGCGATCGGGACGCCCGTATTCAGCCGCCGATGCGGTTCATGCTCCGGTTCGCGGCGCTCCTGTGCGCGTAGGACAGCAGCGGGTGCTGCTCCGGCTTGGCGGCGCAGGCCGCGAGGAACTGCCGCCGCATGCCCTCCCGGTCCAGGCCCTTGATCGAGAACTCCGCCGGGGAGTGCAGGCACGGCTTCACCCTGCCGTCCGCCGTCAGCCGAAGCCGGTTGCACCAGCCGCAGAAGTTGTCGCTCAGCGGGGAGATCAGCCCGACCCGCCCCTGCCCGCCCGGCAGCCGGTACAGCCGCGCCACGCCGTCGCCCCCCGGGAGGGGCTCGAGCTCCGGCAGCGCTTCGACGACCCGGTCACAGGGGATGTACGCCTCCGGGCCGAACGGCGCGCCGTCGGGCATCGGCATGAGCTCGATGAAGCGCACGTCCACCGGCCAGCGCGCGGAGAGCTGCGCCAGCGGGCGGATCTCGTCGTCGTTGAACCCGCCGATCAGCACGGCGTTGAGCTTGACGCGCGCAAACCCCGCCTCCAGCGCGGCCTCGATGCCCTTTAGGGCCATGTCCAGCGACCCGAGGCGGGTCATCCAGGCGTACTTTTTTTCATCGAGGGTGTCCAGGCTGATGTTCAGCCGGGACACCCCCGCTTCCTTCAGCGGCTTGGCCAGTTTGGGCAGCAGCGTGCCGTTGGTGGTCAGGCCGATCTCCTCGATGCCCGGGATCATGGCCGCGCCCTCGCAGATGGCGACGATGTTGCGCTTTACAAGCGGCTCCCCGCCCGTGATGCGCAGCTTGCGCATGCCCAGTTCCGCGGCGACGCGCAGGGCCAGCAGCGTCTCCTCCTGGGTCAGCATCTCCTCATGGCGGCGCTTGTGCACCCCCTCCGCCGGCATGCAGTAGCGGCAGCGCAGGTTGCACAGCTCCGTGACGGACATGCGCAGGTAGGTGATCTCGCGGCCGAAGCCATCTCTCATGGAAGTATCCTCCGATTCGATCAGTATCGCCCGAAGGTGCAGTTCGGATAGTGGCACGCGGCGCAGAGCTGGCACAGCCCGCCGTCGCCCAGGCGGATGAGATCGTCCTTGGTGATGACCTCCCCGGCGTAGATCGCGGGCAGCAGCACGTCGAATATGGTCGTGGGCAGCGCGATGGCCGCGCCCGGCACGCCCAGTATCGGGATGTCGCCCAGGTAGGCCACCAACGTCATGTTGCCCGGCTGGGCGGGCACGCCGTGGCTGACCACCCGCGCCCCCAGCCGCCGGATGGCCGTGGGGGTCACGTCGTCGGGGTCCACGGACATGCCACCGGTGAATATCATGAAGTCCGCGCCCTGATCGAGGAACGAACGCGCGGCAGCGACGATCATGTCCGCGTCGTCGTCGCAAAGCGTAACGCCCAGTATCTCCCCCGGGAAGGCCGCCAGCTTGCGGCGCACCACCGGCTCGAACTTGTCCTTGATGCGGCCGGTGTACACCTCCGAGCCGGTGACGATCACCCCCGCCCGGCGCGCTTTGTAGGGCAGCAGGCGCAGCAGCGGGCGCTCCCGGCAGAGCGCCTCGGCTTGTATGATCTGGCGCTCCTGCGTCACCAGCGGCACGATGCGCATGCTGGCCAGCCGCATGCCCGGCTTGACGGGGTAGTGGTCCGGCAGCGTGGTGATGGTGATGTCCCCGATGGCGTTGAGCTGCGCAAGCAGGTCCGTGTCCACCCGGAGCATGCCCTCGACGTCCGCCGTCAGCACCACCTTGCCCTCGGAGGGCCCGGTGTAGTGCGCGCCCGCCACCGGGGCCATGGCCGCCATGCGCAGCGCGCAGTCCTCCTCGTGCAGCTCGCCCGCGTTCTCCTCCCAGACGAACACCGCGCGCTTGCCCAGGTCCTTTAATTTTTCGATGTCCCCGGCCTCGATCACATGGCCGCGGCGAAACGCCGCGCCCTTGAAGCCGTCGCGCATGGCCGTGATGTCGTGGCAGAGCGTCATGCCCACGGCCTTTTCAATAGGTACCTTCTTCATAATAAAAAACCCCTTTTCAACAATGATAGCACATAAAGCGGAATGTGTCCATCCGTTTTCGGCGGCAATCATATATATTTTGTTATGCCTATTGACGAAATGCGCCATTGATGATATAATTCATATTATCAATCATGGAGCAGTATGGGTTTTACTGCCAGGGAGAGCGCGGCATGGGTTTTGATCCGAAAGCGGACGCGCGGCGCAAGGCGGCGACGCGACAGAAGATAATCGAAACGGGTTTCAGGGTATTTTGCGAAAAGACGATCGACGCGACGAGCATCCAGGAGATCGCGGACGCGGCGGGCATCGGCATCGCCACGGTATTCCGCCACTTCAGCACAAAGAACGCGCTGGTCGCGGACATCAACACCTGGATATGGAACCGATACATCGAGGAAGGGTTTCAGAGCGTCGACTGGGACGACAGCACCGCCGCCGAGATCTTCGAGAAGTACCTGGGCGCGTTCATCGACCTGTACCGCAATCATCGGGACCTGCTGCGCTACAACCAGTTCTTCAACGTATACGCCCAGAGGGAGGGCATTCCCTCCCGGCGGATGAAGCCCTTAGTGACCGTCGTGGAAACCGTGGCGACCCGGTTTCATAGGATGTATGAGAAGGCAGAGGCGGACGGCACGCTGCGCACGGACGTTCCCGAGCGCGAGATGTTCTCCAAGACGCTCCACCTGATGCTGGCCGCCGTGACGCGCTACGCGGTGGGACTGGTGTACGACAGCGGCATCGAGCCGGAGGAGGAGCTGCTGTTCCTCAGGGACCTGCTGCTGCGCGAGTACTGTACGGGCGCGGCGACATGAGGAAATAAGCCGTTTATCGGTTTGGATATCAAGGGAAAGGCCTAGAGTGTGTTTCTAAAATGCCTGAAGCGCATTTTCGGCGTCTTTGGCTGCATTTCTGCGTTGATTTCCCTTGACTTTTACGCACTGCCGCTACTGCCC
>CADASI010000039.1:0-83250 GCA_902790525.1 uncultured Eubacteriales bacterium
GGCGGCTTATTTACTATGCCTTCCTTCTTCCCCGGGCCGGTCTCTATTCCCTCTGCACTCGGTTGGCTGTTTTCGCTTGCATTGTACGGAAACTCAAGGGGGATCAGGGGACGGAGAGGGATTAGGAATTAGGAATAGCGGTCCCCCGCAGGGACGCATGGCGTCCCTGCGGGGGACCGGTTCGTTCGGGTGTGGGGTTGGCTTTATCCGAGGCGCTGGCGGGTGTGGGCGATGGTTTCCAGCACGCGGCGGGGGGCGGGGCCGCCGGGGATATCGCGCTGGGACACGCAGGTCAGCAGGTCGATGGCCTGGTAGACGTCCGCGTCAAACACGGGCGAGAACTGCCGGTATTCATCGAGTGTCAGGGTCTCCAGCGTCTTACCCTGCTCGACGCAGTAGCGCACCAGCCGCCCGCAGACGCCGTAGGCGTCCCGGAAGGGCACGCCCTTTTTGACCATGTAGTCGGCGCAGTCGGTGGCGTTGATGAACCCGCCCGCGGCGGCTTTTTTCATGTTCTCGGGGTGGAAGGTGGCGGTGCGCAGCATCGGCGGCAGCACGGACAGGCTGAGGTCCACGGTGTCGATGGCGTCAAACAGCGCCTCCTTGTCCTCCTGCATGTCCTTGTTGTAGGCCAGCGGCAGCGCCTTCATGGCGGTGAGCAGGGTCATCAGGTCGCCGTAGACGCGCCCCGTCTTGCCCCGCACCAGCTCGGTGATGTCCGGGTTCTTCTTCTGCGGCATGATGCTGGAGCCGGTGGAGAAGTTGTCCGCCAGCGTGACGAACTTGAACTCCCAGCTGTTCCACAGGCAGATCTCCTCGCTGAACCGGGAAAGGTGCATCATCAGTATGGACAGGTCGGACAAGAGCTCCAGCGCGAAGTCCCGGTCGGACACGCCGTCCAGGCTGTTCATGCTGATGCCGTTGAAGCCCAGCAACTCCGCCACATAGGGCCGGTCCAGCGGGTAGGTGGTGCCCGCCAGCGCGCCGGAGCCCAGCGGCAGTATGAGCGTGCGGGCCTTGCAGTCCTCGAGCCGGTCGATATCCCGAAGCAGCATCTGCGCGTAGGCCATCAGGTAGTGGCCCAGCGTCACCGGCTGCGCCCGCTGCAGGTGGGTGTAGCCGGGCATGACCGTCTCGATGTGCCCTTCCGCCACGTCGCACAGCGCCGAGACAAGGTCCTTCGCCTGGTCGACGGTGCGGTCGATCTGGTCCGCCAGGTACATGCGGATGTCCAGCGCCACCTGGTCGTTGCGGCTGCGGGCGGTGTGCAGCTTCTTGCCCGCCGTGCCGATGCGCGCGGTCAGCGTGGCCTCCACGAAGGTGTGGATGTCCTCGCAGGTCATGTCGATTTGAAGCGCGCCGGATTCGATGTCCGAGAGTATGCCCTTTAAACCCGCCACGATCTGCTCGGATTCCTCCGGGGTGATGACCCCCACCTTCCCCAGCATCGTGGCGTGGGCGATGGAGCCGGTGATGTCCTGTTTGTACATCCGGCTGTCGAAGCCGATGGAGTTGTTGATGGCGGAGAGCCGCTCGTCCACGTCGCCGCCGGTGCGGCCTGCCCATAGTTTCATACTGATCGCTCCTTATATCGTCAGTTCGTAGAGGTACTCCCGCCGCAGCTCGTCCGAGCCGCGGTTTTTGCGGGTGCCGGAGGCGTCGGTCAGGGTCATGCCGAGTTTGCGCATCACGGCCTGGCTGGCCAGGTTGTCGGCGTCGCAGTGGGCGATGAAGCGCCGGATATGAAGCGCGTCCCGGGCCCAGCCGATCAGCGCCCGGGCGGCCTCGGCGGCGTAGCCGTGGCCCTGGTGTTCCCGCGATATGATCCAGCCCAGCTCGCCGAGGTCCGGGGCGGTGTCGAAGTACAGGCTCACCCCGCCGATGTGGACGCCGCTCAGGAGCACGGCAAACTCGTAGTACCCGGGGACCGGTTTTTGCATTTCCGCGACGCAGTCCGCGATGTATCTCCGGGTCTCGTCGAGGGAGTCCACCGGCAGGAACATCATGTACTTCGTGGTCTCCGGGTCGGCGGCGTAGGCGTGGGTGGATTCGAGATGCTCCGGCCCCAGGGGCGCCAGCACCAGTCTTTCAGTGTCAATTTTCATGGATATTCATACAATCACCGGCCGACCCTTCGGCCGGCCGGTAATCCGTCCTCCCGCGCGACGCAAGTCGCGCAACTGGGGGTTCTTAGGGGCAGAGCCCCTTAGTTAAGCCCGTTCTTCGCCTTCATCTTCGCGTACACCGCGGTGGGCAGGCCGTAGAGGGTGATGAAGCCGTCGGCCCAGGTCTGATCGTACACATTGTCCTCGTCGAAGGTGGCGATCTCCGGGTCGTAGAGGGAGTAGGGAGAGGTCATGCCCGCGCCGATGATGTTGCCCTTGTAGAGCTTGAGCTTCACGGTGCCGGTGACGGTCCGCTGGGTCTTTTCGCAGAAGGCGGTCATGGCCTCGCGCAGCGGGGAGAACCACTGGCCGTTGTAGATGAGGTCGGCGTACTCGAGGGCCATGCGCTGCTTGTAGTGCTGGGTGGCCTTGTCGAGGCAGAGCTGCTCCAGCTTCTCGTGGGCGGCGTAGAGTATGGTCCCGCCGGGGGTCTCGTAGATGCCGCGGCACTTGATGCCCACCAGCCGGTTCTCCACGATGTCGATGATGCCGATGCCGTGCTTGCCGCCCAGTTCGTTGAGCTTCCAGACCAGGTCCACGGGGGACAGCTTCTCGCCGTTGACGGCCACGGGCCAGCCCTTTTCAAAGTCGATGGTCACGTACTCGCCCTCGTCCGGGGCCTCCTCCGGGGTGACGCCCATCTCCATGTTGCCGGCGTACTTGGGCTCGTTGGCGGGGTCCTCCAGCTCCAGGCCCTCGTGGGACAGGTGCCACATGTTCTTGTCCTTGGAGTAGTTGGTCTCCCGGCTGATCTTCAAAGGCACGTTGTGCGCCTCGGCGTAGTCGATCTCCTCGTCGCGGCCCTTGATGTCCCAAAGCCGCCAGGGCGCGATCACCGGCATGTCCGGCGCAAACGCCTTGATGGCCAGCTCAAAGCGCACCTGGTCGTTGCCCTTGCCCGTGCAGCCGTGGCAGATGGCGTCCGCGCCTTCCTTTTTGGCGATCTCCACCAGCCGCTTGGCGATGATGGGCCGCGCAAACGAGGTGCCCAGCAGGTAGGTGTTTTCGTACTTCGCGCCCATCTGCATCGACGGGATCACGACCTCCTCGATGAACTCCTTGTTCAGGTCCTCCACATACAGCTTGCTCGCGCCGGTCTTGATGGCCTTCTCCTCCAGGCCGTCCAGCTCGCCCACCTGGCCTACGTTGCCCGAAACCGCGATGACCTCGCAGCCCGGGTAGTTTTCCTTGAGCCACGGGATGATCACCGAAGTGTCCAGGCCGCCGGAATAGGCCAGCACGATCTTCTTGAATTGCTTATTCAGTACCTTCTTCATGGTCGTCGCTCCTCTGCGTTGGATTGATTTGATGTGTCTATTATATACCAATATTATGCACTGTCAAGGCCGAATAACCGTTAAAATCGTTAATAATTGGGAATTTTTATGCAGGATTATTGTATATTGATTCATTCCCGGCGCATGCGGGCGAAGAACGTCCTCAGGAGGGACGCGCATTCGTCGGCCATTACGCCGCCGTCGCACACACAGAAGTGCGGGAAGGCGGGGTCCTCGGGGATGCGGTACAGGCTGCCCGCGCAGCCCTGGCCCGGGTCCGCGGCGCCGTAGACCAGCCGTGAAAGCCGGGCGCGCATGACGGCCCCGGCGCACATGGGGCAGGGCTCCAGCGTCACGTAGAGCGTGCAGCCGGTAAGCCGCCAGTCGCCGAGGGCGCAGCAGGCGCGGCGGATCGCCAGGAGCTCCGCGTGGGCGGTGGCGTCGCGCGTTGTTTCGCACTCGTTGTGCGCCCGGGCGACGATCTTATCGCCCCTCGCGATCACGCACCCCACCGGCATCTCTCCCGCGGCGGCGGCCAGCCCGGCCTCGTTAAGCGCCTCGCGCATGAAATCCGCGTCGGACATATAAAACCTCCGGTTTTCAGAGTGGAGAGTGGAGAGTGCAGAGTGCAGTTTTGGTGGAAATCCTGCGGATTTCTTTGAAATAGGGTTATGGATGAAACAGAATTCCATCGTAGGGGCGATGCCCTCATCGCCCGGCTATAATGAACTGCACGCTATCTCAACTGCACTCTGTACTCTGCTCTCTATTCTCTCCCGTTCCAGCAGTAGGTGCACAGCTTGCAGGGGCTGACGCCGGTGGCCTCCAGCATGTCGTCCAGCCGGTGGTACTTGAGGGAGGTGAAGTTCAGCTCCCGGCGGATCTCCTCCACCATGCGGGCGTACTCGGGGGTGTCCGGGTCGGCGTAGGCGGCGAGCTTGGCCTCGGCGTTTTCGCCCTCGAAGCGGGCGATCACCCGGCGGGCGATCAGGTCCATCTCGGAGGCGGAGCGGGAGAAGTTCAGATACTTGCAGCCGTAGAGTATCGGCGGGCAGGCGGCGCGGATGTGGACCTCCTTCGCGCCGGAGTGGTACAGGTACTCGGTGGTCTCCCGCATCTGCGTGCCGCGCACGATGCTGTCGTCGATCATCACCAGCCGCCTGCCCTTGATCAGCGCGTCCACGGGGATGAGCTTCATGCGGGCGATCAGGTTGCGCTTGGACTGTATCGTGGGCATGAAGGAGCGCGGCCAGGTGGGGGTGTACTTGATGAACGGGCGCGAGAAGGGGATGCCGGCCCGGTTGGCGTAGCCGATGGCGTGGGCGGTGCCGGAATCGGGCACGCCGGCCACGGTGTCGGCGGCCACGTCGTCGCGCATGGCCAGCCGGCCGCCGCAGGCGCAGCGCATGGCCTCCACGTTCATGCCCTCGTAGGAGGAGGTGGGGTAGCCGTAGTAGACCCACAGGAAGGTGCAGATCTTCATGGCCTCGCCGGGCGCGACGACCGTCTCGACCCCGTCGGCGGTGATGAAGTCCACCTCGCCGGGGCCCAGCTCGTGGCAGTCGGTGTAGCCGAGGTTCAGGTACGCCGAGGACTCGAACACGGCGCAGTAGCCCTCGTCCTTCCTGCCGATGACCACCGGCGTGCGGCCCATGCGGTCGCGGGCGGCGTAGAGGCCCTTGGGCGTCAGCACCAGCATGGACATGGAGCCGTCGATGCGCTCCTGGGCGTAGCGGATACCCTCGGGGATGGAGTCTTTGGCGTTGATCAGCGCGGCCACCAGCTCGGTGGCGTTGATGCTGCCACCGCTCATCTCCAGGAAGTGGGTGGTGCCGTGGGCGAAGGCCTCGGCCACCAGCGCCTCGGCGTTGTTGATGCGGCCCACGGTGGTGACGGCGAAGTTGCCCAGGTGGGAGCGCACGATCTGCGGCTGGGGCTCGTAGTCCGAGATGCAGCCGATGCCCAGGTTGCCCTTCATGTCGTTGACGTCCCGCTCGAACTTGGTGCGGAAGGGGGCGTTTTCGATGTTGTGGATGGCCCGCTCAAAGCCCTCCTCGCCGTACACCACCATGCCGCCGCGGCGGGTGCCCAGATGGGAGTGGTAGTCGGTGCCGAAAAACAGGTCGAAGACGCAGTCGTGCTTCAGTGCGACGCCAAAAAATCCACCCATATTTATCGCTCCTGTATCCGTTTTTTTCGTGCCTGTTCAGTCGTCCTGATAAACGGGAAGTAGTCTGTTAATTAGGAATTGGGAATGAGGAATTAGGAATTACAGAATGCCGGAAGCCTATCGTAGTAATGGCGTCCCTACGGATGCCTTGCGCGGCAGCCCTGCCTCCCTTGTGCAAAGGGAGGTGGCCCGAAGGGCCGGAGGGATTGCTCAATTCCTAATTCCTATCTCCTAATTCCTCATTCGCGCTCACAACTATCCGTTTGCTGACAGGGCAAAGCAATTTATTTGTTTCGTATTATATCATATGCTTAATTCGGACAACCGCATGCCCGTGTAAAGGTTTCGCGGGGATTTGGGGAACATTTGATGGTCATGGGGATGGGTCGGGCCCCTCGATGGTCACCCGATGCCGGAAGGTATGCGGGGGGAATATGGCCTTATACAGCGCGGCGTACACCCCGCGGGCCTGTTCGGCGTCGACGGTCTCGCCCCCGGGCAGGGCCAGTATGCGGAAGGCCGCGCCGTACACGGTAGCCCGCACGCCGGTGTCGCAGAGCCCGTTGCGCAGGTAGAACATGAGCCTTCGGCGGCGCAGGGCACGCTCCCCGCAATCGTCGGCGCGGTCGGGGTCGTCCACCTCCAGAAGCGCGACGTCCGCGCCGCGCAGCGGGCCCTCGATCAGCGCCTGCAAAAACGCCGCCCCGATGCCCCGGCAGCGCAGGTCGGGCCGGACGACGAGGTAGTCGAACAGCATCAGCGTCCGTCCCCCGCGCCGGATGCGCACGAAGAACGCCGCGCCCAGCACGTCGCCCTCTGCCACCGCGCCGCAGCACAGGTATTCGCCCCGGCGGACGGCGGCCTCGATGCGCCTAATCGGCTTGAGTTCATTCTCCGGAAAGGCGGGCGCGAGCAGCCCGGCATAGACGGCCCGCACCTGTTCGAGCGTTAGCTCTGTCACGCAAAACGGCTGCATAGGTCCTCCGATCATTCGCCGATGTTGATGTTCACGCCGTTGACCTCCACGCCCTCCTCGGCGCGGATGAGCACGTACTTCACGCCGTCGATCACCCGGGTCTCAATCAAATCGCTGCGCTCGGGGTTGACGTGCACCACCACGTCGGGCGTGCGCACCTCGAACTTTTTGGGCTCCACCACGTTGCGGGCGGGCAGCGACACGGCCTCGCCGAAGGTATCGTCGTACTTCTCCTCAAAGGCCTGAAGCCTTTCCTCCGGCACGCCGCAGGACGCCAGCAGGCGCGTCACCTCGCGGCGGTCCAGCTCGAGCGGCTCGGCGGTCCTGTCTTTGTCGTGCTCCTCCAGGCGCTCCCGCAGGGTGTCGTGCACGGCCTGCACCACGTCGAGGCTCAAATCGTCCTCCAGCGCGTCCTCCAGCACGGCCTGGAACGTCTCCTTCTGCTCGGCGGCGGGCATGGGGGCGTCGGCGTTGAACACGGCCTCGATGAATTCCTCGTGGATGTCGGCGGCGTCGCGGGTGTAGTACAGCGCGGCGTAGATGTTGGTCGCTCGGTCGTCGAAGGTGGGGAACATGAAGCCCAGCTCCGGCGCGGCCACCACCCAGTCCGGGTCGAGGGCGTGGAAGGCGTTGTCCTCTGCGAAGTAGGAAAGCGCGCCCTTGGTCAGCTTCACCGGGCACACGCATACCAGCATGTAGCTGAACACCTCCTCGGAGATCACGTCGACCTTGTGTTCGTCCGCATGGCGGAAGGGCACGTCGTAGGCGTCGTGCATCAGCAGTATCAGGTAGTTGCCCTCCAGCTCAAGCGCGTCGATGATGCGGCGGCACAGCGCCTCCACGCCACTGTCCACCGTCAGCGCGGAGTGGTTCAGCGCCATCAGCAGCCCGTGCGCCTCGCCCTCCATCACCTGGTCCGGGCGGAAATCCACGTCGATCAGGTTCCGGCCCGGCACGCCCGACAGCGTGCGCTTGAACAGGGCCAGGAATTTCTCGGCGTCCTCCTGCGGAAGGGACAACAGCGGTTGGTTGAAGGTGGCCACGACCTCCCGCTTTTCGTTGACATAGCAGCCCCGCACGCGGCTGACGGCGTTTCTGTCCGGGTTCAGGCGGCGGCGGATCTCGGCGATTTCTTTTCTGTTCATGCCCTGCGCTCCATATATCTGGTTTTTTATAGATTATACCATCATATCCCGGCGCGGTCTTGATGAAGTAAGTTAAATGCAAAATGATTGTCGGGGCCATCCGTTGGATGTCCCCGACCCGCGCAACCGCTCGCTCTGCTCGCCGGTTCGCTAATCATTGTACATGCAAAATGATTGTCGGGGCCATCCGTTGGATGTCCCCGACCCGCGCAACCGCTCGCTCTGCTCGCCGGTTCGCTAATCATTGTACATGCAAAAAAACACCGCTCCCCCGGTGAGAGGGGAGCGGCCAGATCGCGTGCATTACTTCTTCTTCGTCTTGACCCCCTTGACCTTGCTCCAGTTGGACACGCCGCCGGCGCCGTCGATGTAGCGGACGCGGACGTAGTACCTGGTCTTCTTCTGGAGCTTCTTAAAGGTGGCCTTGGTCTTCTTCTTGCCGAGGTTCTTGGTCTGGACATTGGTGGCGAAGGTCGGGTCGGTGGAAATCTGTACCTCGATGCCCTTGATCTGCTTGAGCAGCGCCTTCGTCTTCTTGGTCTTTTTGATCTTCTTCCAGGAGACCGTCACCTTGCCCTTCTTCCCGGCCTTCGCCTTGACACTGGCCGGAGCCTTGGAGATGGTGATCGCGGGCTCGGCGGGCGCGGCGGACGCGGAGACGGTGGCGGGTGCGGGGTCTTCCTTCTTCACTTCTTCCTTATTTAATAAGTGGATTTATTAAACGCATAGCGGGGAAGAAAAACAAGTTTATGACACATTCTTAACGTATATATAACACAACGGTGTAATCGACCGTGTAACATATAAAACGCCCTTGCAATCCGCAGGGCGTATTATTATAATAGGGATAGAATATACCGAAATATGGGAGATACGTTACATGAGCACAAGGGCGGAGCCTACAAAAAAGAAAAAGATGGGCAAGAAGCAGCGGCGCGCGCTGAGGCGGCGGCGTCGGCTGTCGCTGGCGGCGGCGCTTTTGGCGGCGGTGCTGCTGGCGCTGGCGGTGTGGTCGCCGGGGCTGGGGCGCGCGCTGTGGGGGCTGGCGGCGGTCGGCTTCGCGGCGCTGGCGCTGGCGCTGAGGCGTCGCAGGGGGTTTAAGGCGTCGGTGTACGGGGCGATGCTGGCCGTGTGCGTGGCGCTGGCCGTCGCGGGCGCGTTCGGCCGGGGCTATGTGCTCTCGGACGGCGCGGTGGTACCGGTGCGGACGCTCGCGGAGGCGCTGCGGGTCACCGACGCCTGGCCTAAGGACATCGACCGCTACACCCGCCTGACGGCGCTGGACCTGCGGGACGCCACGGTGACGGACTTCTCGCCGATACTGGCCATGGAGAACCTCAGGCAGCTCGACGCGCGGGGCAACCGTGCCTTCACCTATGAGGACTACGTCGCCGTGCGCAACGCGCACCCCGCCTGCCAGGTGGCCTGGAGTATCCCGGTGGGGGACGGCTATGTCGACAGCACCGCGAAGGACGTGGACCTGACCGCCTACGGCCCCTCCGCCGAGGAGGTGGCGCTGCTGCGGGAGCGCTTCCCGGACACCCGGTTCAGCTACACAGTGACGCTGATGGGCAAGGCCGTCGACCCCGACGCGGAGGCCGTCGATTTGCAGGGCGCGACGGACGTCGACCCGGACGAAATCGCCGCCGCGCTGAGCCTGCTGCCCAACGTGAAGACGGTGGACCTGCGGGGCGCGCCGATGGAAGCGGAGACCGTCGCGGCGCTGTGCGACGCCTGGCCGGAGGTGCGGTTTTTGTTCACCTGCGCCGTGCCGGGGGTCCCCATGAGCAGCGATGACGAGACCGTGACGCTGACCGGCGGCACGTATGCCGATCTGCAGCGCTACATGGCCTTCATGGACTACCTGCCCAACCTGCAATACATAGACGCCCGCACCGTGCAGCTCACCACGGAGGAGTTGCAGGCGCTGCAGGCCGACCCGCGCTGCCAGAGGATCGTGTACGGCTTTACGGTGTTCGGCAAAAACGTCACCACGCTGGACACGGAGCTGAACCTCGACAACATCCCCGTGTCCGATCCCGGCCAGATCGAGGCCGTGATCCGTGTGATGCCCAATCTCAAAAGGATTTCGATGGTAGGCTGCGGGCTGTCCGACGAGGCCATGGGCGCGCTGTTCGACGCCCACCCGGAGATCAAGTTCGTGTGGGTGGTCAGCTTCGGCAAGTACAAGCTGCGCACCGACGCCACCGCGTTCACCACCAATCTGTACGCCGTGAACGACTACCACTACACCTCCGCCACCTTCGCGCCGCTTCGGTACTGCACCGACCTGATGATGCTGGATCTGGGGCACTGCGACATCACCAGCATCGAGGGCCTGGCGGGGCTCAAAAAGCTCAGGGTGCTGATACTGGCGGACAACAACATCAGCGATATCTCCCCGCTGGAAGGGCTGGAGGACCTGGAGTACGTGGAACTGTTCCTCAACCGGAAGATACACGACTTCTCCCCGCTGGCCAACAAGACGAAGCTGGTGGACCTGAACATCTACTACTGCCAGATCCAGGACGTCACCCCCCTGACCACATGCACCAGCCTGAAAAGGCTGTGGCTGGGCGAGTGCGGGCTCTCCGACGGGCAGATCGGCAAGCTCAGGAAGGCGCTGCCCGATTGCAAAATCAATGCCCGCGGCTCCAGCGCCACCGGCGAGGGCTGGCGCGACCACAGGCATTATGAGGTGCTCAAGAAGATGTATAAGACGGGGGAGTATATTCCGTTTGAGTAATGGGGAGGGAAGAGGGAAGAGGGAAGAGGGAACAGGAATGGCCGCTGCCGCGTTGGGAGCGCAACCTTGCCGTAGGGACGCCATTTATGGCGTCCGGTGGTGGTGGGGCAATCTAGCCGGGCGATGAAGGCATCGCCCCTACGGAGAACGACCTCTTCCGACCTCGCTACGCTCGGCCACCTTCCCCTGAAGGGGAAGGCAGGGCGGGCGGCGTGTCGGCGCCCCTACGACGGGGATGAACTCCGGGCGATGAGGGCATCGCCCCTACGACGGGGGTGAACTCCGGGCGATGAGGGCAGGCGCAAGCGCGGAAGCGCCCCTACGGAGGGACGCTTCAACGGACAACTCCAATTCCCAATTCCTAACTCCTAATTCCTAATTTCCCATTTCCCATTCCCCATTTCCCATTTTTCAAAACTACTCCGCCCACCCCTGCGCGCGCTTGACGGCGCGGCGCCACTGTCTGAGCAGGTGGCCGCGCTTCTCCTCGGGCATGTTGGGGTGAAACTCGCGGTCGACGCCACCCAGCTCGTTGAGGTCGGCGGTGGACCACACGCCCACGGCCCGGCCGGCCAGCATCGCCGCGCCCTTGGCGGTGGTCTCGATCACCCGGGGCCGCATCACGCGGGCGTTGAGTATGTCGGCCTGGAACTGCATCAGGAAGTTGTTGGCGCTGGCCCCGCCGTCCACCAGCAGTATCTCCGGCAGGGTCCCGGCGTCCGTGGCCATGGAGGCGATGACGTCCGCGGACTGATAGGCGATGGACTCCAGCGCGGCGCGGATGATGTGCGCCCGCCCGGTGCCGCGGGTGAGGCCCACGATGGTCCCGCGGCTGTACATGTCCCAGTGGGGCGCGCCCAGGCCGGTGAAGGCGGGCACGAAGTACACGTTGCCGTTGTCGGGAACCTGCGTGGCCACGCCCTCGGTCTCGGCGGCGCAGGACACCAGGCCCATCTCGTCCCGGAGCCACTGCACCACCGCGCCGCCCACGAACACGCTGCCCTCCAGCGCGTAGCGGGGCTGGCCGTCGATGCGCCACGCCACGGTGGTGATCAGGTTCTGCATGGACTTCACTGGCGTCTTGCCCGTGTTCATCAGCACAAAGCAGCCGGTGCCGTAGGTGTTTTTGCACATGCCCGGCCTGAAGCAGCCCTGGCCGAACAGCGCCGCGTGCTGGTCGCCCGCCATGGCGGCGATGGGGATCTCCCGGCCCAGGATGGACTTGTCCAGCATGCCGATCACCCCGGAGGAATCCACCACCCGCGGCAGCACCTGCGGCGGGATGTCCATGGCGCGCAGCAGCACCTCGTCCCACTGCTGGGTGTAGATGTTGTAGAGCATCGTGCGCCCGGCGTTGGTGGCGTCGGTGACGTGCACGTGGTCGGGGGTCAGGTTCCACGCAAGAAAGCTGTCCACCGTGCCGAAGCACAGCTCGCCCTTCTCGGCCCGCGCCCGCGCGCCGGGAATGGCGTCCAGCATCCATTGAAGCTTCGTGCCCGAGAAGTAGGCGTCCGGCACCAGGCCGGTGCGGTCCCGGAGCACGTTGCCCAGCCCGTCCTTCTTCAGCCGCTCCACCAGCGGCGCGGTGCGGCGGCACTGCCACACGATGGCGTTGCACAGCGGCACTCCGGTGGCCCGGTCCCACAAAAGCGTGGTCTCGCGCTGGTTGGTGATGCCGATGGCCGCGATGTCCCGCACGTCCACGCCGGACTTCTCCACCGCGATTTTCAGCGCGTCGATCTGGCTTTTGAGGATGTCCTCCGGCCGGTGCTCCACCCAGCCCGGGTTGGGATAGAGCTGCTCAAACTCGATGTTATGCGCCGCGACGATGTTCGCCGCCTCGTCAAACACCACCGCGCGGGAGCTGGTGGTGCCCTGGTCCAGCGCTACGATGTACTTCATAATGCGTTTCCTCCATATGCGAAGACGGACTGCCGGGTGGACAGTCCGTCTTTTTAATGCGTATTGGCTTACCCCACGGAGTTGGCGGCCTGCTGCTCGGCGGGCGCTTCCTCCCCGGCGTCTTCGGCGAACTCGGAGTCGTCAAACTCGCCCTCGCCGAACTCCTCCATCCCGGCGTCCTCCTCGAAGCCGTCGCCCTCGTCGGCCGGCTCGGCGGTGGCGGGGATGGCGGTGGCGGGCGCGGCGTTCTGGTCGCCGGCGGCGTTGAACGCCTCCACGCCGGTGATGGCGCCGGTGTTGGCGCTGCCGTTCGCGCTGTTCTGCTTGAAGTTCTGACTGGGCAGCAGTATGGCGACCACGCGGGTGGGCATCTTCGCGGCGATGCCGTCCAGGTTGACGACCCTGAACACGTTGAGCAGGTTCATGATGACCACGAACACCAGCACCACGACCACGGCGGTGAGGAAGCCCTTGAGTATGCCCAGCAGGGCGTGACCGAAGCCGGAGCCCTCATCGTCGTCGTCGTCGAAATCGTCGTCGTCATCGTCGTCGTCGGACTCGTCGTCCTCATCGTCGTCATAGTCGTCGAAGTCGTCCTCGAAGGCGTCGAAATCGTCATCCTCCTCGTCTTCCTCGTCGTCATGACGGCCCTTGCGCGCCTTGCGGGCGAAGCGGCCGCGGCGGGGCTTTTCTTCCCCTTCCTCGTCGTCCTCTTCGTCGTCCTCGTCTTCCCCGTCGTCTTCCTCGTCGTAGCGGGCGCGGCGTCCGAACAGGCCGCGGCGGGGCTTCTTCTCTTCCTCGTCGTCCTCTTCGTCGTCCTCGTCGTCCACGTCCTCGTCGTCCTCTTCGTCGTCCTCGTCCTCATCCCTGGACTTGCGGCGGAAGCCGAACAGGCCGCGGCGGGGCTTCTCTTCCTCTTCTTCCTCGTCGTCCTCGTCCTCATCCGCCTCGTCCGGCTCCTCGACGGCGCTCTTGCGCCCGGCCTTCTTGTAGACGGGCTTGAACTCGCGGGTGGGTTCGTCCACCAGAGACATGTCTTCGTCGGTGGCGGGCTCGGGATTGACGATGCCCTCGGCCACGTCCTCGATGGTGTCGGGCTCCAGCGGCTGATCGCTGAACAGATCGACCACCTCGGAGACCTCCTCCTGGGCGGCCTCCACGGTCTCCTCCGCCGCCGCTTCGGCCTCCTCGGCCGCCTCGGCTGCCTGCTCCGCCTGGGCCGCCGCTTCGGCGGCTTCCTTCGCCGCCTGCTCCGCGGCCAGTCGCGCGGCGCGCTCGCGGCGCTCGCGGCGGGACATGCCCGTGGTTTCCATGCCGGCGGCCAGCGCGTCGGTCAGCTCCGGATTGATCTTGTTCAGGTCCGCCATGTCAAGTCCTCCTTCAAATTCATCGGCCTCGGCCGTAGCGCCGTGCCTGGGGCCGGAACGGCCCTCTGTCGGGGCCTCGTATACGTCGTCCTTGTAAATCGCCGGCGCCTCGGCCTCCGTCTCGTCGTCCCAGAGCTCGTCCCCGGCGTCCTCGTAGGTGGCGTCGTCGCCGTCCTCGTCCATATCGTCCTCGTCCGCGGCGGCGTCCGCCTCGTCCTCGTCGATGGGCACCACGAACTTCCTGAGGAACTTTTTGAAGCCCTTGACCTGCTTTTTGTCGGTCGGCGCTTCGTCGGCGTCCTCGTCGTCCCCGAGGTCTTCGGCGTCGTCCTGCGGCTGCCTGCGGCGATCGCGGCGGCGCACGGGCGCTTCGTCGGCGCTCCAGGCGTCCTCCAGGTCCTCGGCCTGCGGGGCGTCCTCCGCGTCGCCGGAGATATCGTCCCCGGGCGCTTCGGCGGCGTCGCTCACGGGCGCGTCAGCCGCGTCCCCGGAATCGTCGGCGTCGTCGTAGTCCTCGCCGTCGTAATCCTCGTCGTCATAGTCCTCGTCGTCATAGTCCTCGTCGTCGTAATCCTCCGCCGACGCGCCCTTCTTGCGCGCCAGGCGGCTGCGGATGCCGTGGAACGCCTTGATGAAGGGATCGAAGGGGTTCGGATTGCCGGCGTCCTCCGCGTCGTCGTCGGCGTAGTCCCCGTCCTCGGGATAGTCGTCCGCCAGCTCGGGATAATCCTCCGCATCCTCCGCGGGGCTCGCGTCGGCGGGAACCGCTTCCTCGGGCATGATCGCGTCGGGCGCCTCGACCTCCGCCGCGGGCTCGTCAGTCTCAGACGGCTCGACCGCCGCGACCTCCTCGGGCGCCTCCGGCTCGACGGGCGGCTGCGGACGCGCGGCCTTCGGCGGCTGGGGCGCGGCCCCGGTCTTTTCCCGGACGGCCTGGCGTTCGCGGTTTTTATATGCTTCATGCCGCCTGCGCAGCTCGAAATAATCCAGGGACGGATTGTTGTCCTGTCTGTTGCTCATCGCATAACCGCCTCTCAATACACGTCCACATACACATGGACATAACTATACATATCCATTATACCTGTAATCGACCATTCTTGCAAGGGTTCAGCGGCAGTTGACTGAAATATTTACGAATTTGCGCGAAAACAGCGCACAATGCAATGGCGCATAGTATGAAAGCGAAGCCGTGATCCATTTTCCAAGGAGGTTCCAATCATGAGCAAAAACGAATACCGCCGCGCCTTCATCATGCTGAGGCCCGCCATCACGGGCGCAAGCGGCCACGTGCGGCTGGAGCGGCGCACCATGACGGGCAGCATGTATTTCATCGTGTCGGGCCAGGGCGAGGGCTGGCGGGCGGCGCTGGTCGGCCAGCGGGGCCGGGAATACTACGCCGCCGACCTGGGGGAACTGAAGCGGGACGGCCGGGGACAGCTCACGCTGGCCTACGCCTTCGACCCCCGCAGCATCGACGGCAGGCCGCTGGAGGGCTTCCAGCTGATCGTGGTGACGCAGGTCACGCCGGAGCGCTGCCAGGTGGCGCTGACCGGGAACGTGGACGGCGCTTATCCGCTGGACCCCGGGGCCGTGCGCGAGGTGACCTGCGCGCTGTACCGCGCCGACGCGCCCGCCGCCGACCTGCCCCCCGCGGAGGGAACGGGCTTCGACATGGCCGCCGCCCTCGCCAATGCGGAGGTCGACATGCCCGTGCCGTCGCCGGAGCCCGCGCCCTCCCCTGCCCCGGAGCCTGTGCCCGAACCTGTGCCGGAGCCGACACCGGAGCCGACGCCGATGCCTGAGCCCGTGCCTGAACCGACGCCGATGCCTGAACCCGTGCCCAAACCGACACCGATGCCTGAACCCGTGCCCGAACCGACGCCCGAACCTGTGCCGGAGCCGACGCCCGAACCTGTGCTGGAACCGACGCCCGAACCCGTGCCGGAACCTGTGCCGGAGCCGACGCCATCGCCGGAGCCCACCGTCAGCGGCGTGCCCGAGGCGCAGCGCACGAAGATCTACACCCGCATGCGCGCCTCGGCGACCCTCGTGAAGCCCGACGACGCCCCGGCGCAGGCCGCGACAAGCTGGTGCGCCCAGGCGGTCGCCACGCCCTGCGTGATGCCGCTGGAGGACGGCTACACCTACATACGCATGCCGCTGCCGTCGGCCTGCGGCACGGATTACTGCATGCTGGGGGTGCGAACGAAGTCGGGCCGGGTGCGGTCGGTGCGCTGCGCCGTGCCGGGGGCCTACGCCGCCCGGCCGCCCCAGGGCATGGCCGGGAGCGTCTGGCTCGGCGCGGGCGACGGCACCCCGGACGGGTACTGGGTGTTCACCGTGCCCTGCGAGGCCGGCACCAATCCGTAGAATGATTGTCGGGGCCATCCGTTGGATGTCCCCGACAATCATTATACATGCAATGAAGAAGGAACCGTCTCACGCGAGGCGGTTCCTCTTTCGTTTAAGCCTGTGCCACAGCAGTATCAGCGCGACACCCGCGAACGCCCCGACGAGCGCCCCGGCGCTGTCGATGGCCACGTCCCGGAGGGCGGGGCCCCGGCCCCCGACGAACATCTGGTGCAGCTCGTCGGTGCCGGCGTACAGCGTGGCGATCAGCCAGGATGTCGGTATGATCCTCCCGTAGCCCCGCATCCGATAGTGCAGGTGCACCGACAGCGTGACCGCCAGCAGCGCGAACTCCGAGAAGTGGGCGAGCTTGCGCACCACCAAACCCGCACGCTCAAGCCAGCTCAGCTTCTGCGCCACGGTGAACTGCGCGTAGCCGGGAACCAGCGCGTTGAGCACCCATTCCGTCACGCCCTCGCTGAGCCTGGCGGAATCGTCCCCCTCCTGGGCGGAGAACAGGAAGATCATCGCCGCCACCGCGACGACCGCTATAAGCGAGACCCATCGCTTCGTCCGAATGTCCCATTTTTTCAAGCCTTTATACTCTCCTTGAAGGCATTGAGCGTATCCTCGAACACGTTAAGCGCGTCGCGTATGGCGTCAGGCTTCGTCAGGTCCACCCCGGCCAGCTTCAGTTCCTCGATGGGATAGTCGCTGCCCCCGGTGGTCAGGAATTTAAGGTAGTCCGAGGCGTCGCCGGTCTTGAGGATGCGGTCCGCGATGGCCACGGCGCTGGAGAAGCCCGTGGCGTACTGGTACACGTAGAACGCCGAGTAGAAGTGCGGTATGCGCGCCCACTCGATGTCGCAGAGGTCGTTGATCACGCAGCCGTCGTAGTACAGCGCGTTCAGCTCGCGGTAGAGGCCGTCGAGCGCCTCGGCGGTCAGCGGCGTGCCCTGCCGGTACAGCGCGTGGGCCCTGCGCTCGAACTCCGCGAACAGCGTCTGCCGGAAGATGGTGGTGCGGAAGCCCTCCAGGAAGTGGTTGAGCAGCATGGCGCGGCGGGCCTTGTCCGTCTCCACCGACAGCAGGTAGCGCGTCAGCAGCACCTCGTTGACCGTGGAGGCCACCTCCGCCACGAAGATCGAATAGTCGTGGTTGACGTAGTCCTGTGCCCGGTCGGAGAAGAAGCTGTGCATGGCGTGGCCCAGCTCGTGGGCCAGCGTGAAGGCGTCGTCCAGCTTGCCGGCGTAGTTCAGAAGCACGTAGGGGTGCGCGCCGTAGACGCCCATCGAATACGCCCCGGTGTGCTTGCCCTGGTTCTCGTACACGTCGATCCACTTTTCATTGAACGCACGGTCCAGCAGCGCCTGGTATTCCTCGCCCAGCGGCTTGAGCGCGGCCTTGACGATCCTCTGGGCCTCCGCGTAGGGCACGTCGATCTCCACGTCCTCCACGATGGGGGCGTACAGGTCGTACAGGTTCAGTTGATCGAGCCCCAGCCGCGCCCTGCGCAGCTCGATGTACGCGCGCATGGCGGGGAGCGCGCCGTGCACCGCCGACACCAGATTGTCGTACAGCGCCACCGGCACGTTGTTGCCGAACAGCGCGGCGGCGCAGGCGTCCTCGTAGCCGCGCACGTCGGCGTTGAAGCAGTCCAGCTTCACGCTGCCCGCGTAGGTGGCCGCCAGGGTGTTGGCATACTTCAGGTACTCGCCGAAGTACGCCTCGAACGCCTCCCGGCGCACGGCCTGGCTGCGGCTTACGCGGTACACGCCGAAGCTGCCGTGAGTCAGCGGGACCTCCGCGCCGTCCTCGTCGTGCACGGGTGGAAAGCGCATGTCCACCTCGGTGAGCATCTCAAAGGCGTTCTCGGGGGTCTGGGCCGCGTCGCCCAGCATGGCCAGTATGCGCTCGCCGCCCTGGTCCAGCGTATGGGCGCGGCCGCGGGCGATGTCCGCGATCATGTGGCGGTAGGTCCCGAGCGATTCGTCCTTCATGAAGGCGTCCAGCCTGTCCTGCGGGATGGCGAGTATCTCCGGGCTCAAAAACGCCGTGGCGGTCTGCAGCGCCACCAGCATGGAGACCGCCCGGGCCTCCATCTCCTGACCGGCGGGGTCGCCGCCGTCCTCGGACTTTCTGAGCATGGCGTAGGCGTACACCCGCTCCGCCGCCTCGGACGCCGCGTAGATGCGGTCCAGGCCGTTCTTCAGCGCCGCGGCGGAGGTCCCCAGCGTGCCGGGGATGTCCTGAAGCCCCGCCACCATGGCTTCGGCGGACTTCAGCGCCGCGCGCCAGGCGTCGTCGCCGTCGTAGATGGGCGTAAGGTCCCACGTGTATTCGGGATTCATTTCAGATCGCGTCTTTGCCTGCATGTCTGTGCTCCTCATACTATATTATATGTCACATCCGCCGCTTGATGTCTGAGATCAGTATGTCCCCCACCACCGTGCGGTCCTCGGCGGAAAACGCCTGGGGGAAGTTGTCGGAAAACAGTATCTGGCTGTTGGGCGGGAACTCGTCGTCGCCCTCCCACACGATCAGCCGCACGTCGTAGCCCGGCATGACCTCGAGCTGATAGGATGCGTCCCCCCGGTCCAGCTTCACGGCGGGCAGGGTCTCCATGGCCTTCTGAAACCGGCCCAGGTGGACGCCGAAGGTGAACGCCGCCCGGTTCAGGCAGCGCCCGGTGAAGGGCTTTAAGTACACCTCGCCCCAGGGCATCTCCCGGTAGGGCAGGAAGGTCCCCGTGCCCAAGGACTTCCTGCCCTCCAGCAGGTAGCGGATCAGCAGCATCTGCGCGGGCAGGTTGGAAAGCGCAAAGCCGTCCTTGTCGTCCGAGCGGATGCTGAACACCGGCCAGGTCAGTTCATAGTCCACGTAGAAAAGCCGCATTTTGAAGCGTTGCGCCGCCGGGTCGTACTGAACGCCGCAGCGCGGGGCGGCCTCCCCGGGATCAAGATTCGCGTAAAGCCCGACGTAGTGCTCAAAGGGCACCATTTCCTTGTGGTTTTCAACGTTTGGCATGTCGTTTCTCCTCATACATCGCGATGCTTCGGCGGGGGATCAGAACCCCAGGTTCTCGTTGACCAGTATCACGTGGATGCGGTCCTTGTGCCGGGAGAAGCGTGTGATGAGGAACTGGCAGCAGATGGTGTCCGGCGACTTGCAGTCCATGCAGGCCCCGGTCTTCGCGCAGGGCGTGGACAGAGCGAAGCGCTGGGCGTTGATGGGCGCGGCCACGTTGCGGGCGCGCTTCATGGCGCCGTCCAGGTCGTCGCAGACCTTATTCATGCCCACGATGAACAGCACCATGCGGGGACCCTGGGCGATGGCGGAGACGCGGTTGGCGTTGCCGTCGATGTTCACCAGTATGCCGTCCTGCGTCATGGCGTTGGCGCTGGAGAGGAACACGTCTGCGTCGTAGGCCGCCAGCATGGCCGCCCGCTTGTCCTTGTTGGCGTCGCGGTCGACGAAGTTGTAGTTGCCCGCCTTGAGCGCCGTCACCAGGCCGATCTCGTGGGCGCTCATCGCGCCGCCCATGGCCACCGACGCGCCCTCGGGGATCAGCACGAGCGCCTTATTGAGCGCCTCCGCCTTGTTCGCCGCGTAATACCCGCGCATGTTGCGGGACTCCAGCCCCTCTATGACCCTGCGCGCCAGCAGCGCGTTGCGACTCTTGATCATGCCGTTCATACCGAAACCTCCATATTAAGCGTTACCGGCAGTATAGCGCAACCGGGATTTTTTGTCAACGGATGTATGGGGAACTGATATGCGGGCAATGATAGGATGTGATCATCCTGCGACGAAGGGTTGTGAACGCATGAAGGGTATCATCATGGCGGGCGGCGAGGGCACGCGGCTGAGGCCGCTGACGTGCGACTGTCCCAAGCCTATGATGCGGCTGATGAACCGGCCGGTGATGGAGTACGCGCTGAAGCTGTTGAAGCGCCACGGCATCGGGGACATCGCCGTCACCCTGGGCTACATGCCCGACGCGGTCACCGACTGCTTCGGCGACGGCTCCGCGCTGGGGGTCCGGCTGAGCTGGTTCGTCGAGCAGACGCCCCTGGGCACCGCCGGCGGCGTCAGGCAGGCGCGGGCCATGCTGGACGAGACCTTCGTGGTGCTCTCCGGCGACGGCGTGACCGACCTGGACATCACCCGCGCCGCCGCGTTCCACCGGGAGCGCGGGGCCGTCGCCACGCTGGTGCTCGCGCGGGCGGACAACCCCATGGACTACGGCGTGGTGGACGTGGACGCCGAGGGCCGGGTGCGCAGCTTCCACGAGAAGCCGGACTGGTCCGAGGTGCTATCTACATCCTGGAGCCGGAGGCGCTTGCGCGCGTGCCCGAGGGGCGTCCCTGCGACTTCGGCCACGAGCTGTTCCCGCAGATGGTGCGGGAGGGCCTGCCGGTGTACGGCTACGTGACCGACGACTACTGGTGCGACATCGGCGACGTCCGGGCCTACCTGGGGGCGCACGTGGACGCCATGGAGAGCCGGGTGAAGCTGGAAGGCGTCCCGGCGCTGTCGGGCCGCGCGCTGCAGCTGCCCGGGGCCGAGGTGGACCGTGCCGCCGTGCTGGAGGGACCCTGCCTGATCGGCAGCGGCGCCCGGGTGCGCTCCGGGGCCTACGTGGGGCCGTACAGCGTCATCGGCGAGGGGTGCGTCGTGGGCGAGGGGGCCAGCATCAAGCGCAGCGTGCTGTGGCCGGGGGCGCATGTGGGGGCCAAGGCCCAGGTCCGGGGCAGCGTGCTGGCCGCCGGCGCAATGCTGGGCGAGGGCGCGCAGGCCTACGAGGAGAGCGTGCTGGGGGCCGGCGCGGAGGTCGCACCCCGGGGCGTGCTGCTGTCCGGCGTGAAGCTGTGGCCCGGCAAGCGGGTCGAGGAGGGCGAGCGGCTGGAGGCCAACCGGGTCTGGGGCGGAGCGCGGCAGGCGCGCTTCACCGCGGGGGCGCTCAACCTCGCGGACCCCGCCGACGCCGCCCGCGCCGCCCGGGCCTGCGCCGTGGCGATGAAGCCCCGGGAGGCGCTGCTGGGCCACGACGGCGGGGCCATGGCCGAGGCCATGTGGCACGCCGCCGCCGCGGGCTGCATGGCCCAGGGCGTGCGGGTATTGAACGCCGCCGACTGCACGCTGCCGCTTCTGCGCCACGCCCAGCGGGACCTTCGGTGCGACGCCGCGCTGTTTCTGACCGGCGACAGCCTGACGCCGCTCAACGCGCTGGGGGCGCGGCTGATCGACCGCGAGCAGCGGGCCATCGCCCGGCTGAACGCCCGGCAGGACTATCCCCCGGCGACGCCGGAGACCCTGCCGCCGGGGGCAGGCTACGTGGCGGACGCCGCGGGGCTGTTCGCCGCCGATCCCGCCCAGGCCGCGCCGGTGGCGCTGTACAGCTCAAATCCCCGGGTGCTCCGGCTGGCGAAGCGCACCCTGCAGCGCTCCGGGCTCCAGTACCGGCTGGTGACCCGGGAGACCGAGCTGATCCCCGCCCGGGAGGAGATCGGCCTGCTGCTCGACCAGACCGGCGAGCGCTGCGTGATCTCCGATGAAAGCGGTGCGCTGACCGACGCCCAGCACCAGCTCCTCATCGCCTGGACGGCGCTGGAGAACGGCGAGCGGACGCTGCTTTTGAGGGACAACGCCACCCGCGGCATCAACGCGCTGCTGGACCGATACGACGCCCGGGCCGAGTACTTCGCCGGGGAGGAGGCCCGCTGGATGAACGCGCTGGCCGAGCGCGCGCCGTTCCAGTTCGAGCTGCACTTCGACGGGCTGATCCTGGCCATGGCGGCGCTGTCGCTGATGACGGAGCAGGGGCTGACGCTTGAGGATTGGCGGCGGGACATGCCGCAGGTCCATCGCCGCAGCCGTGTGGTCGCCATTCCCCCGCGGCAGGGCGGAAGGGTGCTGCACGCCTTCGCGCAGGGCCAGCCCGACGCCCGCCTTGGCGGCGGCGTGCGCTTCGAGCGGCCCGAGGGCTGGGCCTGGGTCGGCGCGGAGGACGACCGCGGCCGTTTGCGCATCGTGACCGAGGGCGTCTCCGCCGAGGTCGCCGGGGAGCTGTGCGACTTCTGCGAGGAATCGCTCAAGCGACTGAGTGACGGGACATAATATGCGACCCCCTGCCCGCGATGGGCAGGGGGTCGCACATGATATTGCGTCAGTTGGTTTCGGCGCTCTCGGTCGCCTCGGCGCTCTCGGTGGCGGCGGGCTTGGCGGTCTCGGCGAACAGCCGCACCTGGAAGTCGGGCGTGGCGGTGCCGTTTTCCTCCATGCCGAAGTCCTTCTGGGCCTTGGTGACGGCGGTCTGGGTCTTTTCACCGTAGGAGCCGTCGGCCTTGCCGGACAGGTAGCCCAGCTCGATCAGCTGCTTTTGCAGGTCGAGCACCGCGTCGGATTTGGTGCCGCGGCTCAGGGTGGTGTACTGGTCGGCGGGATTGGGCGTGGGCACGACATCGGACTTGAGCTCGAACAGTATGGTCTGCACCGCGCCGTTGTTGTAGGTGCTCACGGCCAGGTACTCCATGGGCTCGCCGGCGTTGGAGAAAGTGTAGCGCTTCCACAGCGTCTTGGGCTCGTTGGACTTCACGCTCACGTCGGGCTGGCCCGCGATCTCGGCGTCCATGAGCTGGAAGCCGGGGTTTTCGGTGTTGCCGGACTCGCTCTGCAGTACGATCTTGATGATGTTCTGCGGCACGATGTTGGCGGTGCCGGTGTAGTCGTGCAGCGTCAGCTCGAAGCCCGCGCCGGCCTCGGTGCCCTGCAGCTTGTAGACGTTGCCCCACTTGGAGGCGAAGTCGGAGGGCAGCATGTAGTCCTTCATCGTCAGGGAGAAGGACAGCGTCTCAAAGTTGTCGTCCTCGGTGGAGAAGCGGGCGGTGCCGTCGGGGTTGATCTGGGTGGTGAACTCATAGGTCTCGCCGAAGGGCACCACCGCCACGGTGGTGGGACCCGGCACGGGCGTGGGCTCCGGCGTGGGCGTGGGTTCCTCGGTGGGCGTCGGCTCGGGGGTGGCGGTGGCCGCCTCCATGCTGATGGTGTAGTCCTCCTCGGGCTCGGGCGTCGCCTCGGGCTCGGCGGTGGCCTCCGCGTCACCGGTCTCGTCGGACGGTTCCCTGTCCAGGTCGCCCAGGTCGATCTCGATGTCGTCGTCCGGCTCCTGCTGGTTTTCATCGGGGACGAAGCCCTCCATGTCGGGCTCCTCAAAGCCGGCATCCTCGGTCGCGGCGGGCGTGGGGGTGACCACGATCTCCCGCACCTCGGGCGCCGCCTTATCCTTCTTATTGAAAACAAACTGATCGGCCACGATGCCGAGTATGAAGCCGATGATCAGCATGACGATCGCCCAGATGGCGATGCGCTTGCGATAGACTGAACGCAGCTTGCGCAGGCGCGCCCGTTCAGAAGACTGCCGTTTCATATTCTCTCGTTCCTCCCGCATAATCTCTTATTGTATATTATATCTTTACAGTGCGCGATCCGTCAAGGGTTTTTCATTTAAGAAGCGGTTCCGCGTGTTAATTTCCCCGCGTCACACCCCGATCTCTTCCCTTTGGTTCAAAAGGTCCACGCTGGGCAGGTCGGCCAGGGTCTCCATGCCGAAGTGTTGCAAAAACTTGTCGGTGGTGGCGTACAGTATCGGGCGGCCCAGCGTCTCCCGGCGACCGCACTCCTCGATGAAGCCCTTGTTCAGAAGCGACTGCACCGAGTAATCGCACTTCACGCCGCGCACCGCCTCGATGTCCCCCTTGGTGACCGGCTGGCGGTAGGCCACGATGGACAGCGTCTCCAGCACCGCCTGCGACAGCGGCTGCTTTTGAAGCGGCTGCAAAAACGCCTCCACCTGCGGGGCGTATCTGGGGCAGATGGACAGAAACACCGTCTCGCCGCTGCGGTTCAACTGTATGCCGCGGTTTTCGAGGGCCAGGTGGTCATTAAGCGCCGACAGCGCCTCCTCAAGCTCGCTCACCGTCAGGTTCATGGCGTGGGCCAGGGCGTCCACCCGCACCGGGTCGCCGGACACAAACAGTATCGCCTCGATGATCGCGCTCAGATTCTCCATGCCGGCAGCCTCCGCACATTTGAAATATATATGTAATATTTTATCACAATGCAATGTTATATACAAGCACAATCGCGTTGCGTTTGGATTTTACAGCGGAGAATATTCGGTCATAATCGGGGCGAATTGTGATAAAAACCGGCAATCTGGGCATTTGTTTCAAATTTGTTTCAGAAGCATTGAAAGATATTACGGATGGTTGTATAATTTCTTTAGTCGGAACAGATTTCTTGCTCCGAGGGAGGCAGACCGATATGAAGAGATGGATGATCATCGCCGCGGTACTGATACTGGGCGCTTGTATACTGATCCCGAAGCCGGGATTCACGGAGGACAGGGACACGGTGCTGCTGGCGCGGGCGATCTACGCGCTGGCCCGCAACGACAGCTACGACGCCAAGCTGGCCATCGGCACGGTGGCCATGAACCGGGTGGACAACCCCTGGTTTTCCGACACGCTGGGGGAGGTGCTCAACGAGCAGCACCAGTTCCCCATCGGCAGCCGGTACGATTCCGAGAGCCTGTCCGCAGCCCACGCGGTGCTCTCCGGGCGGCGCAACCTGAGCGCCGAAGCGCTCTACTACCAGACCGCCGACGCCACCGAGCCGAGGCGCGACAAGCCCATACAAACCGTCGGGCATTTCGCATTTTACGCGACGGAAGACATCTGAGAGTACAGAGTGCAGAGTACAGAGTGCAGAGTGCAGTTTTGGTTCAACTCCCTACGGGATTTGTTTGATTAAAGGAGTTAGACAGCGATAGAGCGATTGTCCGTAACCATTAATCAAAGAAATCCGAAGGATTTCTACCAAAACTGCACTCTGTACTCTGTTATCTGTACTCTGTTATCTGTACTCTGTAAAGAAATCGCGCCGCGTTTTTATGCCGTTTCATTCATTCTATTCTGCCTCAAACACCGCCGTCTGGCTGAGCACGGTGCCGTCCCGGGCGACCTGGCCCACGGTGAAGCGCTCGACGGACAGCGGGTCGTCCATGCGGGCGATGATGTGGTCCTGGTCGATGTAGGCGGTGTCCACGGGCTTGTCGTCCACCATGACGGCGGAGAACTCGGTGAAGTTCTCGCCGGACACCAGCAGGCGGCCGTACTCGCGGCTGACCTCACCGACGGTCACCGGCACGCTGCCCATGGTCATGCGGGCGGGGACGTAGGGTGATTCGCCGTTGACGGCCTGCTTCTCGCCGTAGAGTATGTCGTACTGAAGCTGCTCCAGCCGGTCCAGGTACTCCTCCCCGGCCTCCGAGGGGTCGGCGGACTGGTGATACTTGGTGATCACGCCGCCGTTGAAGCCCAACTGCTTCATCACGTTGGCGGTGAGGCGGTAGGCCTGGAGGTCGGGAGCCTCGAAGGTATAGCCGTAGTTGTTCCAGATCACGTAGCGGCTGGCGTAAATGGACCCGGTGGTCAGCATGTCGTTTTCCAGCTCCATGGCGGGCAGGTGGTCGCCGTAGGCCACGATCACGGTGGGCTCGTCGAAGCGGGCGATGGCGTGCACCAGCTCCTTGAGGAACTCGTCGGTGGCGGGGATGAGGTTGACGAAGTTCTGGAACGGCGCCAGCGGGATCTTCTCCGGCAGCGCCAGCACCTCGATGTCGCCCTCGGCGGGGGTGTACTCGTCGGCGTACTTGCCGTGGGACTCCACCGAGATGCACATGATCACGTCGCGGCCCTCGGTGGACTGGAGCGTCCGCAGCACCTCGCCGGTGAGCTGCGCGTCCTTCGCCCAGCCCAGGGCGTTGTACTTCATGTCGTGCATGTACTCCAGCGACACGAAGCGGTCGAAGCCCAGGTTGGGATAGACCACGTTGCGGCTGTAGAAGGTGGCCCCGTTGCTGTGCAGCGCGGTGGCGGTGTAGCCGTAGTCCTTGAGGTCGTAGTTGACGGTCTCCACGGCGGTCTGCTGGAGTATGGTGTTGTAGGGGATCTCCCCCGCCCCGAAGAAGTCCAGGTTGAGCCCCGTGAGCACCTCGAACTCGGTGTTGGCGGTGCCGCCGCCGATGGTGGGCACGTACAGAAGCCCGCTGGGGAAGTTCCGGCACAGCCGGTTGAAGTTGGGCGTGGGGTCGGCAGAATATTTGCTGCCGATGATGGTGTTCACGTCGAAGAAGGACTCGAGCTGCACGAACAGTATGTTCGGCTGGGCCAGGTTGTCCGTCTCGTCGAACACAGGGTAGGCCATCTCCCCGTCGTCGTCGATGTCCTTGATGATCTCCGCCACCGTCTCGCTGGAGTAGGTGTCGGGCTTGGAGATGCCCTGCTGACCGAAGGTGAACGTGAAGCAAACGGGGAAGCCGTAGTCGTTGTAGGCGTCCACCATGTTGTCAAAGCGCCGGGGCAGCAGCTCCGCCCGTATGGACAGCGCCGAGATCATGGCGCACAGCAGCGCGAAGCCCACGAAGGTCAGCGCCGAGGCCGCCCGGTTCACGCGCTTCCTGCGCGGGGTGCGGCTGAACAGCAGCACCTCCAGCACGATCAGCGCGAAGCCCGACACGAACATCAGTATGATGCGCGCCGTGGAGTAGTAGATGGTCATCAGCGATATGGCGTCCTTGAGCATCAGTATGTCCACCGAGCAGAAGGGCTGCGTGCGCTCCTTGATGACCGTGTACTGCACGATGCCCAGTATGACCCATAGGATGCAGGTGGTGCACAGCACCGCGCGGCGGCGCTTGAACAGCTCCGAGAAGAGCAGCGTGGTCAGCACGATCAGCGCGTTGTACAGGAACATCAGCGGCTTGCCCGTCACAAAGTCGAACAGCCGCCGCACATCCAGCCCGCGGTTGCAAAACTCCACCAGCAGCGTAAGCGCCAACGCCATCACGGGCAGTTGGATCAGACGCACCTGCGGATTGATGGTCTCGTGCTTCACGTGACGCTTGGTTTTCCCCCCGTGCGCGCGCTCCCTGGACATGCCCTCGCCCCCGTCGTTTTGGTCTTGCTATGATTATACCACGTTTTGAGCGAAAGTAAACGCTGAATTTATTCAACAGGCAAAAAGATCAGCGGCAGCCGCTGATCTTTTTGCCTATTGATTATACTTTGTTTCACGCCTCGTTCTTCACGCTCTCCAGACCGGCGAGCTGCCAAGCGTTCTGGTCGCCCTCGAAGGTGATGGTGAGGTTCTTGCAGCGCATGGCGTCCTCGCCGATGGACTTCACCCCGGCGGGCAGGTTCATGGCCCGCAGGCCCTCGCAGCCGTTGAAGGCCCCGTCGCCGATGCTCACCAGGCTCTTGGGCAGCACGACCTCCTCGAGGTACAGGTCCCGGTCAAAGGCCATGGCGCCGATGTCCAGCACGCCCTCCGGCACGCTGTACCGCCCCGCGGCGTAGCCCATGGGATAGCACACCAGCCGGCGGTCCGGCTTGGAAAACAGCACGCCGTCGATGGTGGCCAGGTACTCGTGGTCGGGCGACACGAAGATGTCGAACAGGTTCGCGCAGCTGTGGAAGGGGTTCGCGCCCACGTCCCGCAGGGAATCCGGCAGGGCGATCTCCGTAAGCCCCTCGCAGCGCTCGAAGGCGCAGTCCCCCAGGGAGACCAGCCCCTCCGGCAGGCGGACGCTCAACAGGTTTTCGCAGTCGGCAAAGGCGTACTCGCCGATGTCCAATATGCCCTCGGGCAGCGTCACGCTGACCAGGTCGCGGCAGTCGCAGAAGGCGCTCTCGCTGATGCTGGTGACCCGGTAGCCGTCCAGCTCGGCGGGCACGATCAGCTCGGCGTCCGGGCCGTCCCAGCAGACGATCTGGGCGGTGCCGTCGCTCAACAGTATATAGGTGTAGTCGCCGCAATCGTGGATCGGCGTGGCCGCGGTCTCCGCGCAGGCCCCGACGAGGGCCAGCGCCAGCACGATCGCCAGCGTCGCGCACAGCTTCTTCATGATCCCATCTCCTCGCTTTGGTCATCCGCCAGCCATTCGGCGGCGTCGGTGTAGTTGTATTTCAGGCCGTTTTCGCGGGCGTAGCGCTCGGCAAAGCTGCCGCGGCCCACGATCAGCGTCAGGTTGGCGCGCCCCTCGAAGGCGTCCGCGCCGATGTCCGTCACGCTGTCCGGCAGTTCGACGCTCAGCAGCCGGTTGCAGCCGCTGAACGCCCGGGGGTCGATGCGTTCGGTGCCCTCCGGGGCGACGTAGCGCTCCATGGGCAGCGTCCGCGGGCAGCAGATCAGCCGCGTCCCGCCGTCGCCGAACAGCACGCCGTTGATCATCCCGAGGTACGGCCCGCCGTCGGCCAGCGCCAGCTTTTTCAGGCTCTCGCACCCGGCGAAGGGGTTCTCCCCCATCCGGACCACCGAGGCCGGCACGCTGATCTCCTCCAGGCTGCGGCAGTCCGCGAAGGCGCCGTCCCCCACGGCCTCGAGGCCCTCCGGCAGCTCGACGCGCTGAAGGTCCGCATTCCCGGCGAAGGCCCTCGCCCCGATGGCGGCGACTTTTGCGCCGTCGATCTCAGGCGGCACCGTCACCTCTGAGGCGTCGCCCGACCAGCCCGTGACCGCCACGCCGCCCTCCGGCAGCGGGGCGATGGCGAAGCCCTCGGCGCATCCCGCGAGGCCGGTCAGCACCAGCGCCGCGCACAGGCACAGCGTCCGGACACCGATCCGCCCGCGAAACCGTCCCATGGCCGCCGCCTCCCGTTCATTTCATTTATGTTCACATTATATCTCAAAAGTATTACAAATTCAAGACATTTTGACAACATATCACAATATTGTCATAATTAGTGTCGGCGCGTCGGGATTTCGTCCCACGGCGCGCCGATGTGATGGGTTCCGGGACGCCTTTCACAAGGTTTGAGCATATCCCGGCGTCCTAAATCGATTTTTAATGATCGAAACGCAATAGATGAGCATAAAGAACGCTCAAAGCCATTGAATCAGTGTTATATTTATGTTATAATAGATATGATATTTTGAGTAAGGCAGGTGTGCGATATGGAGGTTCATACCCGCGGCGAGGCGATGTCGCGCAGCCGTTTTCCGGATGGCTTCCGCATCATGCAGGGCAAGCAGGAATTTGTCACCTATATCGAGCATTCGTCCCTTCGGATCTGGTATTCCGAGGTGCCGTGGCGCTACGAGAGCCACTGTCACTCGGCGGTGGAGATCATCATGCCGGTGAAGGGCGAGGTGATCTACCAGGTCGAGGACGTGACCTACCGCGTGCAGGCCGACGAGGTGCTGATCGTGCCGCCGAACTGCGTGCACGGGCTGTCGATGAACGCCGGCAGCGCGCGCTACCTGCTGCTGTTCGAGCCGGACAGCATCTTTTCCATGCGCGACATGCGGCTGGTGGAGGACATATTGCAGACGCCCATCTACCTGTCCAGCCAGCCGGAACTCCAGGAGGCGGTACGCTCGCTGTTGAACCAGTGCATCAACTGCTACGACCGGCGGGAGTTCATGTGGAACACGCTGTGCTATTCCTACCTGATGCAGATGTACGCCCGGCTGGGGCAGTCGAGCCTCGCCCGCAACACCCAGCCCCGCCCCGAGGCCCGGCGCATGGAGCCGGAGATCGTGGACAGCGCCCGGCTCTACATCGACCAGAACTTCAAGCGCAGCATATCGCTTGAGGACGTCAGCGCCTTCACGGGCTTCTCAAAATACTACTTCTCCCGGGTGTTCAAGCAGCAGATGGGGATCTCCTTCTCGGAATACCTGCGCGGCAAGCGGGTGGGCATGGCCGAGGACCTGCTGATCCACACCCGCCAGTCCATACAGGATATCGCCCTGTCCGCCGGGTTCGGCAGCATCGCCACCTTCAACCGCGTCTTCCGCGAGAGCCGGGGCTGCACGCCCTCCCGCTATCGCGAGATCTACGGGGATATGTGATTAGAGTGTGTTTCTAAAATGCCTGAAGCGCATTTTCGGCGTCTTTGACTGCATTTCTGCGTTGCTTTCCCTTGACTTAGTCCCACTAAGCCTGCGGCCACTCGAAACTGCATCTCCCGGCATTTAGAAACACACTCTAGGGAGTAGTCAAACCACCGCAGGGGCGCCGATGCGGCGCCCCTGCGGTGGTTTATACATGTTTTCTGACAAAGTACAGTATCCAGCTGCACGTCTCCCGCACGCGGCCCCGGACGAAGCTGACCACGTCCCGCGTGGAGGGCGCGGGGATGCCGGTGGCGGGGATGCCCTCGTCCCGCGCGAGCCACAGCGCCCGGGTGAGGTGGTAGTCGTTGGTGCAGATCGCGGCGGTTTTGAAGCCTCTCCCAGCCATGATCGCGCGGGCGTTGACCAGGTTCTCCCGGGTGTTCCTGGACCGGTCCTCCGCGATGACCCGATCCTCCGGCACGCCGTGGGCGATCATCCAGCGCCGCATGGCCGCGGCCTCCGTCTCGGGCTCGTTGGACCCCTGCGCGCCGCAGACGATGATCACCGGCACAAGCCCGCTCTGCCACGCCGAGAGCGCCGCCTCGCAGCGGTAGGTCAGCGCGTTGCTCATGCGCCCGTCCATCCAGACGTGCGCCCCGAGCACCACCGCGCAGTCCGCGGGCTTCGGCGCGTACCGCCTGCCCGCGCACACGCAGACGGCGGTCAGTACGGCGAGGCCGGTCAGGGCGGCCAGGGCGAAGAGGGTGATGAGGAGGATTGAGAGCATTTTCTTCATGTTGAGGGAGTAGGCAGTAGGGAGTAGGGAGTAGGAGAGGGAACAGGGAACAGGGAACAGGAATGGCTTATGCTCCGATAATTTCAAAGCGGGTGCCGGGGAGGCGGGATTTCAGTTCGTCGAGCAGGTCGTGGCCGCTGTAATTGGCGGCGCGGCCCGCGACGATCACCCGGGCGTCGAGCCGCCGGGCCTCGCCCTCGATGGTCTTGAGCACGTCGTCGGCCCGGCGCACCAGCATGTCCGCGCCGTGCTCGATGGAGGCGTTGAGCAGGTACTCCAGCGCCTCGGGCTCGTTGACGAACCCCATCACGTTGCCGCCGATGCGGGCCACGTGCAGCACCGTCAGCGGGTAGTCGCTCTCCGCCCGGGCGATCTCCGCGCCCGCCACGATCAGCCGCTCGCAGCACTTCTGCCCGGTCACACATACCAATACGCTCATAGGAATGTCCTTTCTAAATCGTAAATATCTCCCTGATGTGCCTGCCGTACAGTTTGAACCGCGCCTCAGTGCCCACGGGGGGCATTTTATCGCGCTTGGAGGCGTTGAGGTAGATGATGCGTTCGTCCTGTTCCTCGGTCAGCAGTATGTGCACCGGCAGCACCCGCGCGCCGTCCTGGGGCTCGGGCGCGTCGGCCACCGAGACCACGCGGCCCGTCATCTCCCGGGACAGCCCCTCCTGCATGTCCCTGAGGAAGCCGCGATAGCGCAGGCAGGGCCACAGGAAGAACGCGATGCCGAAGCAGGCCGCCGCCGCGAGCGTCACAAGTCCGCCCACCGCCAGCCACTTCATCCGCCTGACATAGCCCAGCGCCGCAAGCGCCGCCAGTGCGATCAATACCGGGATCAGCGCGGCCCGACAGCGGGCGATGCGGCGGTCGATTAAGCGAAAGTCGTCCTCGGAATACATGTCAGCGCCCGTCCTTCGCCATCTCCAGCACGTCCCAGATGCGCTGGAGGTCGTCGCCGTTGTAGTAGTAGAGCGTGATCCTGCCGCTGTCCGCGTTGCCGTCCAGCTTGACCCGGGTGCCGAACAACTCCCGCGCCATGCTCTCCAGCTCGCCGATCTGGGCGTCCCGCACCGCGCGGGGCTTGGGCGGCTTCACCGGCTGGGCGCAGATGCGCTCAAGCTGCCGCACGGACCAGCCCTGCTGCACCGTCAGGTTGGCCAGCTGCACCTGACGGGCGGGGTCCACCGTCACCAGCGCCCGGGCGTGCCCGGCGGACAGCTTGCCCGCCTTCAAGAGCGCCAGCACGCTCTCCGGCAGCGTCAGAAGCCTCAGCAGGTTGGCCACCGCCGGGCGGCTCTTGCCCAGCCGCTGGGCGACGGCCTCCTGGGTCAGCCCGGCCTCGTCCATCAGTCGGCGCACGCCCATGGCCTCTTCGACGGGATTCAGATCGTCGCGCTGGAGGTTCTCGATCAGCGCCGCCTCCAGCCGCCGCTGGGCGTCCCAGTCCCGCACGATGGCGGGGATCTCCTCAAGCCCGGCGAGCCTGGAGGCACGGTAGCGCCGCTCCCCGGCGATGATGGTGTAGCGCTCCCCGTTCTGCTGCACGATGACGGGCTGTATCACGCCCACCGCGCGGATGGACGCCGCCAGCTCCTCGAGCGCCGCCTCGTCAAAGCTGCGGCGGGGCTGGTCGCGGTTAGGGTCGATCAGGCGGATGGGCAGCATCCGCACCGCGTCCACCGGCGCCTGGGATTCGGATCGGGCCTCGGCGGCCTCCTCCACCACGTCGCCCAGCAGGGCCCCCAGGCCCCGGCCCAGGCCGCGCTGTACCTTCTTCGCCATGGCTTACACCTCGTTCCTTTCAATCAGCTCCGCCGCCAGCTCGCGGTACGCCTGCGCCCCGGCGCACCGGGGATCGTACAGGTGGATCGGCATGCCGTAGCTGGGCGCCTCGCTCAGGCGCACGTTGCGGGGAATCATCGTGTCGAATGCCTCGTCCCGGAAGTGGTTGCGCACCTCCTGCACCACCTGGGCGCACAGGTTCGTGCGCGCGTCGAACATGGTCAGCAGTATGCCCTCGACCTTTAAATCCGGGTTCAGCTTCATGCGGATGAGCTTCACGGTGTTCACGAGCTGGCCGACGCCCTCCAGCGCGTAGTATTCGCACTGTATGGGGATCAGCACGCTGTCCGCCGCCGTCAGGGCGTTGAGCGTCAGCAGGCTCAACGAGGGCGGGCAATCTATGAATATGTAGTCGTAGTCATGCCGTATGTCCGCGAGGGCGTTTTTTAACAGTCCCTCCCGGTTTTCCACCGACACCAGCTCGATCTCCGCCCCCGCAAGCTCTATGGAGGTGGGCATCAGGTCCAGCCCGCCGAAGCCCGTGGGCACGATGGCGTCCCTGGCCGCCGCCTCGCCCAGCAGCACCTCGTAGACGGTGTTGGCGTCCGTGTCCGATTTGCCCAGGCCGCTGGTGGCGTTGCCCTGGGGGTCGATGTCCACCAGCAGCACGCGCTTGCCGGCCTCGGCCACCAGCGCGCTCAGGTTCACGGCGGTGGTCGTCTTTCCGACCCCGCCCTTCTGGTTCGTAACCGCGATAATCTTCGTCAAGTATTTTCACCCGTTCCGATATTGGTAGTTCTCATTATACGTCATTTTGACGGGCGGCGCAAGTGAATTGTTGGGAACGTTCGCCATGCTAACCGTATACGAACTGCATGAAGGCGTCGTGGTTCGCGGGGTAGCTGGTGACGTCGAGCTTCGCGCCGTCGTCGGTAAAGCTGCCCTCCACCGGCAGCCGAAGTTGCTCCACGCTCCCGGCCAGCAGGGCCTTTTCGCCCAGCGACAGTATCTGCAAAAGCGACATGTTGGTGTTGACGGATTCCGTCACCGTGCGGGCCAGCCGGGCCACCATGGCAGGGTTCCACAGGTTCGAGCGAATCTTTTTGAGGATGGCCGCGATCAGCGTGCGCTGGCGGCTGGTGCGCATGTAATCGGAGTCGATCTTGCGGATCCGGGCGTAGGACGCGGCCTGCAAACCGTCCAGCGGGATGTCGTCGCCGTAGCGGGTGACCTCCCGGGCGGTGTAGCCCAGCGGCTGAAACACCCGGCGGGCCTCCAGCATGGTGGCGTTCAGGCGCTCGCGCTCGGCGTCGGTGATGGTGATCTCCACGCCGCCGATAGCGTCGATCACCCGCGCCAGCGCCACGTAGTCCACCTGCGCGTAGTGCATGATGTTCAGCCCGAAGTTCTGGTTCAGCGTGCGCATGACCATCTCCGCGCCCCCGTAGGCGTAGGCGGCGTTGAGCTTGTTCCTGCCGTGGCCGGGGATGTCCACCAGCGTGTCGCGCATCACGCTGGTCAGCCGGAACCTGCCGTAGCCGACGGAGGCGATCATCACCGCGTCGCTGCGCTGCGCGCCCTCCCGCAGGTCGTCCACGCCCAGCAGCAGCACGTTCACGCTGTCAAGCGGCAGGCCGTCCGTCAGCGCCAGGTTCACGCCCTCCGGCTCCACGGCGAACAGCCCCGGCGGCAGGGCGTATAAAAGCCCCAGCACCAGAAGGCATATCGCCAAAAGCAACAACCCCTGTAACAGCCATTCGCCGAAGCCCCGCCGCTTGGCCTTTCCCTTCTTCTTGCCTTTGTAGGGTTCGTAGTACATTTTATCACCAGCGTGAGTGTCGTGTTTGGGATAATTGAGAATTGAGAATGGAGAATTGAGAATTATGGAATGCCCCGTCCCCTTGCCGCAAATTGGGAATAGAGAATTGGGAATTATAGAATGTCCCCTACTATGGGTATGCCCATGCCTTCCCCTTCAGGGGAAGGTGGATTGCGCAAAGCGCAAGACGAAAGAGGTCGTCCCCCGCCCCCCGTGTCTCTGCGCGGCAGCGGCTATCTCCAATTCTCAATTCTCAATTTTCAATTCTCAACTTCCCTCTCCACCCATTATACCAAAAACCATCACATTATGGAATAGCCTGTCAAAAACAGTTTTAACACAGACAGGTTGAAAACCTCAAAGAAATCTGTTAATCTAAACATCACGAAATACTGTGTAAAAGAGGGTATCTGCAATGGCAAAGCTCACGATGGACAAGCTGGTCGCGCTGTGCAAGAACCGCGGCTACATCTTCGCCGGCTCCGAGATCTACGGCGGGCCCGCTGGGCGTGGAGTTCAAGAACAACGTCAAGAAGGCGTGGTGGCGGAAGTTCGTGCAGGAGAGCCCCTACAACACGGGCCTGGACTGCGCGATACTGATGAACCGCGAGGTCTGGGTGGCCTCCGGCCACGTGGGCGGCTTCAACGACCCGCTGATGGACTGCAAGGCGTGCAAGGCCCGCTTCCGCGCCGACAAGCTGATCGAGGACTTCACCAAGGGCGAGGAGACCGGCGACGGCTGGACCAACCAGGAGCTGGAGAGCTTCATCGCCGAGCACGACATCGTCTGCCCCGTCTGCGGCAAGAAGGACTTCACCGGCATCCGCCAGTTCAACCTGATGTTCAAGACCTACCAGGGCGTCAACGAGGACTCCGCCGCCGAGATCTACCTGCGGCCCGAGACCGCGCAGGGCATATTCGTCAACTTCCAGAACGCCATGCGCACCACCCGCAAGAAGCTGCCCGCCGGCATCTGCCAGATCGGCAAGTCCTTCCGCAACGAGATCACCCCCGGCAACTTCATCTTCCGCGTGCACGAGATCACCCCCGGCAACTTCATCTTCCGCGTGCGCGAGTTCGAGCAGATGGAGCTTGAGTTCTTCTGCAAGCCCGGCGAAGACCTCGAGTGGTTCAACTACTGGCGCACCTTCTGCAAAAACTGGCTGCTCTCCCTCGGCATCAAGGAGGAGAACCTGCGGCTTCGCGACCACGAGCCCGAGAAGCTGGCCTTCTACTCCAAGGCCACCACGGACTTCGAGTTCCTGTTCCCCTTCGGCTGGGGCGAGCTGTGGGGCGTGGCGGACCGCACCGACTACGACCTGACCCAGCACCAGAACCACTCCGGCAAGTCCATGGAGTACCTGGACCCGGTCACCAACGAGAAGTTCATCCCCTACTGCGTGGAGCCGTCGCTGGGCGTCGACCGCGCGGTGCTGGCGTTTTTGTGCAACGCCTACGACGAGGAGGAGCTCGAGGGCGGCGACACCCGCGTGGTGCTGCGTCTCCACCCGGCGCTGGCCCCGTACAAGGTGAGCGTCATGCCGCTTCAGAAGAACAAGCTGGGCGAGCAGGCCCGCGAGCTGTACGCCATGCTCTCCAGGAAGTTCATGTGCGACTACGACGAGACCGGCTCCATCGGCAAGCGCTACCGCCGCGCCGACGAGGCCGGCATCCCCTACTGCATCTGCGTGGATTTCGACACCGCCGAGACCGGCAACGTCACCGTCCGCGACCGCGACACCATGCAGCAGGAGCTGGTGCCCGTCAAGGACCTCGTGGCCTGGCTGGAGCAGAAGATCGACTTCTGATATTCACGGTAAAAACGCCCCCCGAACGGCGTTCGGGGGGCGCTGTCATGTCGTTACAATGCTCAGAGGTACTTCCGAAGCGCCTCGACCCGGTCCAGCTTCTCCCAGGGCAGGTCCAGGTCGTCCCGGCCGAAGTGGCCGTAGGCGGCGGTCTGGGCGTAGATGGGGCGCTTGAGGTCCAGGTCGCGTATGATGGCGGCGGGGCGCAGGTCGAAGGTCTCGCCGACGATCTGAGAGAGCCGGTCGTCCGGCAGCGCGCCGGTGCCGAAGCTGTCCACGAACACGGACACGGGCTTCGCCACGCCGATGGCGTAGGCCACGCCGACCTCGCACTTCTTCGCCAGCCCCGCGGCCACCAGGTTCTTGGCCACGTGGCGCATGGCGTAGGCCGCGGAGCGATCCACCTTGCTGGGGTCCTTGCCGGAGAACGCGCCGCCGCCGTGGTGGGCGTAGCCGCCGTAGGTGTCCACAATGATCTTGCGGCCCGTGAGCCCGGAATCGCCCTGGGGCCCGCCGATCACGAAGCGCCCGGTGGGGTTGACGAAGTACTTGGTGTCTTGATCCAGCAGCGCCGCGGGCAGCACGGGCTTCACCACGTGCTTCATCATGTCGTCGAATATGGTCTTCTGGTCCACGTCGGGGGCGTGCTGGGTGGACAGCACCACCGCGTCGATGCGCACGGCCTTATCGTCGTCGTACTCGATGGTCACCTGGCTCTTGCCGTCGGGCCGCAGGTAGGACAGCGTGCCGTCCTTGCGCACCTGTGAAAGCTGCCTCGTCAGCCTGTGGGCCAGCGAGATGGCCAGCGGCATGTACTCCGGGGTCTCGTCGCAGGCGTAACCGAACATCATGCCCTGGTCACCCGCGCCCTGGTCGGCGTCCTCGCGCACCACGCCCTGGGCGATGTCGGGGGACTGCTCGTCCAGCGAGGTCAGCACCGCGCAGGAGTAGCCGTCGAAGCCGTACTTGGCCCGGTCGTAGCCGATCTCCACCACCTTTTTGCGCACGATCTGTTCGATGGGCACGTAGGCGGTGGTGCTGATCTCGCCCATCACCAGCACCATGCCGGTGGTGGCGCAGCATTCGCAGGCCACGTGGGCCTCGGGGTCCTGGGCCAGTATGGCGTCCAGCACCGCGTCGGAAATCTGGTCGCAGATCTTGTCGGGATGTCCCTCGGTGACGGATTCGGATGTGAAAAAGTGTCTCATATTATAGCCCTCCGTGGTTGTATTCACAATAAAAGCTCGCCAGACGGCGAGCTTGTACGATGTGTATCAATCCCGCCTCATCTTTCGGCGATGGCCCCGGGGCCGCATGCGCCGCAGGAATTGGCACCTTGCCGGCGTGACGCCGACCGGTTGCCGGGCTTCATCGGGCCTGTCCCTCTGCCGCTCTGGATAAGGCAATCCTCTATTGCGGGATCATTATACCATATAATTATCAACTGTCAACGCTGTATGGGTTATTTTTCGATTGACAGGGATGGTATAATGTTGACGAGTACAATGCAAAAGCGGGGGTTTTTGGATGGCGCTGACGATGGTTCACCTGCTGGTCGCGGAGCTCTGGGCGCGAAGCCACCCGGAGTATCTGGAGAGCCCGGAATACTACTATGGCGCGGTGTCGCCGGACGCCATGCACATACGCTTTCACGGCGACAAGTCCCGAAAGGACGAGTTTCACCTGTACAACTGGCGTTCGCTGCACCGGGAGCCGGTGGTGGCCTATTGGCGGGAGCGTCGCGCGCCGTTCGACATCGGCTACGGCGTGCACGTGCTGACCGACTGCCAGTGGGTGCCGCGCTATACCAGCGCCTTTCCCGGGCTGTTCCTGCCAAACGGCAAGCTGGACATCGAGACCTACTACAACGACACCTTCGTCACCGACTTCGCCCTGCTCCGGGAGAATCCCCGGCTCCGGGCGCTGCTGGACCTGCTGGCGCGGGCGCAGGCCCCGGAAGATCACCCGCTTTTGACCCGGGAGGAGTTCGACGGCTGGCGGAAGGTGATCCTGGACGGCTACCGCGGCGAGTGCCCGCGCCACGATCCGGTGCGGTTCATCACCGAAGAATACGTGCGCGCCTTCGCCGCCGACAGCCTGGCGCTGATCGGGGACGTGTACCGGGAGGCCATGGCGGAACCCGGGCCGTAGAATGCTTTCCGAATTATTATCTATATCTTCCTTGACAATGTTCGATAATACGGCTATAATAAATACTAAATCTGTGTGGCAAAAGGGTGCCATGCGGTAAGAATAAGGAGGAACACACATGAAGAAGCTGCTTTGCGTTCTGCTGGCTGCTCTGATGGTCATGTCGATGGCCGTCGTTGCGTCCGCCGAATCCGCCCCCGAGGAGTTCCACATCGCCATCGTCACCGGCTCCGTCTCCCAGTCTGAGGACGACCGCCGCGGCGCCGAGGCCTTCCAGGCCATGTACGGCGAGGATATGGTCCAGCTGGCCATCTATCCGGACAACTTCATGGACGAGACCGAGACCACCATCCAGACCATCGTGAACTTCACCGATGATCCGCTGATGAAGGCCATCATCGTCAACCAGGCCATCCCGGGCACCGCCGAGGCCTTCCGTCAGGTCAAGGAGCGCCGCCCCGACATCCTGTGCATCGCCGGCGAGTCCCACGAGGACCTGCCCGTGATCGGCGAGGCTGCCGACCTGGTCTGCAACAACGACTTCGTCGCCCGCGGCTACCTGATGATCCACACCGCCCATGAGCTGGGCTGCGATACCTTCGTGCACATCTCCTTCCCCCGCCACATGAGCTACGAGACCATGTCCCGCCGCGTGGCCGTCATGAAGGAGACCTGCAAGGACCTGGGCATGGAGTTCGTGCTTGAGACCGCTCCCGACCCGACCAGCGACGTCGGCGTCTCCGGCGCTCAGCAGTACATCCTGGAGCATGCTCCGGAATGGATCGAGAAGTACGGCCAGAATTCCGCCTACTTCTGCACCAACGACGCCCACACCGAGCCCCTGCTGAAGCAGCTTCTGGCCTACGGCGGCTACTTCATCGAGGCCGACCTGCCCTCCCCGCTGATGGGCTATCCGGGCGCTCTGGGCATCGATCTGACCGACGCCAACGGCGATTTCGAGAAGATCCTGGCCGAGGTTGAGAAGGCTGTCGTCGAAAAGGGCGGCGCGGGCCGCTTCGGCACCTGGGCCTACTCCTACGGCTACACCGTGTCCGCCGGCCTGGCGCAGCACGCCTACAACGTGATCACCGGCGTCAGCGAGCTCGACGAGATCGACGACATCGCCGATGCCTACGCCGTGTTCTCCCCCGGCGCCAACTGGAACGGCTCCAGCTACACCAACGCGGATACCGGCGTGAAGTCCGAGAACATCTTCCTGGTGTACCAGGACACCTACATCATGGGCGATCCCGGCCACTACATGGGCTCCACCGAGATCGAGGTTCCCGAGAAGTACTTCACCGTCAAGTAAGTATAACCGATCAATCATCCTGGAAAGGGGAGGATTATCCCTCCCCTTTCTTTAAATGTTAGGTGGATTTATAACATGAGCACTCCTTTGCTTGAACTGAAAAACATCAAGAAGGATTTCTTCGGCAACCAGGTCCTGACCGACATCAACCTGACCCTCAACGAGGGCGAGGTGCTGGGCCTGGTCGGCGAGAATGGCGCGGGCAAGAGCACGCTGATGAAGATCCTGTTCGGCATGAACGTCATCCGCGATACCGGCGGATACGGCGGCGACATTATACTCAACGGGCAGAAGGTGAGCTTCGCCTCCCCCTTTGACGCCCTGGCCGCCGGCATTGGCATGGTGCACCAGGAGTTTTCGCTGATTCCCGGCTTTACCGCCACGGAAAACATACTGCTCAACCGCGAACCCCAGAAGAAGAGCGTGATCGCGGAGGTGTTCGGCCCGAGGCTGAACACGCTGGATCGTCCCGCCATGCGGGAGGCTGCGGACAGGGCCATCGACAAGATGGGCGTCCACATCGACGGAGAGATGGTCATCAACGACATGCCCGTCGGCCACAAGCAGTTCACCGAGATCGCGCGCGAGCTCAGCAAGGAACAGCTGAAGCTCCTGATCCTCGACGAACCCACGGCGGTTTTGACCGAGCGCGAGGCGTCGGCCCTGCTGGATTCCATCCGGGGCATGTCCGAGCGCGGCATCGCCGTGATATTCATTACCCACAGGCTCCAGGAGATACTGGACGTGTGCGACAAGGTGGCCGTCATGCGCGACGGCGAGCTGGTCAATGACGTGGCGGCGAAGGACACCAACGTCACCGAGATCACCCGCTGGATGGTGGGCCGCTCCGTGGACGCCGCCGCGGCGGCGGAGCACCGCGCGCCCCCGGAGACCGACACCGTGATGTCCATCCGCCGGCTGTGGGTGGACATGCCCGGCGAGACCGTGCGCGACGTCAACCTGGACGTGCGCCGCGGCGAGATACTGGGCATCGGCGGCCTGGCCGGACAGGGCAAGCTGGGCATCCCCAACGGCGTGATGGGCCTGTACCAGGCCGGCGGCACGGTGACCTTCGACGGCCGGCAGATACCGCTCAATTCGCCCCGCAAGTGCCTCGACAGCCAGCTGGCGTTCGTGTCGGAGGACCGGCGCGGCGTGGGACTGCTGCTGGACGAGTCGCTGGAGTGGAACATCGCCTTCCCAGCCATGCAGATCCAGGACAAGTTCTTGAAGCCGCTGCTGGGCGGCATGATCAAGTGGCGCGACGAGAAGGCCATCGCCGAGGTGACCAGGCGCTACATCGACGAATTGCAGATCCGGTGCACCTCCTCCAAGCAGAACGCCAAGGAGCTCTCCGGCGGCAACCAGCAGAAGATCTGCCTGGCGAAGGCGTTTGCGCTGGAGCCCAAGTTCCTGTTCGTGTCCGAGCCCACCCGCGGCATCGACGTGGGCGCGAAGGCGCTGGTGCTGGAGGCGCTCAAGAAGTTCAACCGCGAAAGCGGCGTCACCATCGTGATGATCTCCTCGGAGCTGGAGGAGCTTCGGCAGACCTGCGACCGCATCGCCATCGTGTCCGGCGGGCGCATCGCGGGCATACTGCCGGCCACCGATTCCAGCGAGGACTTCGGCGCGCTGATGGTCAGCCAGGTCGTGTAAGGAGGTGCGATTATGAGTGAGCAAATCAAAAAGAATGATGGCACCTTCATGGACAGGGTGAGGGACATGGCGCGCAGCTTCGGCCTGCCGCGCATGATCATCGCCGTGTTCCTGCTGGTGCTGTTCATCGCCGCGCCCTTCGTCGGCGCGGACTTCTGGACCCAGGTGACCAACCTGTTCAACCGCTTCAGCTGGAACGCGGTGCTGGTACTGGCCATGGTGCCCATGGTGCACTCCGGCTGCGGGCTGAACTTCGGCCTGCCGCTGGGCATCATCTCCGGCCTGCTGGGGGCGACGCTGTCGATCGAGTTCGGCTTCACGGGCTTTCCCAGCTTCGTGATGGCGGTGCTGATCGCCACGCCCTTCGCGCTGATCTTCGGCGTGGGCTACGGTTGGCTGCTGAACAAGATCAAGGGCGGCGAGATGATGATCGCCACCTACGTGGGCTTCTCGTCGGTTTCCTTCATGTGCATGATGTGGCTGCTGCTGCCGTACCACAAGCCGGACATGGTTTGGGGCCTGGCGGGCAAGGGCCTGAGGACCACCATCTCCCTGGAGGGCTACTTCGCGGGGGTGCTGTCCAACTTCATGCAGATACAAATCGGCAAGCTGGTGATCCCCACCGGCGCGCTGTTGGTGTTCGCGCTGCTGGCCTTCCTGATGTGGGCCTTCCTGCACACCAAGACCGGCACGGCCATGACCGCCGTGGGCTCGAACCCCACCTTCGCGCGGGCCGCCGGCATCAACATCGACAAGGTCCGCATGCTGTCCGTGGTGATGTCCACGTGGCTGGCGGCGGTGGGCATACTGATGTACGAGCAGGGCTTCGGCTTCATACAGCTGTACATGGCGCCCTTTAACATGGCGCTGCCCGCGGTGTCGGCTATTCTGATCGGCGGCGCGTCGGTGAACAAGGCGTCCGTGGCCAACGTGATCATCGGCACGATACTGTTCCAGGGCATCGTGACCATGACCCCCACGGTCATGAACTCCATGATCCACATGGACATCAGCGAGGTCATACGAATCATCGTCTCCAACGGCATGATTCTCTACGCGCTGACCAGAAAGACGGAGGCGACAAGATGAGCCAGAATATTAAGAAAGAGACCTCCGCAGGGAAGAAGGCGCTGGGCTTCCTGGCCGCCAATTCCGTACCGGTCATGTTCATACTGATCTGCGCGGTCTGCATTCCGATTTCGGGCTTCTCGCCCGCCTACCTGTTGAACGAGATCGTGACCCGCATGGGCAGGAACGTGTTTTTGATCCTGAGCCTGCTCATCCCCATCATGGCGGGCATGGGCCTCAACTTCGGCATGACGCTTGGGGCCATGGCCGGCGAGATCGCGCTGATCTTCGTCACCGACTGGCAGATCTGGGGCATCCCCGGCGTGGTGCTGGCGATGATCATCTCCATACCGTTCTCCATCGGCCTGGGCCTTTTGTGCGGCAAGATCCTCAACATGGCCAAAGGCCGCGAGATGGTGACGAGCTACATCATCAGCTACTTCATCAACGGCGTCTACCAGCTGGTGGTGCTGTACATGATGGGCTCCATCATACCGATCAAGCACACCACCATCCGCCTGCCCCGCGGCTACGGCATCCGCAACACGCTGAGCCTTTTGAGCATGCGCCAGTCGATCGACAACCTGCTGGCCATCCGCGTGGCGGGGGTCAAGATCCCGATGCTGACCTTCATCATCATCGCCGTGATGTGCCTGGTGATCGTGTGGTTCCGCCGCACCAAGCTGGGCCAGGACATGCGCGCCGTGGGCCAGGACATGGACGTGGCGCGTGACGCCGGCATCAACGTGGAGCGCACCCGCATCATCTCCATCGTGATCTCCACGGTGCTGGCGGGCTTCGGCATGATCATCTACCTGCAAAACATGGGCAACATGCCCACCTACTCGGCGCACTCGCAGATCGGCATGTTCTGCATCGCGGCGCTGCTGGTGGGCGGCGCGTCGGTCGACCGGGCCTCCATCGGCAACGTGTTCCTGGGCGTGGTGCTGTTCCACCTGATGTTCATCGTGGCGCCCTCCGCGGGCGGCAAGATCACAGGCGACACCATGATCGGCGAATACTTCCGCGTGTTCGTGTCCTACGGCGTCATCACCGTGGCGCTGGTCATGTATGAGACCAAGAAGCGCCGGGCCAAGGCCAGCATGGGCGAACAGCTCCAGGCGGCCCAGCAGGAGGGAGAGTGATGAACGTGCGCAAAGTGCTGTTTCGCGTGGGCACCGTCGCCGTGCTGCTGGCCATCGCCGCGTGCATGATGGTCATCGGCCGGGGCCATACCGTGTATTTCGACAACAAGAAGCTGGAGTACAACGGCCAGACGCTCGACACCTACCGCCGCATCAACGTGTTCGTGAACGGCGAGCAGGTGGCCAAGCTGTCCGCCAAGGACCGCGGCATGGCCACCTTCACCGGCCAGAAGTTCTCCTTTGACATCGAGGTGACCAAGGAGAAGGGCGACGAGCCCGTCACCTACACCTTCCCCATCACCGTGCCCTACGGCATGGACGGCATCGTGCTGAACCTGCCGGGCATGATCGAGGAGCTCCCCGAGGAAGCCTACGCCTCCGAGTTCGTGCCCGTGGCCACAGAGACCACGCCCGAGGACGAGGAGATCGTCACCGACGAGTTCGGCATCAGCATCGAATCCGCCGAGGACAGCGCCGAGGCCGCCCCGGAGGGGTGATGATCCACACAACAATCAGCGCCGCCTGAATCATCAGGCGGCGCTGCGTCGTCTCTCGGGCATCAGTACTCGATGACGCCCTTGACCACGTTGCGGATGTCCTTGTGGCAGGTGGCGAAGGCGTCGATGGTGTCGTCGAACTTGAAGCGATGGGACACGATCGCGCCCACGTTGATCCTGCCGTCGGCGATGGCATTGATGGCGGTGGGATAGAGGTTGCGATAGCGGAATATGGACTTGACGGTCAGCTCCTTGACGGACATCATGCTGGTGTTGAAGCCGTCCACGCGGTCCGCGCCCAGGCCCACGATGACCACCATGCCGGCGGGCTTGGCGGCGCTCAGGCAGGCGTCCACGGTGGCGGAGAAGCCGGCGCAGTCGATGCAGACGTCCGCGCCGCGGCCCTCGGTCAACTCCATGACCTTCTTCACCAGGTCGTCGTCCTTGGTGTTCACGGTGATGGCGCCCAGCTCGCGGGCCTTCTCGAGGCGCTTGTCCAGCACGTCGCCCACGATGATCCGCGTCGCGCCGTAGGCCTTGGCGGCCAGCAGGGTCACCAGGCCGATGCAGCCCGCGCCCACGATCACCACGGTCTGGCCCAGCTTGACGTTGCCGGTGTTGCAGGCGTGCAGGCCGATGGCCAGCGGCTCCACCAGCGCGCCCTCGGTGAAGGACATGTTGTCGGGGATCTTGAAGGTGAAGGCGGCGGGGTGGGAGATGTGCTCGCTCAGCACGCCGTCATAGGGCGGGGTGGCCCAGAACTTGACGTCCTTGCACAGGTTGTAGTGGCCGGTCAGGCACTCCTCGCACTTCATGCAGGGCACGCCGGGCTCCATGCACACGCGGTCGCCGGGCTTGAGGTTCTTGACGTTCTCGCCGACCTCCTCGATGATGCCCGCGGCCTCGTGGCCGAGGATGAAGGGGGGCTTCACGATGAAGTTGCCGATGGAGCCGGTGTGGTAGTAGTGCAGGTCGGAGCCGCACACGCCCACGGACTGCACCTTGATCATCACGTCGTCGGGTCCTACCTTGGGCATCGGGGCCTCGCCGACCTCCAGCTTCTCCAGATCGGTCATGTAAAAGGTCTTGTTGGACATGGTATTCTTCCTTTCGTGATGTGATTTTTTACTGGATGGCGTCCAGGTACTTCTTCAGCGTCGCGCGCACCGCGCCGGGGCCGGCCAGCTCCTCGCGGAAGATGGTCTCGATCTTCTCGCCGATGCCGGCCTGATACAGGTCCACGCCGAAGATGTTGGCGTTGGACAGTATGGGCCGCAACTGATCGGTGAAGGTCTCGGGCCTGCCCAGCTCGATGGCGGCGAAGGACTCGTGGATGCCGGGCGCCAGCGGGTCGGGGGCCAGGCTGTAGGGCTTGCCCGCATCGTCCAGCGCCAGGAGGTAGCGCAGCCAGCCCGCGATGGCCAGCGGTATGCCGATCAGCCCCGCGGCGGTGCCGTCCTTGGCCACATAGGCCTTGACCGTCTCGCCGAAGCGGAAGGCCATGCCCATGGAGGCGTCGGTGCAGATGCGCTGGCTGGTGTCGCCCAGGTAGGCGTTGGGGAAGCGCTCGTTGATGACCTCGTCGATGAACGCCTTCGGGGAGAGTATGCCCGGGTCCTGCACCACCGGCAGGCCTTCCATGTAGCCCACCTGATGCGCCAGGCGGGAAAGCTCCGGGTCGGACATGCCGTCGGCGAACAGCTCGTGGCCCAGCATCACGTCATACGGCCCCAGGGCGGTGTGGATGGGGTTTAAACAGGCGGTGACCTTCATGCGCTCGGAGCGGTTGACGGTCTCCCGGTCGGCCATGAACACCCCGGCCTTCTCCAGCGCCGGGCGGCCGTTGGGGAAGTTGTCCTCCACCACCAGGTACTGCGGGCCCTCGGCGTTGACGAAGGGCGCGATGTAGGTGTGGCGGGAGGTGATCACGGGGCATCAGGTCGGCGGCGATGTCCTCGCTGGGGCGGGGGGTGATCTTGTCGATCATCGTCCAGGGGAAGGCGACCACCTTCTCGTCGGACACGTAGTCCACGAATTCGGCGGGCACATGGCCCTTTTCGGCCCACACCCGGGCGGTCTCCAGCACGGAGGCGCGCAGCTTTTCGCCGTTGCGGGCCACGTTGTCCATGCTCACCAGCGTCAGCGGGTATTTCCCGGCCTTGTAGCGGGCGTAGAGCATGGCGGTGACCACGCCCATCGCGCCGGTGACCTTCTCCGGCCCGTTGTCCATGTCGGCCTGCACGTAGCCGAAGTACACGCCGTCGGGGTTGCGCAGGGCGTAGCCCTTCTCGGTGATGGTGAAGGACACCATCTGGAGCCCCGGATCGGTGAAGATTTCCTTGAGCCGCACCCAGGACGCCGGGTCGGCGGACTGGGCCTTGACGGCCTCGCCCAGTATGCCCAGCACCCGCTTTTCGCGCGTGCCGTCGCCATTGAGGGTCACGGCCATCACCAGGTTGTCGAAGGGGGTGTAGATCTTGTCCACCACGTCGTAGTCGAAGGTTTCCACGCAGGTGACGCCCCGGTCCATGGCGCCCTCCCGCACCAGCTGGTCGGCGATGGAGCCGATGAAGATGCGGAAGATGTTGCCGATGCCGAAGTGCACCCACAGCGGGTGTTGCCGGGTCCTTTCGGAGAGGGCTTTGGGGTCATAGGGCGGCAGCAGTACGCCGGCCTTTTCCCAGGCCTGGACGTCCCTGAGCCCCTCGCAGGTCAGTTTCATAGCACAGCTCCTTCTTGCCGGTCGTCGGCAAAGGGGTTCAACATTCCCCGGGCAGCTGTCCGGGGAATGGGTCGGGGAAATGTGTAAATCAGTTGGTCTTGCGCTTGTTGGACATGCAGTCCAGGCCGACGGCCGCGGCCAGAACCAGGCCCTTGACGACCATCTGGATGTATTCGGAGACGTTCATCAGGATCAGGCCGTTGGTGAGGCAGCCGATGATGAACACGCCCGCGACCACGCCGGAGATGCGGCCGACGCCGCCATTGACGGACACGCCGCCCAGCACCACGCAGGTGATGACGTCGAATTCCTTGCCCTTGCCGACGGTGGCCTGGGCGGAGCCCGTGCGGGACAGCATGACGATGCCGGCCAGCGCCGCGAAGAAGCCGGACAGCGCGTAGATCAGGATCTTCATCTTGTCCACCAGTATGCCGGACAGCTCAGCAGCTTCCTCATTGCCGCCGATGGCGTAGAAGTAGCGGCCGAAGTAGGAGCGGTTCAGTATGAAGCTGCCCGCAGCCAGACAGGCGACCATGATGATGGCGCACCAGGGGATGGAGATGAAGGGCAGATCCATGGTGGAGCGGGCGAAGAAGTTCATGGCGGGATAGATCTTGTTGAAGCCGGAGACGGGCATGCCGGCGGTGAGGATGTAGGCCAGGCCCTCGAATACCGTCTGGGCGGCGAAGGTGGCGATCAGCGCGGGAATGCCGATTTTGGCGACCATCAGCCCGTTGAGTATGCCGATGAGCACGCCGATGACCAGCACCGCCAGCACGGCGATCAGCCAGTGGCAGTTCATGTTCACCATCATGAAGGCGCAGACCATGTTGACCAGCGTGATGATGGAGCCGATGGACAGATCGATGCCGCCGATCAGTATGACGAAGGTCATGCCGACGGAGGCGATGCCGTAATAGGAAACCTGGCGCAGTATGTTCGTAATGTTGCCGGGGGTCACAAACGTGCCCTTGCTGAAGATGGCGAAGAAGATTGCTTCAACCACGAACACCAGCCATATCGCGTTTTGCCTGAGCAGATTCTTCGTGTTCACCTTTCCTTCCATTTCAGGAAACCTCCTTTTGAGCCTGGTCCACGATGGCCGAGGCCATGGTCATGATGGTATCGGGGTTGAATTCTTCCTTTTGCAGCTCGCCGATCATCTGGCGCTCGGCCAGCACGATGATGCGGTCGGACATGCCGATCAGCTCCTCCATTTCGGAGGAGATCATCAGCACGGCGCGGCCCTGGGCCACGAGATCGTTGATGAGCTTGTAGATCTCATACTTCGCGCCGACGTCGATGCCGCGGGTGGGCTCGTCGAATATGATCAGCTGGGAGTCCGCGGCCAGCCACTTGCCGAGGATGACCTTCTGCTGGTTGCCGCCGGAAAGGTTCTTGACCAGCTGGTTGATGGTGGGACACTTGATCTGTATCTCTTCGCGGAACTTCTCGGCATTGTTCTTCTCGGTGCCCAGGTCGATCACGCTGGCCTTGGAGATGCGCTTGTAGATGGGCATGTTGATGTTGTTCTTGATGGACACGCCCAGCAGCGCGCCGTGGCGCTTGCGGTCCTCGGGCAGCATGGCGATGCCCAGGTCGATGGCCTCCCGGGGGGACTTGGGGTTGATCTCCTTGCCGTTTAAAAGGATCTGGCCGGACTCCTTGGGCTTGGCGCCGAATATGACCTGCGCAAGCTCCGTGCGCCCAGCGCCCACCAGGCCGCCCAGGCCCAGCACCTCGCCGGCGTGGATCTTGAAGGACATGTTCTTGTCGCCGTTGCCGCACACGTCCCGAAGCTCCAGCACCACCTTGCTCTCGTCCACGCAGCAGGGGCGGGGCGGGAACTTCTGGGTCATCTCGCGGCCCACCATCATGCGGATAAGCTGGTCCACGGTGGCCTCGGGAGTGATGAGGGTGTCCACGTACTCGCCGTCGCGGATGACCTCGATGCGGTCGGACAGGCGGAAGATTTCCTCCAGACGGTGGGAGATATAGATGATGGAGACGCCCTTTTTCCGAAGCAGCTCCACCACCTGGAACATGCTCTCGACCTCGTTGTTGGTCAGCGGCGCGCTGGGCTCGTCCATGATGAGCACCTGGGCGTTCTGCTGGATGGCCTTGGCGATTTCGATCATCTGCTGATAGCCGACGGTGAGGTTCTTGACCAGCTCCTTGGGGTTGATCTTGATGTGAAGCTGCTCGAAGGCCTTGGCGGCCTCCTCCTCCATGGCCTTGCGGTCGATGGTGATGCCCTTGCGGATCGGGCGGCCGAGGAACATGTTTTCCGCGGCGGAGAGCTCCTTGACGTTGTTGAACTCCTGATAGATGATGGCGATGCCGTTCTCGGCGGCGAGCTGGGGCGTCATGCGGTCGAATTCCTTGCCGTTGATCTTGATCTTGCCGGACGTGGGGATGACCGCGCCGGAACAGCACTTGATCAGGGTGGATTTGCCCGCGCCGTTTTCGCCGATCAGGCCCAGGATTTCGCCGCGCCGCAGTTGTAACGTGACGTCCTTAAGCGCCACGACACCGGGATATTCCTTGCGGATGTGCTCCAATTCAAGCACAAAATCTTCGCTCATTGCGCAGCCTCCTATTTGAAGAATGGAAATCGGGGAGGGAGGATAAGGGGGGAGGGGATGACGATCGCGGCGGGCGGAACCGTTTCATGACACGGCGCGGCTGTCGCCGCCACCGCCCGCCGTTTCCCCGGTTCCCATCCCCCTCAAAGAGTTTGCGCCCCCTCCCAGGAGGGGAAGGGGCGCAAGGGATAGTATGGGGAAGGATTACTTGGTCATGCCGTCGATAACCTGCTGCACGGTCTCCTCGGTGAAGCGGTTCACGGGACGGAACACGTTCTTCGCGCCGACGTTGTCAGCCAGGATCAGAGCGTACATCTGAGCGCAGGCCAGAGCGGTGTCGTGGTCGGAGCCCTCGAAGCCGATGATGCCCTTGGCGGGATAGGCGGGATCGGCCAGCTGCTCGAGCTGCTGCATGGTGACGTCGGTGGTGAACACGCCCATATCCTCGGGGATCACGCCGCCGGTGTGGATGTTCAGGGCCTCGTCGGCACCGATCATGGCGCCGGCGCCAACGCCCGCGACGACCTTCACGTCGGGATAAGCCTGCAGGGTGGTCTCGACGCCCTCCTGGGCCTCGAGGGGCTCGATGCCGTAGTTGGTGGCGACGATCTCATACTTGCCAGCGGCATCTTCCAGACCGGCCTTGATGCCGTTCTCACGCTCGACCAGCACGGGGGTGTCGGACTTGCCGATGACGATGACCTGAGCCTTGTTGTCCTCGGTGAAGTGCTCGTTGATGAACTCAGCGGCCATCTTGCCGATCACGGAGCCCAGATAGGTGTTGTCCAGGATCCAGTTGGCGTCGGTGTTCTCCAGCGGATCGTCCCAGCACATGAGCTTGATGTCGGGATACTGCTCGCGGACCATGCCCAGCGCGTCGTCGGCGCCGGCGGGATCCTGCGGATGCACCATGATCAGGTCGCAGCCGTTGGCGGCGAAGTTCTCGATCTGGCCCTGCTGGTCGATGGCGTTCTGGTTGCAGCCCAGGATGGTGATGTCAGCGCCGGCATCCTTCACGATGGCTTCCAGCGCGGTCATGACGCCGGCCCAGTAGGGGTTCTTCAGGTCCTGGATGGTGACGCCGATCTTCTTGCCGTTGAGCACGGACAGGTCAGCCTTGGCGTAGAACTCGGCATCGGACTGGATGCCTTCGGTGGCACCGGTGTTGCTTTCAGCGAAAGCGGCGACGCTCAGCAGCATCAGGGCAGCGAGGATCAGAGCAAGGATCTTCTTCATGGTTGTTCTCTCCTTTTTTTTATTCTTTACGTCCCGTGGGACGCAAGATTCGATGGGTCGGGGTTCCGGCGGACGCCATGAATGGCGTCCCTACAGGCGTCCGATCAGAAGCAGGTGAACGCGCCGTCGATGATGAAGTCGGAGCCTGTGGTGAAGGACGAGGTGTCGCCCGCCAGGTACACGCAGATGCTCTCCAGCTCCTCGGGCTTGCCCAGCCTGCCCATCGGGGCCATGGCGTTCCACTGGTCGATGAGGGCCTTCAAGTGCGGGGCGGCCAGCACGAGCTCGGTGCCGATGTACCCGGGGCTTATGGAGTTGACGCGCACGCCGCGCTTGGCCCACTCCACGGCCAGGGACTTCGTCAGCTGCATGACCGCGGCCTTGGAGGCGTTGTAGGCGCACTGGGGCTGCGGCACGTTGACGATGTGGCCGGACATGGAGGCGGTGTTGATGATGGAGCCACCGCCGTGGGCCAGCATGTACTTGCCCGCGATGGTGTCGGTAAGGAACACGGAGTTGATGTTCACGTCCATGTTCTTCAGCCACTGCTTGTAGGTCATCTGGTCGGCGGGGGCGTTGATGCAGATGCCGGCGTTGGCGTGGCAGAAGTCCAGGCCGCCCAGCTCGGCGACCACGGTGTCCACCATCTTCTGCACGTCCTCCTCGCTGGTGACGTCGCACTTGATGGCGATGACCTTGCGGCCGGTGGCCTCGGCGATCTCCCTGGCGGTGGCGACGGCGGTCTCATAGTCCAGATCGACAATGGCCACGTCCGCGCCGGCCTCCGCGAAAGCGGTAGCGGTGCACTTGCCGATACCGCGGGCGCCGCCGGTGACGAAGCCCTTCTTGCCGTCCAGTCTCATCTTCTCAATGATGCCCATGGATTGCCCTCCTTTTATCGGTCGAATAATGTAATTCAAATTGTAAAATCGTTTTACTTAATTTACTGCTATTATAAACCATAACAATCCTTTTGTCAATAGGGTAATTCAGATAAATTATTTTGTAAAATTTGTTCACTTTGTGGATTGTATTTTTTCTATGAAATCTGATATATTAATTATACGGAAGATTCAAGCGTGCTCCGAAAGCCGATCGCCTGAAAAACGGGCGACGAGCGCAAAATCCGGCGCTTCAAAACCGGCGCGAATGCAAAACGGGCACGAATTTCACAGCGTCATAGGCAGGTCACGGGGGGATTGAGATGACCCAACGCATCACGCCGGGGCAGATCAAGAAAAACAACCGGCAGCAGATCTACAATTATATATACGAGCAGGGCAACGTCTCCCAGCAGGACATCGCCTACGCCCTCAAGCTGAGCCGCCCCACGGTGGCGACCAACCTGTCGGCGCTGGAGGAGGACGGCCTGATCTGCAAAAACGGCCAGCTGGCGTCGGACCAGATCGGCCGCAAGGCCGTGGCCTACGCCATCGTGTCGGACTACCGCATCGCCATCGGCGCGGAGATCATGCGGCACGTGGTCAAGCTGATCGCCGTGGACCTCTACGGCAGGAAGCTGCGCCGGGACGTGGCGGAGATCGAGTACCGCAACGCCGAGGGCTACTACGAGCGGGTGGGCGGCATGATCCGTGGCTTCATCGCCGCGCTGAGCGTGCCGCCGGAGCGGGTGCTGGGCGTCGGCATCGCCATGCAGGGCCTGGTGTCGCCGGACGGGCGCGCCATGGTCTACGGCAAGATACTGGACTGCACGGGGCTCAGGGTCGACGCCTTTGAACAGTGGCTGGACTACCCCTGTTCCTTCATCCACGACCCCGCGGGGGCGGCGATCTCGGAGCTGTGGGTGTCGCCGGAGCTGGAGGACGCCGTCTACCTGTCCCTGAGCCGGCACCTGGGCGGCGCGTTCATCATGAACCGGCAGATCGTCAACGGCCGCCACGGCCACAGCGCCACCTACGAGCACGTGCAGGTGCAGCCCCGGGGCGAGCTGTGCTACTGCGGCAAGCGGGGCTGCTGGGACACGCTGTGCTCCATGAAGGCGCTCATCGGCAACGACGACCCGGACGCCTTCTTCGAGGCCGCCCGGCGGGAGGGCACCGACGAGGCCCTGCGCTGGCAGCGCTACCTCAAGTACCTGGCCCGGCTCATCGAGGACATCCACCTGCTCACCGACGTGGAGATCATACTCGGCGGCCACCTCGCGCCCTACCTGACCGAGGGCGACATCCGGGTGCTCTACGGCGAGATCCACCGGCTGTGCCCCTTCGAGGACGCCGACGACTACATCCGCATCAGCAAGATGCCCTCCCACAACATCACCGTGGGCGCGGCGCTGCCCTACATCCGCCGCTTCCTGGAGGATATCGACGCCTGACAGGAAAGCCGTCAATTTTGCGGTTGCCCCGGGCGGGGTTGTGTGGTAAAATAGCCTCAACCGGTATATGAAACGAAACCATCACCATTCCAAAGGAGGAGCGAACCATGTTAGTCAATACCAAGGCAAGAGTCGGCGTGTTTTCCATCGCGCTGGGCGCCTATCTCCCCCAGTTCCCGTCGCTGGTGCCGGAGTTTGAGGCCCAGTACGCGGCGTTCAAAAAGACCCTGCCGGACACGGTGGAGATCATCGACGGCGGCCTGATCACCACCAAGGAGCAGTCCCAGGCGGCGGGCGACAAGTTCCGCGCCGCGGACGTGGACCTGGTGATCCTGCAAATGCTGACCTACGCCACCAGCTACAACGTGCTGCCCGCCATACGCGACCTGGACGTGCCCGTGGTCGTGGTGAACGTGCAGAAGCTCAAGGCGCTGGACTACGACCACACCGACATCGCCTCCTGGCTGGGCGAGGGCTACGCCTGCGGCGCCGTGGGCGAGGCCGTGGCGGACCTGAACCGCTTCGGCAAGCGCCACGCGGTCATCACCGGCGTCGTCGAGGGCGGCGACCCCGGCGTTCAGAAGGAGATCGAGGACTGGTGCCGCGCCGCGCAGGTGCGCCGCCGCTTCCGCGACACCAACATCGCCCAGATCGGCCGGCCCTACCCCGGCATGATGGACCTGTACATCGACGAGACGAACCTGTATCGCCGCATGTTCCTGTACACCAAGCAGTTCGACTGGGAGAAGATGTGGGCCATCGCCGACGACATCACCGACGAGGCCGCCATACGCGCCAAGGCCCAGGACATCCTCGACACCTTCGACATCGAGGGCGGCGGCAGCATCGAAGAGGTCTGGGAGATGGCGAAGTACGTCGTGGCCTTCGAGCAGTGGGTGAAGGACGAAAAGCTGGGCCTGATCGCGTCCCACTACGACGGCTTCGCCCAGGGCAAGGCGGGCGTACTGGACTCGATGCTGATCCCGGCGTTCTCCATGCTCATCAAGCAGGGCACCGCCTGCGCCGTGGAGGGCGACATGAAGGTGGCCATGGCCATGTCCATCATGAAGACCATCTGCGGCACCGGCCAGCTCGCGGAGATGTACTCCATCGACTTCAACGACGACATCGCCATCATCGGCCACTCCGGCTCCGGCGATGCGGACATCTCCCAGAAGCGCAAGCCCACCATGAAGATCGTCAAGGTGTTCCACGGCAAGACCGGCGGCGGCTACCTGACCCAGTTCTATCCGGGCGACGGTCCCATCACCTACCTGGCCATCACCCAGGACGGCGACGGCAACTTCAAGTTCGTGGTGGCCGAGGGCGTCAACGAGCCGGGCAAGATACTCTCCATCGGCGACACCAACATGCGCACCCGCTTCACCTGCGGTGCGCGGGAGTTCGTGAACAAATGGTCCGAGGCCGGCCCGACCCACCACTTCGCCGCGGGCACCGGCAGGCACATCGACACCATCCTCAAGGTGGCCAAGATATTGAACGTGCCCTGCGAGGTCATCACACGGTAAGTATCCGCGCAGTATCATAATCGCACCGCAGGGAAGCCGCGGCCTCCCTGCGGTGTGTTTAAAATTGCAATGTTAAATCAATATGAACCTGTAACGAAACCGGCATTTCCCCGTCCAACCCATGAAAAGCGCGGGAAGGGAGGTGATGAAACGTGAACAACGCGGCCTGCGAGAAGCTGTACGACGCCTATTACATGCGGGTATTCTCCTACGCCATGACGCTCGCCCGGGACCGGCACCTGGCCGAGGAGATCACCCAGGAGACCTTCTTCCGGGCGTTTTCCAAGCTCAACAGCTTCCGGGGCGAATCCGACGAGGTCACATGGCTTTGCGCCATCGCGAAGAACCTTTTCGCCGACGAGAAGCGCCGCCAGAGCCGCTTCGGCGACATGCCGGAGGACGCCGCGGCGCGTCAGCCGGGGGTCGAGCAGGCGGTGGCGGAGCGGGAGGATTCGTTCCGGGTCCACCTGGCCCTGCACGCCATGGAGGAGCCCTACCGGGAGGTGTTCGAGCTTCGGGTGTTCGGCGAATTGAGCTTCCAGCAGATCGGCACCATATTCGCCAAAACCGAAAACTGGGCCCGCGTCACGTTTCACCGCGCCCGCGTGAAGCTCAAGGAAAGGATGGAGAACGCATGAGCAAGGAGTGCGATATCATTCGGGACCTGCTGCCGCTGTACGCCGACGAGGTGGTGAGCGACGCCAGCCGGGAAATCATCGAGGAACACCTGCCGGACTGCCCGGCGTGCCGGGTGTATTTAAAGCAGCTCAAGGAGAGTGAGCTGGAGAGCGACTTAAAGCGCGAGAAGAGCGCCGTGATCGAATACGGGGCGAAGCGCTTCAAGCGCCGCTCCGCCGCGGTGGGGTCCGCGGTGTCGGGGGTGTTCATGGTCCCGATCCTGGCGCTGTTGATCGTCAACATGGTCTCCGGCCTGGCGCTGGGCTGGTACTACGTGGTGCTGGCGTCGCTGGCGGTGGTCGCGTCGCTGGTCGTCGTGCCGCTGGTGGTGACCGAGGACAAGCTGTTCTGGACGTTCTGCGCCTTCTGCGCCAGCCTCATGGTGCTGCTCGGCGTGGTGTGCCTGTACACCCGCGGTGATTGGTTCGGCATCGCTTCCAGCGCCACGCTGTTCGGGCTGGCGGTGGTGTTCCTGCCGTTCATCGTCAACGCGCCGCCCGTCAACAAGGTGATCGCCGGCGGCAACCGGGCGCTGGTCGTGATCGGCGCGGACCTGGCGCTGTTCGTCAACATGATGTACATGATCCGCACCCGCGGCAGATTCACCATACAGGGCCTGCTGTTCACACTGGCGCTGATGGCCGGCGTCGCACTGGTGGTCATGGAGATCGTCCGCAGGAGGGGGAAGCGGTGAAGCCGGGAGAGGGAAGCGATGCGCTTCCCTCTCCTGCTAATTAGGAATTAGGAATTGGGAATTAGGAATTGAGTTACCGGCTGCCGCGTGGCACACCCGCAGGACATCCCAGGGTTGAGCTTCCGGCACTCTGTCATTCCTCATTCCTCATTCCTAGAGTGTGTTTCTAAATGCCGGGAGATGCAGTTTCGAGCGGATTTGGCTGCATTTCAAGGCGATTTTCCGCAGGCTTAGTGGGGCTAAGTCAAATCCCGCGCACTTTAATGGTATAATCATAGGTAATGAAAGTGGACGGAAGGGTGATTTCGCCATGGACAACATCATACTCATCGGCATGCCCGCCTCGGGGAAGAGCACCGCAGGGGTGGTGCTGGCAAAGCTGATGGGATACGACTTCATCGACACGGACCTGCTCATACAGCGCCGGGAGGGCCGAAAGCTCAGCGAGATCATCGCCGAACGGGGCATCGGGGGCTTCCTGGCTGCCGAGGCCGCCGCGTGCCTGTCGCTTCGGACCGAGCGTTGCGTCATCGCCACCGGGGGCAGCGCCGTGTACAGCCCCGAGGGCATGGCCCACCTGAAATCGCTGGGCCGGGTGGTCTACCTCGAGGTGCCCTTCGACGCCCTCGCCCTGCGCCTGCACGACATCAAGGAGCGCGGCGTGGTGCTCCGGGACGGCCAGACCCTCAAAGACCTCTACGACGAGCGCGTGCCCCTCTACCGCCGCTACGCCGACATCACCGTGCACGAGGGGGACGGGGCGCTGGAGGAGACCGTAAACGCTGTTCTCGGTAAGATGCTGGGCAGAATTGAGAGTGGAGAGTGAAGAGTGGAGAGTGAAGATAGAGAATGCCTGAGAACGAAGAAACGGGATTTCCGGGTGCGAAGACACACTTCTTCGCGGGAACCAGAGGTATGCTGTCCGTCGTGTCATGTGCGCGGCTGACTGCATCTCCACTCTTCACTCTGCACTCTCCACTCTGAACCGAAAGGAGCTTTCATGCAACGCACAACGACACCGCCGTCCGCCCTCGACGAAGCCTCGGTGCGGGCGAAGTACGCGCGGCTGACCCGCGGGCTCATCGCGGAGGGGACCACGATCACCACCATGGAGAGCTGCACCGCCGGGCAGGTGGCGTCGCTGATCACCGACACGGAGGGCGCGTCGGAGATCATGAAGGGCGCGTTCATCACCTACTCGAACGAAGCGAAGGTGCGGCAGGGGGTGAGCGCGGATATCATCGCGCGCTATGGGGTGTATTCCGAACAGACCGCCGCCGCCATGGCCGAGGCCTGCCGCGCGGCCTACGCGGCGGACATCGGCGTCGGCGTCACCGGCAGCTTCGCAAACGCGGACCCCAACAACCCGGACAGCGTGCCGGGAGTGGCGTACTTCGCCATCGCGACCCGTGACGGCACGTCGGTCTCCCGCTGCGTCTTGCCGCCCCAGCCCTCCCGGCTGGCCTACAAGCTGTACGTCGCCGACAGGATCGCCGACAGCCTCATTCAACTGCGCCCAATCCATTGCGCTTCGGGCCGCGGCGTGCTATAATGGATGCGGCGGCTTATCGCCGCAAGGAGGCACGACATGGAAACGCAACGCACAATGAAGAAAAACCTGGGCTTTATGACCGCCACGTCCCTGGTGGTGGGCTGCGTGATCGGCGCGGGGGTGTTCTTCAAGCCCTACGCCATCTACCAGGCCACAGGCGGCGCGCCCGGCATGGGCATACTCGCCTGGGTCCTCGGCGGGCTGATCAGCCTGTTCGCGGCGCTGACCTTCGCGGAGGTCGCCATACTCATCCCCAAGACCGGCGGCATGGTCGCCTACCTGACCGACGCCTACGACGAGCGGCTGGGCTTCCTGGCCGGGTGGATGCAGGTGATCATATTCTACCCCGCCTTCCTGGCCGGCTACGGCGTGAAGGTGGGCTCGGAGCTCTCGGCGTGGATCGGCCCGCGCTTCGCCCTGCCCGTGGGCATCGCGGTGATCGCGGCGCTGGTGGCGCTCAACTGCCTGGGCTCCCGCACCGCCGGGGGCATGCAGGTGGTGTCCACGGCCTGCAAGCTCGTGCCGCTGGTGCTTCTGATGATCTGCGGCTTCCTGCGGGGCACGCAGACCGGCTCCGTGCTCACGCCCATGGTGGGGCCCGACAAAAACCTCGGCGGCGTGCTGGGCTCCACGCTGCTGGCGGTGCTGTTCGCCTTCGAGGGCTGGACCAACGTGGGCACCATCGCCGGTGAGATGAAGCACCCCGGCCGCGACCTGCCGCGGGCCATCGTGTGCGGCGTGTCCATCATCATGGCGGTCTACCTGGTGATCAACATCGCCTACTTAAAGGTCATCCCCGCCGACGAGCTGATGAATCTGGAATCCCCCGCCACCGCGGTGGCGACCAAGCTGTTCGGCGAGAGCGGCAGCGCGCTTATCAAGGTGGGCATCATCATCTCCGTCATCGGCGCGGGCAACGGCTTTCTGATGTCCGGCTCCCGCGTGGCCTACCAGCTCTCTGTGCAGAAAACCCTGCCCGGCAGCAAGTCCCTCTCGAAGCTCAACGACCGCCACGTGCCCGCCAACGCCGTGATCCTCGTGGGCCTGCTGGCCTGCGTGTACTCCCTGAGCGGCGAGTTCGACCTGCTCACGGACCTGGGCGTGTTCTCCTGCTGGGTGTTCTACACCATGACCTTCGCCTGCGTCATCCGCCTGCGCCGCACCCACCCCGAGTGGGAGCGCAAATACAGGGTGCCGCTCTACCCGGTGATCCCGGCGCTGGCCATATTCAGCGGGCTGTTCGTGATATTCAGCCAGCTCTTCCTCTCCGGCACCCGGGCGCTGGTCATGTCGCTGTTGAGCGTGGGCATCACGCTGGTCGGCCTGCCGGTGTACCACTTCGTGAAGAAGAAGGGCTGATCTGCCCACTTACCCAAGCATCAACGAATGACGAGGAGATGTCGCTATGCACTCGATCCGCACCAAGATCATGGCCGTGACCATCGCGGCCATACTGACCAGCATACTGGCGCTGGGCGGCATCGGCGTGCTCACCATCGGCGTCGAGAGCGACAAGACCTCCGCGGAGAAGATGCGGCTGATCAGCGAAAACATGCAGATGAAGCTGAACACCTACCTCGACAGCCTGCAGCAGTCCGTGGACACGGCGATATTCATCGCCAAGGAATCCCTCGACGACCCCGACATACAGTTCCTCGGCCCCTCCAGCGACCCGGAGGCGGTGGCGAAGCTGGACCATGCCCTGCAGCGGCACTGCGACGAGGTGGAGCGCGCCTTCACCAGCATCGCCAGCAACACCAACGGCCTGGTGACCTACTACTACTGCATCAACGCCGACTACGGCTCCAACGTGCACGGCTTCTTCTGGTCGAAGGTCGGCGAGGAGGACTTCGTCAAGCAGCCGGATCTGGATTCCTCGACGCTGGACCCCAAGGACACGGCCCACACCACCTGGTACTACACGCCCATGAAGGGCAGCCGCCCGGTGTGGATCGGGCCGTACAGGGCCCACTTCCTGGGCGAGCGCTGGACCATCTCCTACGTCGCGCCCATATTCCACCAGGGCTTCATCGTGGGCGTGCTGGGCATGGACATACTCTTTGAGACCATGGTGGAGCAGATCAACGCCCTCAAGGTGTACGACACGGGCTTTGCGTTCCTGATGGACCGCGACGGCAACGTGGTCTACCACCCGGACATGGAGCTGGGCGGCGAAGCCATCACGCTGGATCCCAACCTGGACCGGGAGCTCCTCAAGCGCCGGAGCACCGGCGACATGCTGGTGCGTTACGACCGGGGCGGCCAGCAGTGGCAGCTGGCCTTCGCCACGCTCAGCAACAACCAGAAGGTGGCCGTCACCGCGCCGGTGTCGGAGATCAACGCCACCCAGCGGCAGCTGACGCTGTTCATCTTCCTGGTGGCGATGGTGATACTGGCGCTGTTCACGGTGGTGACCCTGCTTCTGATGAACGCGCTGACCAAGCCCCTCATACGCCTGACCTCCGCCTCGCAGAAGCTGGTGGCGGGGGACTACGACGTGGAGCTCGACTACGAGGGCCGGGACGAGGTGGGCATACTGACCGCGGCGTTTCGGAAGATGCGGGACCACCTCAAGCTCTACATCAGCGACCTGAACAGCCGCGCCTACACCGACGCCATGACCGGCGTCAAGAACAAGGGCGCGTTCACCGCCTCCCTGGCCAAGCTGGAACACCTCATCCAGGTGACCGGGCGGGAGACCCCGCCGGCGCTGGCGGTGGTGGTGTTCGACTGCAACGACCTAAAGCACATCAACGACCACTACGGCCACAACTGCGGCGACGCCTACCTGCAATCCGCCTGCAAGCTCATCTGCTCGATCTACGCCCGGAGCCCCGTGTTCCGCCTGGGCGGCGACGAGTTCGCCGTGATCCTCCAGGGCGAGGACTTCGACAACCGCAACGCCCTGCTGCGGGACTTCGACCTCGCCGCGCTGGAGCACAACCGGACCGCCGCCGAGCCCTGGGGGCATGTCAACATCGCCCGGGGCATGGCCGTGTACGATCCCCGGACCGACGAGCGCCTCGAACAGACCCTCACCCGCGCCGACGGGCTGATGTACGAGGACAAGCAGCGGTACAAGGCGATGCGGGAGCATTAGCCATATACGAAAGGAACCCCCATGTCAAAACGCAAAAACTTCCTCCCCCTCCTGGCGCTGGTCTGCGCGCTGGCGCTGGCGGCGGGGTGGCTGCTGGACAGAAGCGGCCTCGGCGCGCTGGGCGTCAGCTCGCCCGAGCCCCAGCAGGCGCTGCGCATCAGCGAGGCGCAGAACAACAACGTGCTGACGCTGACCACCGCCGCGGGCGAGGCCCCGGGCTGGATCGAGGTGGAGAACACCGGCGCAGAGCCGGTGAACCTGCACGGCGCGTGCCTGATCCGGGATCAGAGGTTCAACAAGACCTTCGTGTTCCCGGACATGATATTGCCCGCGGGCGGCTTCGTGCTGGTCTACTGCGACGGCAGGAGCGCCGCCGACGGGCTGCACGCGGCGTTCAGGCTGCCCAAGTCCGGCAACACCGCGCTGACGCTGCTGGACTCCGCCCAGAACGTGCTGGACAGCGTGAAGCTGGAGGCCACCGAGGCGGACGAATCCCAGTGCCGCGACGCCCGTGGCGAGTGGGTGACCTCCGCCCAGCCCACCCCCGGGGAGGCCAACAGCGCCGTGAGCGACCGGCGGATGACGGTGCAGTCCGGCGAGCTGGCCCTCAACGAGGCCGTAACCGTCAACCGCGCGCTGTTTCCGGACGAAGACGGGGCGTATCACGACTACGTCGAGGTGCGCAACCGCACCGACGCTCCGGTCAGCCTGGCGGGTTACTGGCTGACGGACAATGTGACCCGGCCCTACAAGTGGCAGTTTCCTGACGTGACCCTGCCCGCGGGCGGCTGCCTGGCGGTGCACTGCTCCGGCCTGGACCGCCGGGACGACCCCGCCCACCTGCACACCAACTTCAAACTGTCCGCCGGGGAAACGGTCTATCTGTCCCGCCCCGACGGCGCGATGATCTCCACCGTCACGCTGCCCGAATTGGAGTATGGACAGGCGTATTCCTGGAACGGCGCGGGCTGGACGAAAATGCTGCCCCCCACGCCGAACCTGGAGAACACCTACGACGCCTTCGTGCGGCTGGACGCCGAGGGGCAGTCGAAGCGCGCGGGCGGGGTGTACATCAGCGAGATCATGACCGAGCCTTCCAATGAGAAGTTCGACTGGATCGAGCTATTCAACTCCGGCGACCGGGACGTGAACCTGAGCGGCTGGGGCATCTCCGACAGGCTGAACCACCCCCGCAAGTGGCAGTTCCCCGAGGGCACGATACTGCCCGCCGGCGAGCGCACCGCCATCTTCCTGACCGGCATCGAGGGCGGCAAGACCGGCGGCTTCATGTCCGCGCCGTTCGCCCTCGACAGCGACGGCGGCTACACCATGTGCCTGTGCGACCCGGAGGGCAGGCTGCTGGACGCGCTGTTCGTGCCCCAGCAGTACCCGGGCGTGGCCTTCGGGCGCGACGACAACGGAAACGTGGGCTATTTCACCGAGGGCACGCCGTTAAAGCCCAACGGACCGCGGGCGCTCAAGGGCCCGGCCCCCGGCGCGGAATACTCCGTGCGGGGCGGGCTGCACACCGCCGGCGACAGCTTCTCCGTGACCCTCACCGCCGAGGCGGGGGACATCCGCTACACGCTGGACTGCTCCGATCCCACCCAGTCCTCCGCCCGCTACGACGGCACGCCCATCCCCGTCGACAAGACCACCATACTGCGCACCCGGGTGTACCGGGACGGGTATCTGCCCTCGGTCATGGACACCCAGAGCTACCTCTACGACGTGAAGGCCGCCTCCGACGCGCCCTACGTGGTGTCGCTGGTGTCCGACCCCACGGGGCTTTACAGCGACGAGACCGGCATCATGGTGATGGGCCTGCACCCCACGGCCACCTTCCCCTACGGCGACTACAACCGCGGCGCGAACTTCTGGATGGACTGGGAGCGCGAGGCCCACGTGGAGGTGTTCACCGGCGACGGCGCGCCCGCGCTGTCCCAGGAGTGCGGCATCAAGCTGCACGGCCGCAACACCCGCGCCTACGAGCTCAAGTGCTTCAAGGTGATGGCCCGCGGCCGCTACGGCGACGACAAATTCCGCTACCCGCTGTTCCACAATCGCCCGTGGGACGACTACGAGGCATTCATACTCCGCTACTCCGGCCAGGACTACAAGTACGCCTTCATGCGCGACGCGGTGCTGACCCACCTGGCCGCCAACACCAGCGTGATGTACATGGAGGCCGAGGAGTGCATCTGCTACTTAAACGGCGAATACTACTCCGCCATGTACATCCGGGAGAACATCAGCCCCTATTCGCTGGCCCGCCGGGAGGGCTGGGCCGGGCAGGAGGACGCGCTGGACCTGGTCAAGAGCGGGCGCGAGGTCAAGCAGGGCTCCAACGCCGCCTACGCCGCCCTCAAGACCTTCCTGGAGACCCACGACAACGCCTCCCAGGCGGTCTACGACCGCATCGCCGCCGAGGTGGACATCGACAACTTCATCGAGTTCATCGCCTTACAGGTGTTCTTCGGCCCGCCGGACACCGTCAACGTCAAGCGCTACCGCAACACCGACGCCGACGGCAAGTGGCGCTGGGTGATCTACGACCTCGACCGCGCCATGCGCGCCGACATCAACGGCTTCGAGCTGATGGCCCAGGGCACCAACGCCCAGCTCTTCAACGCCTTCATGGCCAATCCCACGCTGCGCGACCGGTTCCTGACCTACTTGAACCAGGCCATGTCCACCTACCTGTCCAGCCAGAACATACTGGACGCCATCGAGGCGCAGTTCGAGCGCTTAAAGCCCCTGCTGCCACAGTACCTCGAGAAGCTGGAGCTCACCCAGAGCCGCTATAAGAGCGCCCTCAACAGCTTCTGCGACACCGTCAGGCGCCGCCCCGCCGTGGTGCTCAAGAGTGTGGCGTTCGCCCTCAACCTTTCAAAGGAGGAGATGGAGGAACGCTTCGCCGAGACCTACGCCGCCATGCGAGAATTCAACCGCAAGAATGGTTTAAGCGAGATCGACCCCGACAGCATCACCTTCGCCCCGCTGGGGTGATGATGACAAGGGGCTGTCTCAAAACGCATAATCATTCAGATGTGTGCATGCCGTAGGGGCGGCGATGCGCCGCCCGCCCATGAAGTACGTTGCATTTCGTACTCGGAACGTACTTCATGGGCGGGCGGCGCATCGCCGCCCCTACGGCATGCACACATCTGAATGATTATGCATTTTGAGACAGCCCCTCTGTCCTCGGTCACCCCTTCACGCCTCCCGCGGTCAAGCCCGCGGCGAGGTGCTTTTCTATGGCCATGAACAGTATCACCACCGGCACGGTGGCCACCAGCGCGGCGGCGAACAGGTACTGCCACTCGATCATGTTGAAGGAGCTGAACTGCGTGATGCCCACGGTGATGGGCTTGTTGGCGTTGGTCGAGATCAGCACGGTGGAGATGGTGTACTCGTTCCAGGCGTTGATGAACACGAAGATCAGCGTGGTCACGATGCCCGGCGCGGCCATGGGCAGCAGCACGCGGATCATGGCGGACACCGTGTTGCAGCCGTCGATGTGGGCGGCCTGCTCCATCTCCGGGGAGATCGACACGAACGTGCCCCGCAAAAGCCATATGGCGAACGCCTGGTTGAAGGCGGCGTTGATGAGCATCAGCCCCCACACCGTGTCGTTGAGCCGCAGGGTGTTCATCAGCTGGGAGATGCCCACCAGCAGCACCACCGGGGAGAACATCTGGCTCATGATCACGAAGCCCAAAAACGCCTTCTTGCCCTTGAAGCTCATGCGCGCCATGGCGTAGGCGGCGGGGATGCCGCACAAAAGCGCGATGGCCGTCGCGCCCACCGACAGCATCAGAGAGTTCAGCAGGAAGCGCGGCACGCCCCGGGCGATGATGTCCCGCATGTTGCGCCACACCCAGGTGACCGGCAGCAGGTTCTGGAAGTACATGTCCGTGGTCTCCGCGTTGGAGCGGAAGGCGGTGATGAACATCACGTAGTAGGGATACAGTATCACCACGCACAGCACGATGATGAAGGCGTACAGCGCCGTCCGCTGGAGCGTGCGGCCCGGGCGTCCCTCGGACGCCACCACGCACGCAAACGCCTGCGCCGCCAGCACGGGCAACAGCGCCCACGCCGCCCAGCGGGGACGGTAGCTCACGCCGCTCATCAGCGACAGTATGTTCTCCCCCGCCGTGCCGCCGTAGAGGAAGCGGTCCAGCTTCGGCAGCAGTGCCTCCAGCGCCGGCTTGGGATAGCCGTCCGTCGCCAGCCGGATCTGGCGGCTGAACGCCAGGTTGTTGCTCATCAGAAACACCGGCACCAGCATGAGCGCCGCCAGCGCCAGCGCCCCCGCCAGCCGGCGGAGCACCCGCGGCGCGCCGGTCAGCGCGGCCCAGTCGGTGGACAGGTCCGCCATGGTCCCGATGCCCGCGCACACAAGCGACGCCGCAGCGCAGATCAGCACGATGAGCAGCACCCGCCCGGCGGTCAGCCCGGAGCGCATGAAGTCCCACCCGGTGCGGCGCATGGTTTCCCGCACCTCAAAGGCCACCATGGAGGTCTTTTCGCCCTTGGAGTTGGTGCGCTCGGTGACGTTTTCGACGATCTCCGGCGCGCTGCCGGTCGCCGCCGCGCGCTCGGCAGCCGCCGCCTCCACCTCGGCGCGGGCGGCCAGGTACTTCTCGTCGCCCACGAAGGTGTTGCCCGACTTCTTGGTGAACACCGTGGCGGAGAAGTCGTAGAGCGGCAGGCTCAGAAGCACAACGCAGAGTATGAGCGCCAGCGCGCAGACGGCCAGCGCGCGCAAATTGGTCGCGCGGATCACTTCGGAGGTCTTCACAGCGCTTCCTCCTTCCGCATGGCGATCATCATGTAGGCCCCGGCGGCCACGCACAGTATGGCGAAGCCTATGACGGACATCGCCGTGGCCGCGCCCTTCTGGTTGTCGTAAAAGGCCCGCATGTACAGGAAGGTGACCAGCGTGTCGGTCTTGTTGGCCGGCGCGCCCTTGGTGATGGTGTAGATGATCGGGAAGGAGTTGAACACGTAGATGATGTTCAGAACCGTGGACACCGTCAGCGACGGCTTCACCAGCGGGATGGTCACGTGCCTCAGCTTCTTCCAGAACCCCGCGCCGTCGACGGTGGCGGCCTCGTAGTAGGCTTCGTCGATGGATTGAAGCCCCGCCAGCACCGTGAACGCCACGAAGGGGATCGTCACGAATATGCCGATGCCGCACTCCCATGCGAACTCGATCTGATAGGACGCCCGCCAGTTGACGGCGGAGCGCAGTATGCCCAGGTTCATCAGCACGTTGTTCAGGTTGCCGTACTCAAACTTGATGATGTAATTCCAGATGGACGCCTGGATCACCAGCGAGGTGGCCCAGGGGAACACCACGATGGACCGGGCGAGCTTGCGCCCCCTGAAGGGCGCGTTGAGCACCATGGCGGTGATGAAGCCCAGCAGCGTGGACAGCCCCACCACGGACACCACCCACACCAGCGTGTTCTTCATGACCACGGGAAACGCCGGGTCCCTGAACGCCGCTTTGAAGTTGGCGAAGTGGTTGAGGCCCCCCACGATGCCCGACTTGGAGATGTCGCTCAGCGAGAGCTTGAACACGATGACGATGGGAAACACCACGAATATGCTCATCAGAAGCAAACTGGGCAGCAGCCACACGTAGGGCTCCCATTTGTGCCGGATCGGTATGTGGTTCATAATTCAGGCTCCTCACTGTGTGTTATGATGTCTGGCTCGATCCGCCGTCACTCCACGGACAGTATATCCGAAAAGCCGGTGACCTCGAATACCTCCATCACCATCTCGTTGGCGTGCACCACCTTCATGCCGCCCTTCCTGGCCATGGCCTTGTGGGCGGACAGCAGCACGCGCAGCCCGGCGGAGGAGATGTAGTCCAGCCCGGCAAAGTCGATCACGAGCGCGTCCGCGTTGTCCAGGTCCGCCTTGATGGCCTGCTCCAGGTCCGGCGCGGTGGTGGTGTCCAGTCGGCCCTCCAGGGCCAGGGTCAGCGTGCTTCCCTCCAGGGTCCGTTTGATCTTCATGGCAATGCCCTCCTATATGCGTTTGTGGATGGTCAGCATGTTCTGGTCGTTCTCGCGGCGGTACGCCATGGCGTCCATGGTCTTCTTGACCAGGAAGATGCCCAGGCCGCCGACATCGCGTTCCTCGGCGGACAGCGTGACGTCCGGGTCCGCCTTTGAGAGCGGATCGTAGGCCACGCCGCCGTCGACGAATGTGATCATGGCCGTGCGCTCGGCTTCGTCAAACTCCAGCAGTATCGTTGCCGAGCCGCCCTCCGGCCCGTAGGCGTATTGGGCGATGTTGGAGAAGATCTCGTCCACGGCCACATCGATCTGCATCTGCGCCCGGATCGGGCAGTCGAGCCCCTCCAGCCACTCGTCGACGAATGCCGTCAGCGTTGGGATGTTCTCGACCTTCGCCTCAAGCGTCAGTTCCTTCATGTCCGTCGCCGCCTTTCTCCGGGCCGCGGTAGGCAAAGCCCAGCATGGTGATGTCGTCAAACTGCTCCGCATCGCCCGCGAAGTCGGCGATGTCCCGCCGGATGCCGGGCAGGACCCGCCCCAGGGGCTCGTTCCGGGTGGCGTTGAGCCTGTCCACCAGCCGGTCCGTGCCGTACTGCTCGGTGTCTTCGTTGATGGCCTCGGGGATGCCGTCCGTGTACACGAACAGCCGGTCCCCCGGTTCGAGCTCAAGCTCGTAGCCCTTGAAGCGCACGTCCTCCATGGCCGCCAGCGCCAGGCCGTGGCGGTCCTTGAACAGCGCGTATTCGCCGCCGGCGCGCATCAGCACCGGGTATTCGTGCCCCGCGTTGGCGCACTGCATCCGCCCGGTCTTCAGGTTGACGATGCCCAGCCAGACGGTGACGAACATCTCCGCGTCGTTGCCCTCGCACAGCGTGTTGTTGGCCCGGTAGAGTATCTCCGCCGGCTCCCGCCCGGACTCCGCCAGCCCGCGGATGGCGGTCTTGGCGCGCATCATGAACAGCGCCGCGGGGATGCCCTTGCCGGACACGTCCGCGATCACCAGCGCCAGCCGGTCGTCGCCCACGAAGAAGAAGTCGTAGAAGTCGCCGCCCACCTCCTTGGCGGGGTCCATGGTGGCGTAGAGCTCGAAGTCCTGTCGCGGGAAGGTGAAGTTCTTGGGCAGCGCGGAGTCCTGTATGGTGCGGGCAAACTCCAGCTCCTGCTCAATGCGCTTCTCCGCCGCGGCGATGTAGCCCTTGAGCACGCTGACCGTCTGGTTGATGTCGTTGGACAGCGAGGCAAATTCGGAGGAGTTGCGCACGTCCACCACCTCGTCCAGATGGCCGCGGGTGATGCGGTGCAGCGAGGCGTTGACCAGCTCCAGGTTGTTGACCACGATGGCCTGCACGAGCTGGGAGATCAGCACGTAGATCACCGTGAACAGTATGATGCCCGCCAGCGCCGATTCATACGCCTGCGCGTCGCGGTCGGAGTAGACCTCCTCCATCGGCAGAAGCGTCAAAAGCGTCAGATCGCCGCTCAGCCGCTCGGTGCGGCACAGCGATTCCACGCCGAACAGCGTCGTCTGCACGAACGTCTCCTCCGGCATCGAGCGCAGGGTCTGGATGTCCCCGGCGCTCAGGGCGGTGTTTCGGTGGTCGCCCGCCATGACGAGACCGTTCGAGCGTATGATGTCAAACGCGCCCGACTGCCCCACGTGGAAGTAGGACAGCGTCTCGCTGAGCCCGGAGAGGTTCAGCGCCTCGGACAGCTGCTCCTTGTTCAGCACCACCCGGATCATGCCCTCGCCGCAGCGCGCGCCCGCGACGGCGCGCACGGTGGAGGGGTTGATCGCCTGGGACTCCGATTCGCCCGAGAGCACCTCGTCCAGCAGCGCCGCGAAGGACGGCGATTCGCCCGCGGACTGTATGATCTTGCCGTCCGCGCCCACGCTGGCCACGGACACCAGGCCGTAGATCTCCCGCATGCGCTCCAAAAACGCAGTGTCGGCTGTTCGGAGCCCGCCGGATTGCGTCGCCGCCGTCGCGATGGCCAGGGCCTGCACCCGCGCGGTCTCGCCCGCCAGGGCGTCGGTGTTGTCCTGCGTCTGCTTGACCTTCACGTAAGTCTCGCGGATGTCCCCGGACACCGCGACCAGCGTGTCCCGGGCGTTCTGTATGGCCGTCTGGGTCTGCACGCCGAAGGCAAACAGCAGGTTGAGCGTCAGTATGGCGGAGGTCACGGCGAACAGCCAGAACTGGAACCTCTGGGAGACTGGCACCTCCTCGGCGCTCACCCTGCGCAGCGGATTGCGCCACTCCCCCGCGCACACCCGAAGCGCCGTGGAGGAAGCCGCCATGCCCAGCCCCGTGAAAATGATCATCGGCATGGCGCACACGCTGACCACGTAGAAGGCCATGTGCATGTCGTCGCGGTGGGTGATGAACACCGCGTACATGTGGAAGACCTCCATCACCGCGCCCATGAAGAAGGCGTACACGGCGGAGGGCTTCTTGCGCCTGAATATGAAGATGTGCATCAGCGCGGACACGAAGCCCGCCAGGCACGTGGACACGCTACAGGCGTAGCGGGTGTAGCTGCCCACGCCCCAGTACGTGCCCGCGATGTAGCGCTCGATGCCGCCGATCAGGCCCGCCAGTATGCCGGAGACGGGGTCGAAGAACAGGCCCGCCGACAGCGGCCCGAGGTCGCGGACGTTGAGCATCATGTGGCTGTAATCCACGCCGAAGTGGGTGGACAGCACCGCGCACGCGCCGTAGATCAGGCCGATGGCCAGCTTCCGGGCGAGGGTCGGCTTCTTCCCCCGGGTGCGCAGCCAGATCAGCGCCGTCAGCAGCACGTACAGCGCCGTGACCGCCGACATTTTAAGTATCATCGAAAGCATTTGGAATCTCCAGGATCGTTTTAGGCAGTAGGGAGTAGGGATTATGTCGGTACCAATAATGCACGAAGCCGTGACCGCCATGTTCTGCGGCGGCCACGGCGCGGTAAACGGTTCATCGCCGCGCCGGTCGGAACCGGCGCGGCATGCGCACATGCGGATCGATCAGCCGGCGATCTTCGCCTGCAGCTCGTCCAGCAGGGTCTTGACGTCGCCGCCGGTCAGTGCGGACTGCTCGACCTCGATGACGCCCTGCTTGATGGCATCCCAGTTGTCCAGCGCGGTGGGATAGAACTTGCAGGAATCCAGCACGTTCAGCCACGCCTCGAAGGACGGATCGGACTCGACCAGCGCCGCGACGGAGCTGTTGACGGCGGGCAGGAAGCCCTCCATGGACACCCAGCCCACGTAGTTCTCAGGCGCATAGAAGAAGGTGAGGAATTTGCCGATGGCCTCGTTGCGGGCGGCCTGATCGGGATAGGAATCGTCCTTGAAGGCCATCACGCGGTCCATGACGCCGGTGGCGCCGGGGGTCGCGCCCTCGTTCACGGGCAGCGCGGCGGTGGCGAAGTTGACCTCGTAGTTCTTGTCCTTCAGGTAGCTGGGGAGCTGGTTGGGCGCGATGACCATGGCCAGCTTGCCCGCGCCGAACATATCCTGGAGGTCATAGCGGGTCTGGGTGGCGGGGTTGGGGTTGGTGAAGCCCTTGTTCACCAGGCCGATGGCGAACTCGATGGCCTCGACGTTCTTGTCGCTGTTGAGCGCCACGTTGCCGTCGGCGTCCACGAAGCCGCCGTCGTTGTTCCACACGTAGTAGGAGAACGCGGCCTGGCCCTCGTCGGTGGTCATGTCGACGCCCCAGGGATACACGTCGCCGCCGTAGAAGTCCACGATGGCCTGGCAGGCATCCTCGAGCTCGGCCCAGGTGGTGGGCACCTCGATGCCGACTTCATTGAGGATATCGGTGTTGACGTACAGCGCGCGGGCGGAGGCCAGATCCGGCACGGCCCAGCAGGTGCCGTCCACCACGGACTGCTCGATGAAGGACGGGAAGAAGTCGTTGAACAGCTCCTCCGGGCAGTAGTCCTTGACGGGCAGCAGCAGGCCCTCGGCGGCGTAGTTGGCGAATACGTCGATGTTCAGGATGTCGGGGGCGTTGTTATTGGAGATGCGGGTGGACACCTCGGTGTACACGTCGTTCCAGGAGACGACCTGCAGGTTCAGCTTGATGCCCGGGTTCTCGGCCTCGAACTTGTCGACGAAATTCGTGCCGTTCATGCCGGTGCCCAGGAACCAGTCGTTGGTGTTGGGGCCGTACTGGCAGATGATGACGTCCAGCGTGATGTCGCCGCTCTCGGCGAACGCGCAGCAGGACAGCGCCAGCATCAGTACCAGAATCAGTGCGGTGAGCTTCTTCATTGGGGTACCTCCTATCGGTGTATTTGTTACCTCGACCATTATAACACACTCCCCCGCCATTTGTAAAGACTGTGTTGCGGTTTGGATGAAAAAGATGTGGCCTTCCCGCCCCTCTCCAGCACGGCTCACGCATGAATGAAGAGATCATTTCAAAAAGGTGACATTCGTTCGTAGGGACGCGCCACGGCGCGTCCGCGGACGCCCCATGGGGCGTCCTGCCCTCTCCAGCATTTGTATTTGCAATTTACGGGGTTTTGTGCTATCATAGTGGCGTTCGACGGACGCTACATGGTTGAAAAGGGAAGGTGATCGTATGGCTGGCGCAATTCGCAGCTGCGCGGGCGGCGTCGTATTCTGCGACAATCGTGTGTTTCTGCTGATGAGCGATCGGGGCGAATGGGTGATGCCCAAGGGCGTCATACGCAGCGAAAACCGCTCCAACGACGTGGCGCTGTGGCGTGTGGAGGATGAGGCCGGCATCCATGCCGAGATCATCGGCATCGCCGGGAACACCCGCTATGATTTCTTCTCCGAGAGCCGCGGGCGCGAGATCAGCAACCGCATACAGTGGTTCGCCATGCGCGCCGAGGACCCCGCCTTCCATATCTCCTACGAGCAGGGCTTTTTGAACGGCAATTACTACCCCGTGGAGAAGGCCCGCGAGCTGCTGACCTACGAGGGGGATAAGGAGATTTTGGATAACGCTTACGAGATTTATAAGCAAAACACCGGAGAAGGGAGCAGGGAGTAGTCCCTGCTCCCCATAAAACAAACCACCGGCCCAGCCGGTGGTTTGTTTTATACTAATTTCAGTCTAAAAGTTAGACAGACTGCGAGGGGATTTTTTGTCATGGCAAGGCGGAGGTCCGCAGGCTTGCTGGCGGCAAGTCAAGGGCCGCAGGATGGTTGATTTTTAGACTGAAATTAGTATTACCCCATCCTCTCCCCCACGACCATGCACAGGTAGGCGGCAGCGGCGTCGAAGCGGGCGTCGTGGTAGTGGTCGCCCCCGCCGTACCACTTCCGGCACTTATCGGCGATGAACGCCTGGGTCAGGCCGAAGTGGTTGCACAGCTCCTCCAGGCGCGGGGGCTTGAGCACGCGGGGATTCGACTTCAGCGGGATGTGCGCCTCCTCGGTGTAGTGCCTGAGGGTGCAGAAGGTGGGATAGTTGGGCAGCTTCAGCCCGTAGCGCTGAAACTCCCGGCGGATGTACTTGATGTCGCCCCCCACGTCGTGGCCGATGATCAGCTTGCAGTCGGCGAAGTCGCGGTAGATCTCGTCCATGTGGTGCTCAAAGCCCTTGCCCTTTGACAGGTCCCTGAGCATGCCCACGCTCAGTCCGTGCACCTTGCGGGCGTAGCGGTTGATGGCCCGCGCCGGAAAATAGAAGTTCTTGCCCCTGATCCTGCGCCCCTCGATCACCAGATAGGAGAGCTGTATGATGTGGCTGGGGTGCATGCCGTCCAGCTCCACGTCCACGGCGATCCACTTGTCCGGCTTTCTGAACAGATTCCTGAATAAATTCATCACGGCGCTTGCTCCGAATCTTGCGTTTTATTGCGCCGACGGCCTTTCCGGCGCGCGTCGGCGCATCGTTTCGTTCATGTGTCAATACTTGGACTTGGCGCTGTCCTCGGGCAGCACGGCGTCCGCCTCGCCGCCCACCATGGTCTCGTAGAAGGTGGCGGTGGCGTCGATGGTCACGCTGCCGTCCGCGCCGACGCTGCACTTCATGTCCCCCACCAGGCACCGGTACTCCCCCTGGAGCAACTTGGTGATGACCTCCCGCGCCTCCGGGTAGTCCGCCGTCTGGAATCGCAGGGAGAAGTTGCGGCGGATCTGGTCGCCGTTGCGGGTGACGTTGGCGAAGTTGATGTTGTACTTCATGGTGACCGCCAGCACGTCGTTCAAAAAGCGCACCTCGGCCTCGCTGTTGTTGTAGCTGCCCATCCAGCCCAGCTTGCCCTCGCCCTCGATCTCATCCAGGTTTTTGCGGATGCCGGTGAGGTAGCTGAGCCGCTGCTGTACGGCGTCCAGCTCGCTTTGCAGCGTGTCGGCCTCGGCCTGGTCGGACATGATGGCGTGGCGCACCGGCATATCGACGAAGTAGTAGTACATCAATCCGAGCAATATCAACACCAGTATCAGTATCAGTATCTTTTCGCTGGTGGTAAATTCCCGGCTCATGAACTTCACGGCGCGCTCACCTCCTCCGGTTCAGGCGTGACACGGGACTGCCGCGCAGGCTTTCTGACGCCCGTCTGCTGCGGCTTTCCGGACTGATCCTGCTGCCCGGCGCCCTCCGTAGCCGAGGGCTCCGCCCCCGTCCCGGCATTCTCCTCCGGGTTTACGGTCGCCTCGGGCGCCGCGGTGGCCTCGGGCTCCACCGGATTGTGCAGGTAGATCGTAAAGCGCGCCACCACCGTCTCGGGGCTCATGGCCGTCACGGCGCTGGACATGGCCGACAGTATGGAATCCGCCAGGCCGCCCTCCACCTCCTGCCGGCGCTTTTCGAGCGCCTGCGCCAGGGACTGGCTGGCGCTCAGGCCGACGGAGCTGCCCTTGTTCATGTCCTTCTGGGCCGCGGTGATCACGCAGGTGTCCACGATGGGGCTCTGCTCGATCCTCCGGGCCAGCAGGTTCAGGTTCTCCAGCGATTTGTCGCTGACGTCCACGACCAGTATGTTGCCGGAGACGGTCCAGCTCCGGGCCGCGCCGCGATCCGAAAGGTAGTCCGAAACCATCTCCAGCACCTTCACGCGGTCCACCCGGTTGAGCTCCTCCTTGGTCATGTCCTTGTTGGTCATGTGGGCATAGACGTCCTCCACGCCCTCGTACTGCTTGAGCGCCTCCGACGCCTGCATCAGCGAGCTGCGGATGCTGGACACCGTCCCCGTGGCTTTGGACATGGCCATCAGCCGGTCCATCACCATGAACTTGCTGAACACCGCCGCCAGGACGATGATCAGCACGATGGCGGGAAGCGCCCGCGCGGGCTTGATCTTTTTTTCGTCGATCAGCACCAGGTTGATCGAGCGCTTCGTCGGCATGCGGCCCCGGAAGCCCTTTTTGGGCGGGCGCTTGCCTCTTGCCGGCGCTTTTTTCAATGCTGCCACTTTTTTACCTCCACACTCAGCCCATCGTGATGCCGATGGCCTGCACGTAGCTGTTGCATTCCTCGATCTTCTCGCCGTCGATCACCAGCTCGTCGGCGGAATGCAGCTGGATGTTCAGCATCTCGCCGATGGTCTCCGCCAGCGGCTGGATCACCGCGCCGCCGCCGCAGAACCACATGTCGCTCAGGGCGCTGCTGGGATTGCTGAACCGGTAGAAGTTCAGCGCGCGCATCAGCTCCACGGCGATGTTCTCGTAGGCCGCCATGCACTCCTCCCGGTGATGACAGTTTTCGTAGTTGGTCATCAGGTAGGTGTGGGCCAGGTGCATGTCCACGCCGAAGGCCTCCTCCAGCACGCCGTCCAGGCTGGACATGCCGATCTCCAGCACGCGGGTCGCCACGTGCCTGTCCCCCTTGAACATGTACATGCGGATCTCCTTGTAGCCCAGATCCAGTATGGCGTACTCCTCCGAGGCGACGCCCAGCTCCGCCCGGCGCGCGCGCAGAAGCGCGATGTAGGCCGACACCGCCGGGGCGGTGATCGCCAGGCGCAGGCCCGACTTGCGGGTCACCACCTGGGCGTCCTCCAGCACCTCGCGGGTCGTGCCCACCGCCATGAGCTCCATGGTGGTCTCGGGGGGCTCGGTCTCAGCCTCGGCCTCGGCCGTCCCCTCGCTCTTCGCCTCGGCGGGATTCGGCGCCTCGGGGTTGGAGATCACCGCGTAGTCGAACACGTAGTCCTTCAATTCGCCGGTGATGTAGTCGTTGAACTCAAAGGGGAGGTTGTATTCCAGCTGCTCCACGGTCATCAGGGGCATGGTGATGTTCTTTAGGAACACCGTCTCGCTGGGCAGCACAAAGGCCGCCCGGTTTGCGCGAATGCCATACTCCTTCATCGTCGAGCGTAACAGCTCCGCCATCGATTCCCGGGACGTGATGTGCCCGTCCCGCAGCAGATTCTCCGGCATCGGGGCGGACGCCGTCTTGAGCACATGCCCGCCCCTGACCAGCGCCAGCTTCAGTTGATCGTGTCCGATATCGACACCAAGAATCGTCTTTGCCATTGCAATACCTCGTTTTGTCAGATCAGCAGTCCCCGGTACCAGTCCACCAGCGGCGCGCCGTAGAGCAGCATCGCCGCCGCGGCCATCGCGATGGCCGGCCCGAACGGAAACGCCGCGCCGTCCCGCCCCCGCCTGAGGGCGAACTGGAGCAGCAGCCCAATCGCGCAGGCGATCACCATCGCAAACAGCGTGCCCACGAAGCCCAGGTAGAGCCCCACCACGGCGAACAGCTTGATGTCGCCGCCGCCCAGGGTATCCCGGCCCATGAACCTGTCCATGACGAGGGACACGCCCAGCAGGCCGCCGCCGAACACCAGGGCGGCGGCCACGCTTCGGGCGACGTCCCCCCAGCCGGTGAACACAAACGGCAGCGCCGCAAGCCAGATCAGCACCGCGGCAATGAGGCAGCCGTCGGGGATGATCATGTCCTCCAGGTCCGTCAGCGTCAGAAGAAACAGGCAGCCCAGGAACAGCAGGTTCCGCAGGCACAGCACCGTCAGGTCAAACCGCAGAAGGCACAGCACCGTCAGGAGCGAAAAGCACAGTTCCGTCAGCGGATAGCGGGCGGAGATCCTCTCTCCGCACCACTTGCAGCGCCCCCGCTGTTTTAGCCAGCTCACCACCGGGATCAGCTCCGCCGCCCCCAGCGGATGGCCGCAGGCGGCGCAGTGGCTTCGCCCGCTGACGAACCGCTCGCCCCGCACGATGCGCCAGGCCGCGCAGTTCAGAAAGGAGCCGAATACCGCGCCCAGCACCGCCGCGACGGCGACGCAGAATACCAGCACGGTCCGGCTATCATAGATGGACATCCGTTCGCGCCCTCCCGACGGATCGGGGAACCGCTCCCCCGCTTTTAATACTTTATCTCACACGATAGATGCTGTCAAGTAAACATTTTTCATACTCTTTAACAGAGCAGAGACATTTGCGGGGGGTCACTTCCCCTCCATGCCCAGGTAGGCGCTGCCCGTCCAGCCGTCGTTGGCCAGCCACACGGCGGCGTTGTCCTCGTCGGCATAGACGAAATAGCAGATCTCGCCCTTTTTGACCTTACCGGTCTTCAGGCTGCCGTCCCCCTCCAGGCCGTAGAACGCCACCACGCCCTTGTAGCCGTTGGTGGTGGCGGTGCCGCGGCGCAATTCCAGCTTCTCCCGGACGCGCATGCACTCCAGCGCCCGGCTGTTCAGCGTGATCTCCAAAGACTCCGGCTCCTTGCCGCCGCTCTTGCGCACCTTGTGAAGCGCGGTGTCCAGAAGCTCCATGGCCCGGGAGGCGTTCAGCCGGCAGCGCAGCCCGCGGTCGGAATCGTGCAGGCCGCACACGGGCTCGAATATGCCCAGCCCGTTTTTGATCAGGTACACGGTGCCCCCGGCGGGGCATATGTTGGGCCGCTCGGGCAGCACCTCGTCCAGCGTCTTGATGGCGTCCTCCACGGACCCCTTGTCCCAGCGGGACAGATACTCTATGATCAGCCCGTCCCTGGCGGACTTCATCGCCTGCTCGCAGCTCGTCTTCTCGGCCCGGTACACGTAGACCCGATAGGTCGGTATGGCGATGAGCACCATCATGATGGCGATGAGCGCCAGCAGTATTGCCACCAGGCGATTGACGCCGCCCCTGTTCCCCATGATCACACGCTTCCTGTCCATATTTGCTTACATCACCGAGTACATGCCGAACATGGCCATGTAGATGGCGACGACGATAAACCCGGCGAAGCCCGCCAGGAACACCAGTATCGAAGGCTCCAGCTTTGCCAGAGCGTCGGCGATGGCCTGCTCCAGCTCCGAATCGTAGTATTCGGCGGTCATGCCCAGGGTGCTGGCCAGCTCGCCGCTGTCCTCGCCCACGGCGGTCATGTCCACCAGTATCTCCGGCAGGCAGGCGGCGTCGCGCAGGCTGCGCCCCAGGGTCTGGCCCTCCTCCAGCTTGGCGGTGCACTTGCCCACCTCCTGGCTGAAGTAGTAGTTGTCCATCACGCGGCTGGTGATGGTGACCGACTTGGTCATGGGCAGGCCGGCGTTGAGCATCATCGCCATGGTGTTGGCGAACTGGCTGGCCCCGTTCAGGTTGGCGATGTTCCCCAAAACCGGCAGCTTGAGCTGCGCCTTGGCCAGCTTGATCCGGCCGTCCTCGGTGTTGCCGTAGAGCTTGATGCCCAGCAGCACCGCCGCGAACACGCCCAGCATCACGATCCAGTATTTCTGGAAGAATTCGGACATGGCGATCAGTATCTGCGTCACGATGGGCAGCTCGGCGTCGTACTCGTCAAATATCGCGGTAAAGGTGGGCACCACCTTCACCATCAGCACGATGACCACGATGATGGCGACCACCAGCACGAAGGCGGGGTAGATCAGTGCGCCCTTGACCTTGCCCTTCATCTTGCTCTGCTTGGTGTAGTGCTTGCTGATGGAATCGAAGGCGGTGTCGAGGGTGCCGGCCTCCTCGCCGGCGTGTATGGTCTCGAGGAAGGTGATGGGAAAGAGCTTCTTGCCGCGCTCCGCGAAGCTGACCGACAGCGAGCGGCCCGACTCCACGTCCTTGGCCACCTGCTCCAGTATGCGCTTGAGGGGCTTGTCGGTCATCTTGTCCGCGATCAGCTCCACCGTGCGGGTGATGGGAATGCCCGCGCGGAGTATGACGGAAAACTGGCTGCACATCAGCGTGAACGCCTTGTCGTTGAGCTTGTTTCCGCCGATCTCGAGGCTCAAAAACTGGGCGGCCTTGCCCTTGTCCTTCACCTCGCTGACCTGCAGCACCACGGAAAACGAATCCTTGATCTTCGCCACGGCGTCGAGCTGGTTGAAGCCTTCGATCACGCCGGAGACCTTCTTGCCGTCCCTCGACACGGCGGAATATTTGTAGGTAGGCATGCTTGACGCTCCTAAGTCGGTGGTGTATTATGCGTTCTTCCTCACATAATCCGCCTCGTGCGCAAAGTGCAGCGCGTTGTCCTTGGTGATCTGGCCGGACCGCACCAGGCGGCAGAGGGCCTGGTCCATGGTCTGGCCGCCGATGGCGGCGCTGGTGGCCACGGCGTTGGCGATCTGCGGGGTGTTGCCGTTGCGGATCAGGTTGCGGATGGCGTCGGTGACCACCATCATCTCGCAGGCCAGCGCGCGGCCGCCGCCCTTCTTGGGCACCAGCTGCTGGGTCAGCACGGCCTGGAGGCACATGGACAGCTGCAGCCGGATCTGGGTCTGCATGCCCTCGGGGAACACCTGCACGATGCGGTCCACGGCGTCGGAGGCCGAGCCGGTGTGCAGCGTGCCGAACACCAAGTGTCCGGTCTCGGCGGCGGTGATGGCGGTCTCGATGGTCTCCTTGTCGCGCATCTCGCCGATGAGTATCACGTTGGGGTCCTCGCGCAAACTGGCGCGCAGGCCGGAGGCGAAGCTCATGGTGTCCTTGCCCACCTCGCGCTGGTTGATGGCGGCCTTGTCCGGCTTGTAGAGGTACTCCACCGGGTCCTCCAGCGTGACGATGTGGCACTTGCGGGTGTGGTTGATGAAATCGATCAGCGCGGCCAGCGTGGTGGATTTACCGGAGCCGGTCTCGCCGGTGACCAGCACGATGCCCTTGTGCAGGTCCGGCAGCTTCATGGCCGCCGGGGGCAGCCCCAGCGCGTCCAGCTTCGGGATGCGGTCGGACAGCAGGCGCAGCGCCACCGAGGGCTTGCCCTGCTGGCGGAAGATATGGATACGGCAGCGGTTGCCCGCGAAGGTGTCCGCGGAGTCCAGCTCGCCGGTGCGCACGTAGTCGTCGTAGGCGTCCTTCGCCAGCTCCCGGCAGATCATGTCGCAGTCCCGCGCGTCCAGGGGCTCATCCGTCATGTCCTCCAGCATGCCGCTCTTGCGGTACTTGGGCGGGAGCCCGTAGATCAGATGGATGTCGGACGCGCCGTCCTGCCGTGCCTTAACAACCAGTTGTTCGATCGTCATTATGTAAGCCTCCTGTCAACAGAATTAGGAATTAGGAATTGGGAATTGTGGAGGAAATCCTTGCGGATTTCTTTGATTCAACAGGTTGAACGGCCTCATATCCGTAGGAGCGCTTCCGCGCTTGCGCCTGCCCTCATCGCCCGGCGGAACGCAACCCGGGCTGAACCGTCGCCGATAATCAAACAAATCCCGGAGGGATTTGCACCGCAACTCCACTCTCCACACTCCACTCTCCACTCTCAAAACATCAGATATCCTCGTAAATCACGCGCAGCACCTCGTCGCCGGTGGTGACGCCCTCCTCGACCAGCTTGATGGCGTTGTCCCTGAGGGACACGAAGCCGCTGGAGGGGTCCTTGAGCACGTCCTCGAGCTGCTCGCGGCTGGCGTGCCCGGCGATCATGCGGCGGACCTTGATGGTCAGCGGGAAGATCTCGAACACGGCGGTGCGCCCGCGGTAGCCGGTGTCGAAGCACTCCGGGCAGCCCTTGCCACGGTAGAAGGTGCGGCCGAATTTGGGCTCCAGGCCCAGCTCCCGCTGCTCCTCCTCTGAGGGCTCGTAGGCCTGGCGGCAGTTGGGGCAGATGCGCCTCACCAGCCTCTGGGAGAACACGCCCTTTAAGGCGCTGGCCACCAGATACGGCTCCACGCCCATGTCCACCAGGCGCTCCACGGTGCCCAGCGCGTCGCTGGTGTGGATGGTGGAGAGCACCACGTGGCCGGTGATGGCCGAGCGCATGGCGATCTCGGCGGTCTCGCCGTCGCGGATCTCGCCCACGGCGATGACGTCCGGGTCCTGGCGCAGTATGGCGCGCAGGCCACCGGCGAAGGTCATGCCGACCTTTTCGTTGATCTGCACCTGGTTGACGCCGTCGATGTTGTACTCCACCGGGTCCTCCAGCGTGACCAGGTTGACGTCGCGCTTGTTCAGATCGCCGATCATGGTGTACATGGTGGTGGATTTACCGGAGCCGGTGGGGCCCACCACCAGGATCACGCCGTTCTTGATGCGTATGAGCTTTTCGTATTTGACCATGTCCTCCTCGGACAGGCCGATCTTGTCGCGGCTCAAGCGCATGCCGGACTTGTCCAGCAGTCGGGCCACGATCTTCTCGCCGTACACCGTGGGCAGCGTGGAGATACGCAGGTCGATGTCCTTGTCCCGCACCTTGACGTTGAAGCGGCCGTCCTGGGGCACGCGGCGCTCGGTGATGTCCAGGCTGCTCATGACCTTCACGCGGGAGATGACCGCCGCCTGCAATTCCCGGGGCACGGTCAGTATGTCGCGCAGCAGGCCGTCGATGCGCATGCGCACCGAGAACTCGGTCTCCCGCGGCTCCATGTGGATGTCGCTGGCGCGCTCGGTGACGGCGCGCTCGATGATGGCGTTCACCAGGCGTATGGCGGGGGCCTGGTTCGCGGACTCCTCGCCCACCTGGTTGGAGGTGAAGGCGGCGTCCATCGCCACGGAGTTTTCGCCGGTGATGGCGGCCTCGCGCTTCATCTCCTCGATGGCCTTGGCCGCGCCCTCGTTGCCGTAGAGCACCTGTATGGCGCGCTCCACCGCCGAGGACATGGCCACCATGGGGATCACCTTGCGCCGGGCGGCCTTGCGGACCTCCTCGATGGCGTAGAAGTTCAGCGGGTCGGCCATGGCGATGTAGAGCTCGTCGCGGGCCATGCGCACCGGCACCACCTGGTACTGCTTGGCGATGTTCTTCGGCACCACCTGCACAAGCTCCGTGGGGATGTTCACCTTGCTCAGGTCGATGAACTCGATGCCCAGCTGCATCTGCAGCGCTTCGATGAGCTCGCTTTCTGTGATGAAGCCGTTCTCCTGCAGCACCGTGCCCAGGCGCTTGCCGCTGCCCTTCTGGAGGGCAAGGCCCTCCTCAAGCTGCTCCTGCGTGATCAGTCCGGCGGAAATCAGCAGATCGCCCAGTCGGAGGTATCCCTTGCCCCCGCCGGGCTTCTTATCCTTGTTGCCCAGTATCGCCAAACCACATCACCCCGATCGTTAATAGCGCATGGCGGCTGTGTGCACACCATCCGACAATACAGTAATCATAGTTGTCCTTATTGTAGGTATTCTACCCCAAACCCCATGGATTGTCAACGAAAATCGCGCCCGGACGCCCCGCGGCTGTCGCCCCGCCGTCGCATTTATGCCCGTTTTCGCCGGTTGCGCGGGGCGCGGGCGTGTGGTATAATGGCTTGAGCGGACCTCGAAAAACCTCACTTTGCCGCATACATTACTTCGGAAAACCCTGTAAAACAAGGTTTCTTTCCGAGGCAATGCTTGCGAAAACAGGGTTTTTCTTTCTTTCCGAGGCAATGCTTGCGAAAACAGGGTTTTTCGAAGTTGCCTTGAGCGGGAGCGCGTCGGGCGCGATGCCCGCTTCCCGTTCCCCCGCGCCCCCGCAAGGCGCTTTTAGCAGGCCGAACCGCGACGCGACATCTATGTAATATGAAGAAAATCATACGAACCCTGGGCTTTTTGATGATCTCGGCGCTGCTGCTGGGCCTGGCCGCGGCGGGGCTGTCCCGCGCCGTGTACGGGCGCTCGCTCCGGGCCACGCTCTATGAGGCGAAGCTGCGCCGCCGGAACGCCCACCTCCGGACGGCGGCGGAGGAGGAGGCCCGGCTCACGGCTCTGCGGGGCGAACCCGAGCCGGTCTGTACGCCGCCGGAGGGCGTCGGCATTGCAAAGTGGGGCGGCCTGCGGGCGTTCACGCTGAATGAAGGCGGCGACCCCACGGTGCTCTACCTGCACGGCGGGGCCTACATCAACAACTTAAACGCCCACCAGTGGCGCTTTCTTGCGCGACTGTCGGAGGGCGCGGGCTGTGCAATCGTCGCCCCGGACTACCACCTGGCCCCCTTCGGCGACTGCGAGCGCGCCTATGCCGATCTGACCGCGCTTTACCTCGACTGGCGCTCGGCCCACCCCGGGCGGCGGCTTTTGCTGATGGGCGACTCCGCCGGGGGCGGGCTGGCGCTGGGGCTTGCGCAGGTATTGGCCGCCCGGGGCGAAGCCCTGCCGGAGCGGCTCATACTGCTCTCCCCCTGGGTGGACGTATCCATGGACAACCCGGCGGTCGCGGACCTCGTGCCCGTCGAACCCCTCCTGCACCTGGACCTGATGCGGGTGCACGGCCGCTGGTGGGCCGGGGCGCTGGACGTGCGCGACCCCCGGGTCAGCCCGCTGTACGGCGACATGCGCGGCCTGCCGCCGGTGACGCTGTACTGCGGCACCCGCGAGCTGCTGTACCCCGACATCGCCCTCTGCCGCGACAGGCTCGAAGCCGCCGGCGTCGACGTCGCGCTGCGCGTCGGGCACGGCCTCAACCACGACTACCCCCTCATGCCCATCCCCGAGGCGGAGGCCGCCTTCCGGGAGATCGCGGCAATGCTGAGACAGAGATGCAACACACCATGAACCGACACTGGGACAGGGCTCACGCATGAATGACAGAACACTGTTCCCGATACCGCGAACCCAACGTAGGGACGCCCCATGGGGCGTCCGCGGACGCGCCGTGGCGCGTCCCTCTTGCATTTCCGTGTTAATCTGTGGTAAAATAGTATTGGCATCAACTACGGCAAGGAGGCGGCAATCGGCATGAACAAGCAGTGCATCGTCATCGACCGCGAATACGGCAGCGGCGGCCGCGAGGTGGCCCGCATACTCTCCGAAAAGCTGGGCATGGAGTTCTACGACGGCAACCTGCTGGCGCTGGCCGGCAAGGAGTACGGCATCGAGCTGGGCGTCATACAGGAGTACGACGAAAAGGGCGTGGGCGGCATACTGTCCGACATCGCCATGATGTCCAACAACGCAAGCCCCGGCTACAAGATGGAGGAGGCTTACAGCGTGTTCTCGGCGATGTCCCGGCTGGTGCAGCAGCTCGTGGCCAAAAAGCCCTGCATCTTCCTGGGCCGCTGCACCGCGCACATCCTCAAGACCGAGGCCCGCGTGCCCTATGTGCACGCCTTCGTGTACGCCAGCCGCATGGAGGACCGCATCGAGCGCGCCCACACCGTGGACGGCGTGGACAAGAGCCGCATCGAGACCTACATCAAGCGCCGGGACAGCCAGCGCCGCAACTACGTGAAGTTCTTCACCGACAAGGTCTGGGGCGACCCCAAAAACTACGACCTCATGCTCAACACTTCCACCCTCGGCTATGAGGGCGCCGCAGAGGCGATTATCGGCGTGCTTCAGGCGCGCGCGTTGAGTTAGGAGATAGGAATTAGGAATTAGAGTGTGTTTCTAAAATGCCTGAAGCGCATTTTCGGCGTCTTTGGCTGCATTTCTGCGTTGATTTCCCTTGACTTTTACGCACTGC
>CADASI010000039.1:83280-101661 GCA_902790525.1 uncultured Eubacteriales bacterium
GACTGCTATTGCCCCACTAAGCCTGCGGAAAATCGCCTTGAAATGCAGCCAAATCCGCTCGAAACTGCATCTCCCGGCATTTAGAAACACACTCTAGGATTTGACCTGCCCGCTGCCGCGCGATCTGCCCGCGGCGAGGCTGTCTCAACACACATTTGGGATATATGAAACCTGCGTAGGGGCGCCGATGCGGCGCCCGCCCGATGCGAATCCATGGTTCGTGCAGGGGCGGGCGGCGCATCGCCGCCCCTACGGCATGTAAACACCTGATTGATTATAAACGTTGAGACATCCCCCTCGCCGTACTCCCGGCACTCCATAATTCCTAATTCCTCATTCCTAATTCCTAATTATACATCCCCGCCTCCCTCCCGTTTCGTAAATTCATGTTAAGAACGGGGAATTGCGCCGGTTTAGGCGTTGACGATTTAAAAAATGACGTATATAATAATATGATGTATGATAATGCTTGGAATGGCTGTGATGACAGCCCACAGCAGGGAGGAACAACCGACATGAAGAAGAGTTTGATCAAACTGGGAATCGTTGCGCTGCTGATTGTAGTTGTGGCGTTCCTGGCGCTTCACGGACTGCAGATTGGCAAGTACATTCTCAAGCCCGTGGGCAGCGCCATCAGCCTGGGCCTGGATCTGAAGGGCGGCGTCTCCACCGAGTACATCGCCACGGACACCAGCATGGACAACTATGAGGGCCTGCTCGAGGGCACCGTCGGCGCGCTGCGCACCCGTCTTACCAACGCGGGCTTCACCGAGGCCACCGTGGCCACGCAGGGCCGCGACCGCATACTGGTCGAGATCCCGGACGTGGACGACCCCGAGGAGGTTGCCCGCATCATCGGCACCCCCGCCCACCTGGAGTTCCGCGAGCCGGACGGCACCGTGGTGCTGGAGGGCAAGGACATCCGCCAGGCGCAGGTGCAGTGGACCGACGAGACGCAGACCCTCTGCGGCGTGGGCTTCCAGCTGACCGCCGAGGGCTCCCGGGCCTTCGCCGAGGCCACCGGACGGCTGATCGGCCAGGCCATCTCGATCTATCTGGACGACGAACTGATCTCCGCCCCCACCGTGCAGACCCAGATCACCGGCGGCCGCGGCATCATCACCGGCTCCAAGACCGAGACCACCGAGGCGTCCTACAACTGGGCCAACGCGCTGACGATACAGATCCAGTCCGGCGCGCTGCCGATGGACATCGCCGAGGTCGAGACCCGCGCCATCTCCGCCACGCTGGGCGTCGAGGCCATCAAGGGCGCGCTGATCGCCGGCGTCATCGGCCTGATACTGATTCTGATCTTCATGCTGGTCATGTACCGCCTGCCCGGCGTGGCCGCTGACATGGCGCTTCTGATCTATGTGCTGATCGTGTTCTACGCCCTGGCCATCTCCGGCGCGCAGCTCACGCTGCAGGGCATCGCCGGTATCCTGCTGGGCATCGGCATGGCGGTCGACGCCAACGTGGTCATATTCGAGCGCTTCCGCGAGGAGCTCCGCGAGGGCCGCACGCCCTTGAACGCCGTCAAATACGGCTTCAGAAACGCCGGGCGCGCCGTGGCGGACTCCAACATCACCACGCTGATCGCCGCCATCGTGCTGATGATCTTCGGCACCGGCACCATCAAGGGCTTCGCCCTGACGCTGACCATCTCCGTCGTGGTGTCCCTGTTCACCGCCGTCGTGATCACCCGCAGCCTGCTGATACTCATCTGCAAGCTGGGCATCAACAACCGCAGTGCCTACACGCGCTAATGAGGAGGGGACAAGCATGAAAAAGACGTTTACCGGAAAGACGCGCCTGTTCCTCTGCATCTCGGGCGCGATCATCGCCATCGCGCTGGTCATGCAGATCGTGGGCGTTGGCATGAACCTGGGCATTGACTTCACCGGCGGCTCCATACTGAGCTATTCCGTCGGCGAAGACTACGACGTCAACGACGTCATCACCATACTGCAATCCGCGGGCTACAACGACCAGCCCACCAAGGCCGCGCCCTCCGCCGCGTCCATCGCGCTGCAGCAGGAGCTGGCCGCGCAGGCCGCCGAGGCCGCGCAGGCGACCGAGGAAACCGCCGAGGCCACTGCTGAGGAGACCGCCGAGGCCACTGAGGAAACCGCCGAAGCCGCCGCTGAGGAAGCTGTCGAGGCCACTGAGGAAACCGCTGAAGCCGCTGAGGAGACCGCCGAGGCCGTCGAGGAAGCCGCCGAGGCGACCGAGGAGGCCGAAGAGGAATTCACGCCCATGCTGAACATGGACAAGTCCGGCATCCAGGCGGACGGCCTGACCGACCTGCAGATCCGCCTCAAGCTGGTGGACGCCACGGTGGGCATGGAGGAAACCATCGCCAACGCCGTCAAGAGCGTGGTCTCCGGCGCGGAGCAGACCGGCTACCGCACCGCCACCAACCTGGAGGTCAGCGACCTCGGGTATGACCTGAGCTACGCCGGCGGCAACATCATCGAGTTCAAGATGGGCGCCGACTACGACAAGGCCGCCGTGGAGTCCGCGGTGAAGGCCGCGCTGGACGAGGGCGGCTACAGCCTGACCGAGATCCAGTTCGTGAAGTACGACGCCGAGGCCGAGGCCGCCGCGAAGGCTGCCGAAGCAGAAGCCGAAGAAGAAACCGTCGAGGCGACCGAGGAAACCGAGGCGACCGAAGAGGCCGAAGAGGCTGAGGAGACCGAGGAGACCGAGGAGACCGAGGAAGCGGTCGAGGAGACCGGCACCGACCTGCGCATCCTTTTGAATATGGACGACGTGACCAGCCAGGTGCGCTCCATACTCGAGCGCGAGATGAGCGCCAAGTACCCGAACTTCCGGTTCATCTCCGTCGACCACGTGTCCGCCATCGCGGGCCGCGACCTGCTGTCCAACGCCGTCAAGGCGCTGCTGATCGCCTTCGTGTGCATGCTGATCTACATCGCCATACGGTTCAGCCCGCTCTCCGGCGCGGCCGCGCTGTTCGCGCTGGTGCACGACATACTGATCATGTGCGCGTTCATGGTGTTCTTCCGCTTCGCCTTCCAGGTGAACAGCTCGTTCATCGCCGCCATACTGACGATCGTCGGCTACTCCATCAACAACACCATCATCATCTTCGACCGCATCCGCGAGAACCGCAAGCGCCCCGGCATGAGCCAGATGCCCATGATGGACGTGGTGGAGGTCTCCGTCAGCTCCACGCTGGCCCGTACCATCAACACCACGCTGACCACCCTGATCACGCTGGTCTGCCTGTTCATATTCGGCGTGTCCTCCATCAGGGAGTTCGCGTTCCCGCTGATCATCGGCATGCTCGCCGGTACCTACTCCTCCGTGCTGCTGTCCGGTCAGGTGTGGGCCATGTGGGATGAGAAGCTCGCCGCCAAGCGCGCCGCCAAGTCCGCAAAGTAATTGAACATCAACCCCCGAATTAGGAATCGACGTCAGCCGGTTCCTAATTCGTTTTCCCGGCCGCTGAATCGATCAATGAACGTGAAAGGGTATGCCCGATGCTGCCACGAAAGCACAACAAGTCGCTCGTTCCCAACGCCCGGCGATTGCGCAGGAGCATGACCAAAGAGGAGCGACATCTATGGTACGATTTCCTGCGAACGCATCCCTGCAGATTCACCCGTCAAAAGGTGTTGGGGTATTATATTGTGGATTTTTACAGCGCGCGGGCGCATCTTGTGATCGAGCTCGACGGCTCCCAGCATTTTGAGCCTGACAACGAGGCCAACGACGAAAAAAGAACCCGATTCCTTGAACAATACGGCTTGAGGATTATTCGCATTCCGAATTGTGAAATCAATCGCCACTTTGAGGCAGTGTGTTCGTATATCGACAACGTCATTGCTTCACAGTTATAGTCGGTTACGGCAACCCCTCAGTCGCCTTCGGCGACAGCTCCCCTTACACAGGGGAGCCTTTGGACGCGCTTCCTCGCCTCCCCTGTGTAAGGGGAGGTGCCGAGCGCAGCGAGGCGGAGGGGTTGCCTCGCCTCCCCTGTGTAAGGGGAGGTGCCGAGCGCAGCGAGGCGGAGGGGTTGCCTCGCCTCCCTTGTGCAAAGGGAGATGCCGAGCGCAGCGAGGCGGAGGGATTGCCTCGCCTCCCTTGTGCAAAGGGAGGTGGCACGGCGCAGCCGTGACGGAGGGATTGTCCATAAATACAACGAACACCAGGAGCCATCATGCTGAGATACGTCAAGCGCAACGACGCGCCCACCCCCTTTGAGCGGCCCGCCGACATGCCGGAGGTCCTGCACCGCCTGCTGGTCGGGCGGGGCATCGGCTCCGCGGAAGCGGCGGAGCGCTTTCTGCACCCGGACGCCCGGAGCCTGCACGACCCGTTTCTGCTAAGCGACATGGACCAGGCCGTCGGCATGCTCCGCGCCGCCGTCGAATCCGGCGACCCCATCTGCGTCTACGGCGACTACGACGTGGACGGCGTGTGCGCCTCGGCCATCATGCGGCTGACCCTCGAAGCCATGGGGGCAAACGTCCGGGTCTACCTGCCCAGCCGCCACACCGAGGGCTACGGTTTAAACGAGCGCGCCGTCCGGGAGATCGCGGGCACATCGAAGCTGATGGTCACGGTGGACTGCGGCGTGACGAGCGTCGAGCTGGTGGCGATGGCGCGGTCGCTGGGGCTTTCAGTCATCGTCACCGACCACCACCGCCCCGCCGAGGCGCTGCCGGACTGCCCGGTGGTGAACCCGCTTTTGAACGGCTACCCCTTCCCCCACCTGTGCGGCGCGGGGGTGGCGTGGAAGATGGCGTGGGCGCTGACCGGCGAGCTCCCGATGGATCTGATCGACATCGCCGCGCTGGCGACGGTGGCCGACGTGGTGCCGCTGACCGGCGAGAACCGCGCCATCGTGGCCATGGGGCTCGAGGCCGTCAACCGGCATCCCCGCACGGGTGTCGCGGCGCTCATCGAGGCGGCGGGGCTGTCCGGCAAGCCGGTGACCGCCACGGCCGTGGCCTTCCAGCTCGCCCCGCGACTGAACGCCGGCGGGCGGCTGGACACGGCGCTTAAACCGCTGGCGCTGATCACCGCCGAGGACCCCGCCCAAGCCGCCGCGCTGGCCGATGAGCTCAACGCGGAGAATGAAAGGCGGCGGACCATCGAGCAGCAGATCCTCCGGGAGGCGGAGGAACAGCTTCGCGGCTTTGACTTCATACGCCACCGCGCCATCATACTCTGCGGGAAGGACTGGAACCCCGGCGTGATCGGCCTGGCGGCGTCCCGGCTGGTGGAGGAATACCACTATCCCGTGGTGATGCTCTCCGACCAGGGGGATAAGCTGACCGGCTCCTGCCGGAGCATCGAGGGCGTGGACATCCACGCGGCGCTGACCGGCTGCGCGGACACGATACTGCGCTTCGGCGGCCACAAGCAGGCGGCGGGGCTGACGCTTGCGCCGGACCGGCTCAATGATTTCATCGACGCCATGGACCGCTGGCTTGCCGAAAACATACCGCCGGAGGTCTACGTCCCCGCCCTGCCCTACGACACCGAGCTCGACCTGGAGGAAGTCACCCCCGCGCTGGTGGCGGCGCTGGAGGGTCTCCAGCCCACGGGCTTCGGCAACCCCGCGCCGGTGTTCCGCGCCACGGCGGAGGTGGTGGAGGCCCGGCGCGTGGGCGCGGAGGGCGCGCACCTCAGGCTGACGCTGGCCCAGGGGGGCCACCGGGTGGGCGGCATATTCTTCCGGGAGGGCCGCCGCGCCGAGGAACTTCAAAGCGACTGCCCCGTGGACGCGCTGTTCGTGCCGAAGATCAACACCTACATGGGCCGCACCTCGGCGCAGCTCGAGGTCAGGGCGCTGACAAACGCCGACGCGAATGCGCGCATTGCGTCAAATCTTGGTGAGGAATTATCGCTTCAATGCGATTTCTTAACAGAGATAATCTATAATAAGAGGATAGACCCGTCTGACGCGCCCGTCCCCGCGCCCATCGACGCGGACGCGCTCTCGGCGCTGCTGCGCGCTTCTCCCCAGGGCACGCTGATGCTCGCGGGCGATATGAGCGCGGCGGCGCTGGCGCTCGGGCTCGGGCCCTGCGACCTGCACATCGGTCATCTGCCCGACGATCCCCGGGGCTTCAACGCGGTGGCCGTGTGCCCGAGGGTGGGCGCCATTCCCCCAAGCTACCGGCGGGTGGTGCTGATGGGCTGCCCCGCCCAGGCGCTTCACTGGGAAGGCGAGGTATTCAGGCTCGACATCCGTCCCGACTGGCTCGACGTCATCCCGGACCTGGACGCCATGCGGGACGTCTACCGGGCGCTGACGGCGCTTCATCGCCGGGGCGCGCCGTACCGGGATATGAAGATGCTCGCCCACGCGGTGGCGGCGCAGTCCGGCAAAGGCCCGCTGACTGCGCTTCTTAGCCTGCTGACCCTCGAGGACATGGGGCTGTTCGCCTTCGATTTGAGCGCCTCGCCCGTCGGCATCCGGCGGCTCGACCGAAGGAGGGCCGAGCCCGGGGACAGCGCCGTGTGGCGGATGATACAGTCCTGGCGATCATAGACCCAACGACCATCAAACAGGGAGGATCCGATATGTCTGAAACCGGCTTGCGCCCGTACATCAGCGTGGACGAGCTGATCGGCCGCATACAGAAATATCACCCGGACGACGATATGGATCTGGTCAGCCGGGCCTACGCTTTTGCGGAAAAGGCCCACGCCAACCAGGTGCGGAAATCGGGCGATCCCTATTTTTGCCACCCCTGCGCGGTGGCGGTCATACTGACGGATCTGATGCTGGACGCGACCACCATCGCGGCGGGCCTGTTGCACGACTGCGTGGAGGACGTGGAGGGCTGCACGCTGGACAACGTGCGCACGCTGTTCGGCGACGAGGTGGCCCTGCTGGTGGACGGCGTGACCAAGCTCTCGCAGCTCGACTTCGCCAACCGCGAGGAGGCCCAGGCCGAGACGCTCCGCAAGATGTTTTTGGCCATGGCCAAGGACATCCGCGTGGTGCTGATCAAGCTGGCGGACCGGCTGCACAACATGCGCACCCTCAAGTGGCAACGGCCCGAGCGGCAGGTGCCCATCGCCCGGGAGACGCTGGACATCTACGCCCCGCTGGCCCACCGGCTGGGCGTGTACACCATCAAGTGGGAGCTGGAGGACCTGTCGCTGCGCTACCTCGACCCCGAGGGGTACTACGAGCTGGTGCGGCTGGTGGGCATGAAGCGCGAGGAGCGCGAGCAGCTCATCGCCCAGGTGACCCAGGAACTGAAGGGCCGCCTGAGCGAGGCGGGCATCAAGTGCGAGATCGACGGCCGTCCCAAGCACTTCTACTCCATCTACAAGAAGATGAAGAACCAGCAGAAGACCTTCGACCAGATCATGGACCTGATCGCGGTGCGCGTGCTGGTAAACACCAAGAACGACTGCTACTTCGTGCTGGGCATCGTGCACACCATATGGCCCCAGGTGCCGGGCCGGTTCAAGGACTACATCAGCATGCCCAAGGCCAACATGTACCAGTCCCTGCACACCACGGTGATGAACCAGGGCAAGCCCTTCGAGGTGCAGATCCGCACCTTCGAGATGCACCGCACGGCGGAGTACGGCATCGCCGCCCACTGGCGCTACAAGGAGGGCAAGGCCGCCGACGAGCTGGACAACAAGCTGTCGTGGCTGAGGCGCATACTGGACTGGCAGGGCGACGTGAAGGACCCCGGCACGTTCTCGGAGCTTCTGAAATTTGACTTGTTCGCCGACGAGGTGTTCGTGTTCACCCCCAAGGGCGACGTGATCTCCCTGCCCAAGGGCGCGACGCCGCTGGACTTCGCCTACCGCATACACTCCGCCGTGGGCAACCGCTGCATCGGCGCGAAGGTCAACGGGCGCATCGTGCCGCTGGCGCATCCCCTGAACACCGGCGACTTCGTGGAGGTCATGACCTCGTCCTCCTCCCACGGCCCGTCCCGGGACTGGCTCAACATCGTCAAGACCTCCGAGGCCAAGGCCAAGATCCGCGCCTGGCTCAAGAAGGAGCAGCGGGAGGACAACATCGTCCACGGCCGTGAGATGCTGGAGCGCGAGGCCAAGCGCCTGGGGTACAGCATGTCGCAGCTGAGCAAAAACGAGCTGGTGGAGACGCTGTACAAGCGCTACTCGGTGCAGTCCTACGACGACGTGTGCGCCATGGTGGGCTTCGGCGGCCTGAGCACGGTGCAGGTGCTCAACCGCTTGATCGACGAGTACAAGAAGACCCAGAAGGTCGAGGACGCGCCGGTCGTGCCCGAGCAGAAGCCCGAGGAGCCGCAGAAGAAGGTCCAGAAGTCCGGGGCATCCAACGGCGTGATCGTCAAGGGCGAGAGCGGCATGCTGGTGCGCTTCGCCAAGTGCTGCTCGCCGCTGCCCGGGGACAGGATCATCGGCTACATCACCCGGGGCCGGGGCGTGTCCGTGCACCGGGCTGACTGCGTCAGCCTCAAGGACCCCGGCGTGGAGAAGGAGCGGCTGATCGAGGTCGAGTGGGAGAGCCAGGCCTCCGGCGGCACCTACGACGCGGAGATCCGCATCATCTGCTACAACCGCACCGGGCTGCTGGCGGAGCTCAGCGTGCTGTTCGCCACCATGGAGGTGCCGGTCAGCGCCATCTCCGCCCACACCCTCAAGGACAATACCTTCATCTTCAACATCTCCCTGGTGATCAAGGATACCCAGCAGCTCAACAAGATCATCAAGGAGCTCAATAAGTGGCCGGACATCATCGAGGTCAGCCGGGTGAACGGTTGACCGAATGGAGGAATTCCAATGCGTTGCGTCATACAGCGGGTCAGCCATGCGTCGGTGGACGTGGCGGGCGAGACCGTGGGCAGGATCGACGGCGGCTTCCTGGTGCTTCTGGGCGCGGAGGACGGCGACACCGAGGCGGACGCGAAGTACTGCGCGGACAAGATCGCGGGGCTTCGGGTGTTCGAGGATGAAAACGACAGGATGAACCTGTCGCTCAAGGACGTGGGCGGCAAGGTGCTGCTGGTGAGCCAGTTCACGCTGCTGGCCGACGCCCGCCACGGTCGGCGGCCGGACTTCATCAAGGCCGCGAAGCCCGACGTGGCCGAGCCCCTGTGCGAGACGGTGAAGGCCATGCTGGAGGCCCACGGCCTGGCCGTGGAGACGGGCCGCTTCCGCACCCACATGGCGGTCAGCCTGTTGAACGACGGCCCGGTGACCATACTGCTGGACAGCCGGAGGACGTTCTGACCATGGTGCGTGAAGCGGTGTATGCCGACCTCGGGGGACTGCTGGAGCTTTATCTGCACCTGCACGAGACCCGGGTGCCGGAGGATTCCGACGCCCTGCGGGACGCCTGGCGGCGGATCATGGCGGATGAGAATCATCACATCCTCGTGGACGATGAGGGCGGCCTGCTGGTCGCCTCCTGCGTGTGCGTGATCATACCGAACCTCACCCGGGGCGCGCGGCCCTACGCCCTCGTGGAAAACGTGGTGACCCGGGCGGAGTATCGGCGGCAGGGTCGCGCCGCGGCGTGCCTCGACCGCGCGCGGGAGATCGCCACGCGGGCGGGCTGCTACAAGATGATGCTCATGACCGGCTCAAGGTCGGCGGGGACGCTTCAATTCTATAAGAAGTGCGGCTATAACGCCGATGACAAGACGGCTTTTGTGCAATGGCTCTCCTGAAAGGGAAGAGCAAATTAACCGAATCAGAATGGAACGAAAAGGCTTATTATGCTAATATAGCCATGGAGCACACGCTCCATGGCGGGAAGGAAAAGATGGCGCTTGGCTTTTGCCCTCCTTTGTACAAAGGGAGGTGATATCATGACCGCATATGAGATACTCATTATCGCAATCATGATCATCACTCTGGCATTCGGAATTCACAATTCCAACCATAAATAAAGCTCAGGCCGCCATCCCGCGCAAAGGATAGCGGCCCATCATCTCTACGGAGGGGACGAGCCGTCCGGAGCGTCATCCCTTCCTGCCATTATTATATCTCAAACCCCATGCGAATGTCAAGCGCTTTGGAGGACCTATGCCCATTCAAATACACTGTGTCTGCTGCGGCGAGATCGGCGAGAACGCCTGGCTCGTCCGGCGCGACGGCCGGGACGACTGCGTGGTGATCGACCCCGGCGACGAATACCCGAAGCTCAAACGCGCCCTCGAGGGCCGCAGCGTGGCGGCGATCCTGCTGACCCACGGCCACTTCGACCACATCATGGCCGTCGGGCCCATGGCCGTGGACACCCACGCCCCGGTGTACGTGGGGCGCGACGACATGGAGATGCTCAACAACGCCGCGCTGAACGGCAGGGCGGGGCTGATGGGCATCGGCCACATGGACGGCCCGGCCATCGAGGCCGCGCCCTACGGCGAGAAGCTGTCTGCCGCGGGCCTCGATTTCATGGTGCTGCCCACCCCCGGGCACTCCCGGGGCTCGGTGTGCCTGTACCTGCCCGACGAGGCCGTATTATTCTCCGGCGACACGCTGTTTCAGGCGGGCTTCGGCCGCATGGACCTGTACGGCGGCAGCCCGGCCCAGATGCGCGACTCCCTGCGGCGGCTGTTTGCGCTGCCCCCGGAGACCCGGGTGTACCCCGGCCACGGCATGGCCACCACCATCGGCGAGGAAAGGAGCCGCTACCGCCTATGATACGCATCATCACGGACGCGCCGGAGTTCTTCTCCGACCTGGGCGACGTGCTGCGGCTGTTCTACGGCGACGTGGCGATCAGCCTCACCGCGGGCGAGGACGTGTTCGAGCACCGCTTCACCGAGGCGGACGGCCGGTGGACCGACCGCTGGACGCACGGTGGCGCGGAGAGCGCGCTCTCCCGGCCCGCCTTCGACGGCACGCCGGTGGAGGTCAAGCGCCTGCGGAAGCGTCAGGTGAAACTGGCGCTGTACAACCTGCTCAAGCGGCTGACCGGCATGCGGCCCCCCTGGGGCAGCCTGACCGGCATACGCCCCACCCGGCTGTTATACGAGGCCATGGAGGCAGGCATGGGCCTGGAGGACGCGGTCCGGCATGTGGAGGAAGCCTACGACGTCTCCCCCGACCGCGCCGCGCTGCTGGGCGAGATCGCCCGGATGCAGGAGGGACTTCGCGAGGCCCCGGCGGACCGGTTCGACCTGTACATCGGCATACCGTTTTGCAAAACCCGCTGCGCCTACTGCTCCTTCTCCGCCGGTGAGATCGGCGACGGCAGGCGCGTTCAGCCCTATGTGAACGCCCTGCTTCGTGAGATCGAACAGTGTCGGGACATGATGCGCGATAAGGGCATGACCCTGCGGGCGGGGTACATCGGCGGCGGCACGCCCACGGCGATCCCCTGCGGGGACCTGGAGCGCATACTGGCCGCGGCGCAGGCGGCCTTCCCCACCGCTGTGGAGTGGACGGTGGAGGCCGGGCGGCCCGACACCATCGACGAAGAGAACCTGCGGATGCTCCGGGATCACGGCGTGGGGCGCATCTCCGTCAATCCCCAGAGCTTCAACGACGACACGCTTCAGCGCATTGGCCGCGCCCACACCGGCGCGCAGACGCTGGAGGCGTATGAACTCGCCCGCCGACTGGGCTTTGACGACATCAACATGGATCTCATCGCGGCGCTGCCCGGGGAGACGGTGGACGACTTCCGCCGCACGCTGGACGCGGTGCAGTCCCTCCGTCCGGACAGCGTGACGGTGCACTCGCTGGCCATCAAGCGCTCCAGCAGGCTGCACGAGCAGCTCACCGTCGCCGGGGGGCACACCCAGATCGGCGCGGAGGGCGCCGGGGAGATGATCGCCCTGGCCCGCGAGCGCCTGACAGCGGACGGCTACCAGCCCTACTACCTGTACCGGCAGAAGTACATGGCGGGCAACCTGGAGAACGTGGGCTACGCCCTGCCCCGCAAGGCGTGCCTGTACAACATCGGCAACATGGAGGAGACCGTCAGCGTGCTTGCGCTGGGGGCAGGGGCCATCACCAAGTGGCTGTTCGACCGCGCCCTGCGCATCGAGCGCGCCCCGAACGTGCGCAACATCGACGAGTACATCGCCCGCACGGACGAAATGGTGGCCCGCAAGCGCGCGGTGATCTTTCAGACGGGGGGGATTCGCCCGTGAAACGCCTGATACCGCTTTTGCTGGCGATCGCGCTGCTGCTGGCGGCAGCACTGCTGCTGACCGCCTGCGGTCGGCCGAAGAATCCCTACGCGGAGATCGAACAGAACCCCATCGCCACCATCACGCTGACCGACGGAAGCCAGATGCGCTTTGAGCTGTACCCCCAGCAGGCCCCGAACACCGTGGCCAACTTCGTCAAGCTCGCCAACGACGGCTTCTACGACAACCAGCAGATCTACCGGGTGGTGTCCAACGTGCTGATACAGTCCGGCGACCCCGAGAACGACGGCACCGGCGACCCGGGCTACTACATCAAGGGTGAGTTTTCCGAGAACAAGTTCAAGGGCAACACGCTGTCCCACATGCGCGGCACCATTTCCATGGCCCGCAAACGCGACTACGACACCGGCGGCAGCCAGTTCTTCATCATGGAGGGCAGCTACCCCGAGTACGACGGCTACTACGCCGCCTTCGGGCGCATCATGGACGCGGAGAGCCTGAACGTGCTGGACGACATCGGCTCCCGGCCCGTGGACGGCAGCTACCGGCCGCTGGAGAAGATCGTCATACAGCGCATCCGCGTGGAGACCTTCGACGTGGACTACGAACCCAGGACGCTGGAAAAAGAGGAAATCGACAACAGGAAGTCCAAAGACAAGTGAGGAGGACGACAGATATGAGCAAAAACCCCATCGTGACGATTGAAATGGAAAACGGCGGCATCATCAAGGCGGAGCTGTACCCCGAGGTGGCGCCCAACACCGTGGCGAACTTCGTTAATCTCGTGGCGTCCGGCTTCTACGACGGGCTGATCTTCCACCGGGTCATCCCCGGCTTCATGATCCAGGGCGGCGACCCCCAGGGCACCGGCATGGGCGGTCCCGGCTACACCATCAAGGGCGAGTTCGCCCGCAACGGCTTCAAGCAGAACACCTTAAAGCACACCCGCGGCGTGCTGTCCATGGCGCGCAGCATGATGCCCAACTCCGCCGGCAGCCAGTTCTTCATCATGCACGCCAACGCCCCGCACCTCGACGGCGACTACGCCGCCTTCGGCATCGTGCTGGAGGGCATGGACGTGGTGGACCGCATCGCCAACACCCCCACCGGCTTCCAGGACCGCCCGGTGCAGGAGCAGCGCATCAAGCGCGCCACCGTGGACACCGACGGCGTGGAGTACACCGTGGAGAAGTACAGCAGATGAGCGCATACAAAACCGGGCTTCGATCCCATGATCGTGGGATCGAAGCCCGGTTTTTTTATGCCCCCGTTCACCCGTAGATGAACTTGTGCAGCTTCTGCTTGTTGGCGTTGAAGTCCACCTTGATGGCCCAAATGCCCTCATAGGTGCCGGTCTGGTAGGTATTGTCGGCGGGCACGCGGAACTGGGGGATGTTGTCCATGTTCATCTGCATGCCGGCGGCGGCGATGGTCATGAGCTGGGTCATGTTCATGTTGGTCTCGACGCAGGAGAGCAGCTTCATGATGACGGACACGATGGTGCCCGCGTTCTCCTGCTGCAGCCGCTTGGCGATCTGCGTGAGCACGTAGCGCTGGCGCTCGGTGCGCTTGTAGTCGGAGTCGATCTTTCGGATGCGGGCGTAGGCCGTGGCCTGGTTGCCGTTGAGGTGGACGTTTTCGCCGTACTCCTCCAGCTTTTCCATGCCGGACAGGGGCGAGAGGTCGAACAGTCCCTTGTTGAGCGCGTCCCGCTCCTTCTCGGTGACGTTGAGATCCAGCCCGCCCAGCAGGTCGATGATCTCCGCCATGCTGGACAGGTTCACCAGCGCGTAGTATTGCAGGTTCAGCCCGAAGTGCTCGTTGATGGTGCGCATCACCAGCGCGGGGCCGCCGTAGATGCAGGCGGAGTTCAGCTTGCCGGTCTTGGAGCGGCCGTCCATCGACACCCAGATGTCGCGCATGAACGAGGTCAGCTTCGCCTGCTTGGTGGCCAGGTTGACGGACATCACGATCATGCTGTCCGTGCGGCCGTACTGGTTGGTGTATTTCACGTCCGAGCCCAGCAGCAGTATGTTGACCCAGTTGTCCGGCAGGCCCTCGGTCACGGCGAAGTCGTCGATGGTGTACGCCTGGTCCACCACCACGTCCTGCTGCTCCGCGCCCGCCATCCAATCCTCGTTGGGATTTTCCAGGGAGGCGCTGTCCTCCGCGGGCTGGAAGCCGTCGTCCTGTTGGGACTCCGCCGACGGAGCCTCGCCCGCCTGCTGGACGCCCGCCTGCTGGACGCCCGCCGGGTCGGGCATGGGAATGGTATTCTCGGAAAGCGCCCCCGCCACCGCGGCGAGGACGAGCATCAATACCGTCAATAGCGCGATTGTCTTTTTGCCGTTCACAGGTCTTGTCCTCCGAAGTGATTCGTTGCTATCATTATAGCAGTCCCCGGTGTTAAAATCAATCCATGCGCACATATTTAAAATATTAACAGACCCATCGCCGGACGGTGGGTCTGACGATGGGTCTGCCGGTGATCGGGAGGATCACTCCTCCTCGTATTCCTCCTCCGCGGGCTCCTCGACCGCAGGTTCCTCGGCGGCGGGCGCCTCGGTTGCGGGGGCCTCCTCCGCGGGGGCGTCCTTCCGGGCCATGAAATCATGGATGGGGTCGGTGCCCCTGGCGGCGGCCTTGATGTGCTCGAACTGGGCGGTGACCTCCTCCTTGATGACGTCCATGGCGTCCTTTTCCTTCTCGGTGGGGGTGAACACCTGCTGCGCCTTGTCCTTCAAGCCCTTGGCGGCCTCGGCGATCTTCTCGTCCACGTCGGTCTTGTCCAGCGCGGCCTGTGCCTTGTCCTTCAGGCCCTTGGCGGCCTCGACGATCTTCTCGTCGATGTCGGTCTTGTCCAGCGCGGTCTGCGCCTTTTCCTTCAGGTCCTTCGCGGCCTCGACGATCTTCTCGTCGATGTCGGTCTTGTCCAGCACGCTCTTGGCGCTCTCCTGAATCTTCGATACGGCCTTGTTGACCTCGTCCAGCAATCCAGCCATGATACGCTTACCTCCTGTCGGTGTTTTGTGGGTATTATACCAGATTTAACGCGCCAATGCAACCTCAAATGCTTCCTTGACTTTCCCGTGAAATGCGGTTACAATGATCGTAGCAAGCCTGACAAAACAGCGCGAAGGAGCTTAAAGCACATGAAGAAAATCGTGGTTGGCAGCCGTGAGAGCCGTCTGGCGATGATCCAGAGCATGACGCTGGTGAATCACCTGCGCTCGGCACACCCTCAAACGCGGGTGGAACTCGTGACCATGAAGACCACCGGCGACGTGATACTGGACCGGACGCTCGACAAGGTGGGCGGCAAGGGGCTTTTTGTGAAGGAGCTGGACGCGGCGCTGCTGGATCATCGCATCGACCTGGCGGTGCACTGCGTCAAGGACATGCCCATGGCGCTTGCCGAGGGCACCGCGGCGCTGTGCTACTCCCGGCGGGAGGACCCCCGGGACGCGCTGGTGCTGCCGGAGGGCGTGACGGCGCTGAAAAAAGCCCCGGTGCTGGGCACCTCCAGCCTGCGGCGCGCCCTCCAGCTTAAAAAGCTGTACCCGGACTGCGAGATCAGGACGGTGCGCGGCAACGTGCTCACGCGGCTCAAGAAGCTGGACGCCGGGCAGTTCGACGCGCTGGTGCTGGCCGCGGCGGGGCTCAAGCGGCTGGGCCTGGAGGGGCGCATCAGCCGCCTGTTCGAGCCGGACGAGATCATCCCCGCGGCGGGCCAGGGCATACTGGCGGTGCAGGGCCGCGCCGGGGAGGACTGCCCGGAGCTGAGCGGCTACGCGGATGAGAGCGCCATGCTGTGCGCGCTGTGCGAGCGCGCCTTCGTGCGGACGCTGGACGGCGGCTGCACCTCGCCGGTGTGCGCCCACGCCCGGGTGAGCGGCAGCACCGTCAGCGTGCGGGCGCTGTACTGGGACCCGGACACCGGGGAAGTACGCATCGGCACGGACCGCGGCGCGGCGGCGGAGGCCGAGGCGATCGGCATCCGTCTGGCGAACCGCCTGCGCGGGGAGGTGGCCCCATGACCGGGAAGGTCTGGCTGGTGGGCGCGGGCCCGGGGGACCCGGGGCTTCTGACCCTCAAGGCCCGCCGAGCGCTCAGCGAGGCCGATGTGGTGGTCTACGACGCGCTGGTGGGCCCGGGGGTGCTGGGCATGATCCCGGACACCGCCCGGCTGATCTTCGCCGGCAAACGCTCCAGCCACCACTACATGAAGCAGTCCGACACCAACCGCGTGCTGCTGGAGGAGGCCCTCGCGGGCAACAACGTGGTGCGGCTGAAGGGCGGCGACCCGTTCCTGTTCGGCCGCGGCGGCGAGGAGCTGGAGCTGTTGAGCGCGCACGGCGTGCCCTTTGAGGTGGTGCCCGGGGTGACCAGCGCCTTCGCGGTGCCGGCCTACTGCGGCATCCCCGTCACCCACCGGGACTGCTGCTCCAGCGTGCATGTGATCACCGGGCACCGGCGGGAGGGGCAGGATTACGACATCGACTTCGACGCCCTGGTCAGAACCGGCGGCACGCTGGTGTTTCTGATGGGCGTGGCGGCGCTTCACGACATCGCCGCGGGGCTCATGCGCACCGGAATGTCGCCGGACACGCCCGCCGCGGTGCTGGAAAAGGGCACCACCGCGCGGCAGCGGCGCATCCTGGCCACGATCTCCACGCTGGAGGACGCCTGCGCCGCGGCGAAGGTGCAGACCCCGGCCATCATCGTGGTGGGCCGGGTGTGCGCGCTGGCCGAGGACTTCAAGTGGTTTGAAAATAAGCCGCTGTCCGGCGTGCGGGTGGTCGTCACGCGGCCCCGGGAGCTGGCCTCCGGGCTGGCGGAGATGCTCCGCCGGGAGGGCGCGGAGGTGCTGGAGCTGCCCGCCATACGCACCGTGCCGATCCGGGATAAAGGCATCGACGACGCCGTCCGCCGCCTGGAGCAGGGCGGCTACGACTGGCTTGTCTTCACCAGCCCCAGCGGCGTTAGGGTGTTCATGGACCGGCTGATCGAGGTGAGCGACCTGCGCGCGCTCGCGGGCGTCAGGCTGGCGGTCATCGGCGAGGGCAGCCGCCGGGCGCTTCGGCAGTACGGCCTGCGCTCGGACTTCATGCCCTCGGTGTACGACGGGGAGACCCTCGGGCGCGAGCTGCGGGACGTCTGCGCGCCGGGCGCGCGCATACTCATCCCCCGCGCCGCCATCGGAAACCCGGAGCTCATCGACGAGCTCAATAATGGCCCGGGCTTCGACATCACCGACCTGCCCACCTACGACACCGAGTACGCCCAAAGCCGCACCGTCGATGTGGCCGCCCTGCTCGACGCCGGGGAGATCGACTTCTGCGTGTTCACCAGCGCGTCCACCGTCCGGGGCTTCGCCGCCGGCGTGCCGGATGCCGATTTCACACAGGTCGACGCCGTGTGCATCGGCCGCCAGACCGCTGAGGCCGCGAAGCAGTACGGCATGCGCGTCCGCGTGGCGGAGCGCGCTACGCTGGAGGCACTGGTACAGTGTGTGAAGGATGCGGCGGAGGAAATGAGGATTTAGGAGTTAGGAATTAGGAATTAAAGATAGCGGCTGCCGCGCAGTCATTCGCAATTCCTAATTCCTAATTCCTAATTCCTAATTCCTAATTCCTAACTCCTAATTAAAACAAACGACCGAAGGGAGATAGACAATATGCGTGGTATCGCTTACGGCGTGGGCGTCGGTCCGGGGGATCCGGAGCTGATGACGCTGAAGGCCGTCAAACTGATCAAAGAAAACGACGTCATCGCGCTGCCGGGCCGGGAGCCCAAGGAGACGGTGGCCTACAGGATCGCCGTCGCGGTGGTGCCGGAGCTAAAGGACAAGGAGCTGGTGCCGGTGTACATGCCGATGATCAAGGACCGTGCGCTGATCGACCTGGAGCACCGCAAGGCGGCGAAGCTGATCGAGGGCTATCTGGATCAGGGCAAGAACGTGGTGTACCTCACCTTGGGGGACTCCACCGTCTACTGCACCTTCTCCTACATACAGCACCACCTGGAGGCCGACGGCTACGAGAGCGCGCTGGTGCCGGGCATCACGTCGTTCTGCGCGGCGGCGTCGCGGCTGAACGTGCCGCTTTGCGAGTGGGACGAGCAGCTGCACGTCGTGCCTGCGGTGCACCGGCTGGACAAGGTACTCAATGAGCCCGGCAACTACGTGCTGATGAAGTCCGCCAGCCAGATGGCCGCCGTGAAGCGCATGCTCAGCGACAGCGGCCGGGACGTGATGATGGTGGAGAACTGCTCCATG
>CADASI010000040.1 GCA_902790525.1 uncultured Eubacteriales bacterium
ATCGCCCTTGTTGCACATGCCGAAAAACACGTCATACCCCTCCGCCCCCGGCACCGCGGTCCAGCGCATTTTAAACGCCTTCTTGCCCGAGGTCTTGAGGGAGGCCAGCAGCGTATAGTCCGATGTGGACGCCGCGGGCGCGACGATGGTCGTGGTGGCGGGTGCGGCGGCCTCGCCGATGGTCACGACGACGCAGGCGGGGTCGATATCGTTGTGGTTCGCGTCGCCCACCACCTTGTACCACACGTAGTAGGTGCCCGTCTCGGTGGCGGTGGGAACCTCCGTGCTCCAGCCGTCCGCGGGGGCGGTGGTACTATTGCTGCCAAGGGCGTAGTACATCGTGCCACCTTCCACCGAGCCCGGCTTCACCAGCGGCTGCGGAGTGCCGTTGGAGGTCAGGGTCTTGGCTGTCGGAGCCTTTGTGTCGGTTGCAGCCTGTTTCGCCGTAAAGGTATAGGTGAACGTTGTCGCTCCCGTGATGGTCGCATCAGTCGGGTCATTATCCCAGCTACCGCCCGTATAACCGGAAGCAGCTTTCATGCCGGTTGGCACACTTGCAGGCTTCGAGCCGCTCTGTACCGTCTCCTTCTTATCCGTCGTGCTGTCATCCGACCATGTTCCGTTGGCCACTTTGTAGGTTACTTCGTAGGTCGGAGCCGTATACCCAGCAATCGACAGTTGCTGATTGCCAGATGCATTAGTTGTATCTGTTGCCTTATAACGCACATAGTAGGTTCCGGGAACAAGGTCTGTGATGTCGCTGCCTGTTCCGGCGGTCCAGTTCTCGGCATCCGACTTTTTGTACTCCATCGCGGTCGTCACGCCGGTGAGCTTTCCGTCATTGTTGGACGCGGTTGTGCAGTTCACCGCGGCTGCTGTTGTGGGCGCGTCCGGTGTCGTTTTAGCCGTCGGCGCTGTCAGTGTGATCGCAGCATCAGCGGTAGGTGTTCCGGAAACCGTGATCTGAGTGTAGTCGTTACGGGTTACGGTTATTCCGTTGACTGCTGCAACACTATAATCATCCGGGAAATAATAGCCGTCATCGGCGGTATAAACCACGGCTGTCATTGCGCCGGACAGGTCAGTCTGTGATGCCGCACCGGACCCCGTGGTTTTTGTCATATGGTCGCCCGCGGTGATGGTCACGCTATGGGTAGCCGTAGACGTAGCGTACCCATACACCTCAATATTTTTTATACCTTTAGATGTATATGCCAAAATAGGATTGCCATTTACTTTCGGTGTCTTATCCTCTTCCGTGGTTTCCACTACAAATGGAGCTTCACTGTCTGTTGCAGTACGATTTTGATCGTCATAGAATACGCATTTGGTGATGGTGTATCCATTGGCCGGGGCAACGGTTGCCGACCAACCGTATCCCCACCAGCCCCAGTTAGCGGTGTATGCTGAGCTCCCTCCTGCAGTATAACTGAATGAAACGATTGCTACATTCGCCGTGCTGTAGCTTGCCTGTTCCTTACCTGTTGCCGTAATAGTAGTTAGTAATTTCTCGGTAGTATCTGCATACGCTGTCAGGCTCATGCCGGGCATCAGGCCGACGACCATCGCCAGCGTGAGCAAAACGCCCAGCAGCTTTCTTCCTGTTTTCTGTTTCATTCTCAAATTGCCTCCTTGTGATTTCTTCTTTATATGACAAAAACCGCCGAACCTGACAGGGTATAGTAACCCCGTCAAATCCGACGGTTATCCATCACGAATGTAATATGCAGTTTCAAGCGCCCCGCAAGACGCAAAAAGGGCGCAATTAGCCTGTGCTGTGCTGTGCTGTGCTGTGCTGTGCTGTGCTGTGCTGTGCTGTGCTGTGCTGTGCTGTGAACAGCGTAATCCGGTTCCGCATAGCCGTCAAGCCCCTTTTTGGGATTTCTGTCATTAAACCGTCGCGGCGTTTTCCTTCATTACAGAGCGCGGACCATCGAAATCAATGATTATACGACGCCCCCTTTTATTTTCCATGTATTCCCGGCGTTTGTCAAGGGGATGTTCCAGTTTGTCACATCCCTTTTTCTCAGCCCCGTACCGTTGCCGCTGCCGTCCTGGCCGTTATCCATTAAAAACCCGCCCGGGATCGACCCTTTCGGGCCGGTCCGGGGCGGTGCTATTGGTATTATAATACTCCGCGTTAACGCGCTTTGCCGTTCATCCCTATAATACAAAAAGGCCGCCTTGTTTTGAGGCAGCCTCTTTGCTATTCATTGCCTTAGAAACGATTCTGACGATTCGCTTCGAAGCAGGCGCGGCAGTAGACCGGACGGTCCCCGCGGGGCTGGAACGGCACCTGGGTGGGCTGGCCGCAGCCGTCGCAGATCACGTCGTACATCTGACGCTCGCCGCGGTTGGCGCCGCCGTTGGCAGCGCGACGCGCGGCGCGGCAGGCGGGGCAGCGGCTGGGCTCGTTCTGGAAGCCCTTGTCAGCATAGAACTGCTGCTCAGAAGCGGTGAACACGAATTCGTTGCCACAATCGCGGCATACCAAGGTCTTGTCTTCGAACATGGAATATACCCTCCTAATTTGTGTGCCCATACGATGTATAAGTCTTTGATGCCGAGTCCTTTCATCGGTAGGGGTCCACCGGAGGGATACGGTTTCGAAGTTCTCTAATCGGGGCTAAAGGTATTATACCACAACCCAACTCTTTTGTACACCCCCTTTGAAGCAAATTTGACACATTTTTTTAACGGCGTCCCGAAACCCGCTTCGGTTAACGGAGATTAATTTTGTTCGACACCGCGACAAAACGCGAAATATATGCTATAATGAAACGGAGCAAGGGGGAGTAAGAATATGAACGACTACATCATCATGACGGATTCGTCCTGCGACCTGCCCGCAAAGCTCGCGGACGAAATGGCGCTCACGGTGCTGCCGCTGTCGGTCTACATTGAGGACACCAAGTACGTCAACTACCTGGACGAGCGGGAGATCGCGTTTTCGGAGCTCTACGCCAAGCTGCGCACCAAGTGCCCGGCCAAGACCTCGGCGATCAACATGAACGACTTTTTGACGCCGATGGAGGAGATCCTCAAGTCCGGCAGGGACATACTCTACATCGGGTTCTCCTCGGGCCTGAGCGGCACCTACAACGCCGGCGCGGCGGCGGCCCGTGAGATGGCCGAAAAGTACCCGGAGCGCAAGGTCTACGCGGTGGACTCGCTGTGCGCCTCCATGGGCCAGGGCCTCCTGGTGTACCACGCCTGGAAGCACAAGCAGGCCGGGGAGAGCATCGAGCAGGTGCGCGACTGGGTGATCGACAACCGCCTGCACCTGTGCCACTACTTCACCATCGACGATCTGATGTTCCTAAAACGCGGCGGCCGCGTGTCCGGCGCGACGGCGGTGGTGGGCTCCATGCTGTCCATCAAGCCCATCATGCACGTGGACAACGAGGGGCACCTGATCAAGATCGGCACCGCCCGGGGCCGCAAGGCCTCCATTCGCGCCCTGGCCGACGGCGCGGGCAAGCTGGGCATCGACCTTGAAAACCAGGTGATCTTCATCTCCCACGGCGACTGCCTGGATGAAGCCGAATACCTGGCGGGCATCATGCGCGAGCGCTTCCACGTCAAGGACGTGGTCATCAGCTACGTGGGCCCCGTCATCGGCGCGCACTCGGGCCCCGGCACCATCGCGCTGTTCTTCCTGGGCACCGAGCGCTAATATAATAGGATGATTTTCGGGCCGGTGGATTCCCCATCGGCCCTTCTCTCTATAACCACGGAGGCAAACCATGCGCGAGCTCACGCCCATCGCCCGCATCCGCAGCGACTTTTCAAGCAAGTTCGGCATCCCTCGGCAGAGCGGCCTGATCGACGCGCTGAAGGCGACAGTCGTGTTCGAGCCGCCGTTTCGGGATGTCAACGCGCTCAAGGGGCTGGAGGGCTACTCCCACATCTGGCTGATCTGGCAGTTCTCGGAATCGGTCACGGAGGGCTGGTCCCCCACGGTGAAGCCGCCCCGGCTGGGCGGCAACCGCCGCATGGGGGTGTTCGCCACGCGCGCCCCCTTCCGGCCGAACCCGCTGGGGCTGTCCTGCGTGAAGCTGGAGGGCATCGACCTTGCCACGCCCGAGGGCCCGGTGCTGCATGTGGCCGGGGCGGACCTGATGGACGGCACGCCGATCTACGACATCAAGCCCTACCTGCCCCACGCCGACTGCCACCCCGAGGCCACCGGCGGCTTCTCCGGCGAAGTGCTGGACTACGCCGTGGACGTGGACTTCCCCGAGCCCCTTTTACGAAAGCTGCCCCCGGACAAGCGCGAGGCCGCCGTGGCGGTGCTCCGGCAGGACCCCCGCCCCGGCTACAGGCGCGGCGACAGCCACCGGCGCTACGGCGTGCCCTTCGCGGGCTATGACCTGCGGTTCACCGTCGAGGGCGGCGTGCTCAGGGTCTGCGAGGTCGTACCGCTGAACGACAAAGGAGAATGACCATGAAATACGACTATCTGATCGTCGGCGCCGGGCTGTACGGCGCGGTGTTCGCCCGGCAGGCCATGGACGCCGGGAAGAAGGTGCTGGTGATTGACCGGCGCAACCACGTCGCCGGCAACGTGTACACCGAGGACGTGGAGGGCATACACGTCCACCGCTACGGCGCGCACATCTTCCACACCAACAGCCGCCGGGTGTGGAGCTACATCACCCGCTTTGCCGAGTTCAACCGCTTCACCAACAGCCCCGTGGCGAACTACAAGGGGGAGCTGTACTCCCTGCCCTTCAACATGTATACCTTCAATAAAATGTGGGGCGTGGTGACGCCGGAGCAGGCCGCCGCGAAGATCGCCGAGCAGCGCCGGGAGATCACCGGCGAGCCCCGCAACCTGGAGGAGCAGGCCATCAGCCTGGTAGGCCGGGACATCTACGAGAAGCTCATCAAGGGCTACACCGAGAAGCAGTGGGGCCGGGACTGCCGCGAGCTGCCCGCCTTCATCATCAAGCGCCTGCCGGTGCGGCTGACCTTCGACAATAACTACTTCAACGCCCTCCATCAGGGCATCCCCATGGGCGGCTACACCCGCATGGTGGAGCGCCTGCTGCGCGGCGCGGAGGTCCGGCTGGGCTGCGATTACTTCGCCGACAGGCCCCGGTGGGACGCCCTCGCGGACCGCGTGGTCTACACCGGCCCCATCGACGCCTACTTCGGCTATCGGCTGGGCACGCTGGAGTACCGCTCGGTGCGCTTTGAGACGGAGCTCCTGGACATCCCCAACTTCCAGGGCAACGCCGCCGTCAATTACACCGACCGCGAGACCCCCTGGACCCGCATCATCGAGCACAAGTGGTTCGAGTTCGGCAAGGATGACCGGGGCAACGACATCCCTGTGACCGTCATCAGCCGCGAGTATTCCTCCGAGTGGAAGCCCGGGGACGAGCCCTACTACCCCGTCAACGACGCCAAAAACAGCGCGCTCTATCAGCAGTATAAGGCGCTGGCGGAGCAGGAGCGCAACGTCATATTCGGCGGGCGGCTGGGCGAGTATCGCTATTACGACATGGACCAGGTCATCGCCGCCGCGCTGGAGAGGTTTGAAATGGAATGAACGGGGGACGACCTCTTTCGTCTGGCCTGCGGCCAGCCACCGTTCCGGTGGCAGCCCGAAGAGCTGACAAAAGAGGTCGTTCTCCCCCAGGAAAAAAGCAACCCTCCGAGGCTTGCAATCCACCCGCCATTCGTGTATAATGCTCTTAATGTATTCTTCACCATTATACAACAGAACGGAATGATATTACATGGAAACAACGCTGCTCATCATGGCCGCGGGCATCGGCAGCCGCTTCGGCGGGGGCATCAAGCAGCTGGCCGGGGTGGACGACTACGGCCACATTATCATGGACTACTCGATCCACGACGCCGTCGAGGCGGGCTTTGACCGCGTGGTGTTCATCATCCGCCGGGACATCGAGGCGGACTTCCGCGCGGCCATCGGCGACCGCATCGAGGCGGTGCTGACCCGGCTGGGCGTGTCGGTGGGCTACGCCTTCCAGGCGCTAAACGACATCCCCGGCGCGCTGCCCGAGGGCCGGAGCAAGCCCTGGGGCACGGGCCAGGCGGTGCTGTGCGCCCGCGAGCAGGTGCGGGGCCCCTTCGCCGTCATCAACGCCGACGACTACTACGGCAAGCAGGCCTTCGTCAACCTCCGCCGCTACCTCATCGAGCGCCACGGCGACATATCCCTGTGCATGGCGGGCTTCATACTCCGCAACACGCTCTCCGAGCACGGCGGGGTCACCCGCGGGCTTTGCAAGGCCGACGATCAGAGCTACCTGACCGAGGTGGTCGAGACCGCCGACATCGTAAAGACCCCCGACGGCGCGTCGGTCAACGGCACGCCGGTGGACCCGGAGGCCCGGGTGTCGATGAACATGTGGGGCTTCCCCTCCCCCGCCTTCATGGACGTGCTGGAGATGAACTTCCGCCGTTTCTTCGACGAGACCGTGCCCAAAAATCCCCAGAAGGCCGAATACCTGCTGCCCACGCTGATCGGCGCCCTTCTGAAGCGGGGCGAGGTCACCGTGCGGGTGCTGCCCACCGCGGACAAATGGTACGGCGTCACCTACGCCGAGGACCGCGCCGCCGTCGCCGAGAGCATCAACCGCATGGTGTCCGACGGCCTCTACAAAGCCGACCTGTACAGCGATCTGACGAAGGATTGACCGGGCCCGCCCGGTCAATCCTTTTCGTCTGTACTAAATCGTTTTCTCCAAAACACCCCGCGCCCCCCCCATTTCCGCCCCGTCGCGCGGCAAATCAAACGTTTTCGGCCCGCCGCGATTTGTCTTCATTTGTTGCTGTTGCCCACCCATTTATTGTTATTCTCCGCTTTCAAATCATTGTTTTTCCAATAATTCAAAAATAAATTTTGTGCAAGTATGGACAATTTGGTTGAATCGTGTTATAATACCATTAATGAATTTGGAGTGCCGCAAAGCTTGATAACCGCTCGGCAGTCCGCGAAAACCGACCGGCGGGATTTGTGCCGGAAAAAACGGTTTCGTAAAGTTCTGATTCAATGGGCTGACAAAGTCCGCGAGGGCTTTGCAATATAATTCAAAAGGAGGAACCCTTCATGAAGAAAGTGCTGTCTCTGGTTCTGGCCGTCATGCTGCTTTGCGCGGCGATGCCGTTTGCCATGGCCGAAGAGGAAGTCACCCTGAACGTCTGGTCCTTCACCAACGAGTTCCAGGGCATGATTGAAAAGTACTTCGCTCCGTCCCATCCGAACATCAAGTTCAACTTCACCCTGTATCCCACCGATGGCGGTGAGTACACCTCCCACGTCGACACCCTGCTGGCTGCCGACGCCACCGCTGAGGACGCTCCCGACATCTTCACGCTGGAGGCCGCCTTCGTCAAGAAGTACGTCAACAGCGATTGGACCGCTGATCTGAAGGATCTGGGCTTCACCGACGACGACTTCGCCACCTGCATCCCCGCCATGCTGCAGATCGGCCAGAATCCCGAGGGCGTTCAGAAGGGCCTGGCCTGGCAGTCCACCCCCGGCGCTCTGATGTATCGTGCCGACCTGGCCGAGAAGTACCTGGGCGTCACCACCCCCGAGGAGTTCCAGGAGAAGGTCGCCGATTGGGACGCCTTCCTGGAGACCGCTGAGGAGCTGAAGGAAGCCTCCGACGGCGCCTGCAAGATGTTCTGCGCCACCGGCGACATCTGGAACGCCTATCAGTACAACCGCTCCCAGGGCTGGGTTGTCGACGGCAAGCTGGTCATCGACGACGTGCTCTACGACTTCCTCGACCTGGTCAAGACCGCTGAGGAAGAAGACCTGTACGCGAAGGGCATGGCCTGGCAGGAGGCCTGGTACGCCGGCATGAACGGCACCAACGAGATCATGTGCTACCTGCTGCCCACCTGGGGCCTGCACTACGTCCTGAAGCCCAACTGCGTGCCCGGCGCTGACGGCTCCATGTCCGACGAAGAGCTCCAGAAGCTGTCCGACGAGAACGGCGGCACCTTCGGCCTGTGGCGCATGGTCGCCGGCCCCGTGGGTTACAGCTGGGGCGGCACCTGGGTTGGCGCCAACGCTGCCAAGGTCGCGGCTGCTGACGATGCCAAGAAGGCTGCCATCAAGGAAGTCATCCGCTTCTTCACCCTGGATCCCGATTTCCTGTACACCTACGCCAAGGATTCCGGCGACTTCGTGTCCAACAACGCGGTTGTCGACAAGATCATCGAAGAGGGCGGCACTCCCAACCCGTTCCTGGGCGGCCAGGATCACTACAGCATCTTCGCGCAGGCGGCCAACCTGGCCAACGCCTCCACGATGACCGACTACGACGAGGCCATGAACAAGCTGTGGGACGACAACGTGACCCAGCCCTACATCAAGGGTGAGGTTGACCTTGACACCGCCATCGCGAACTTCAAGGCCGCTGTCTCCGCTCAGTTCGAAGGCATCGAGGTCGAATAATTCCCGGCGCACCCTGCGGTGCAACGACGCAATGGGCTGCCCCCGCCGAGAGGCAGGGCAGCCCAATTTCCTTGATTTTTGGGACCCATACCACCCCGACGCGGGGTGATTACATTACTGCAAAGGGGTGGAAGGCATGCAGGCGGGCAACACAAAGCCAAAGAAGGTAACCTACGATCACTACGGCTACTTCTTTATTGCGCCCTTCTTCATCGTATTCCTGATTTTCCAGCTTTATCCGATTTTCTTCACCTTCAAGACCTCCGTGACGGACGCCGTTGGATGGGACAAGATCCTGAACAACTCCATCATCGGCTTCAAGAATTTCCAGACGCTGTTTACGGCGAACGATACCTCCGGCCTGTACTGGCTGTCGTTTGGCAACACGGCCATCATGTGGGTGTGCAACTTCATCCCGCAGATCGGCTTCGCGCTGATACTGGCCAGCTGGTTCACCGATCAGCATCTGCGCCTCAGGGCGCAGGGCGCGTTCAAGGTCATGATCTTCATGCCCAACATCATCACCGCCGCTACCATCGGCATGCTGTTCTTCTCGCTGTTTTCATATCCGATCGCCCCGATCAACACGCTCTTGCAGAAGCTGGGCATACTGAACACGCCCTTTGAATACTTCCGCAACGTGCCCACATCGCGCGGCATCGTCTCCTTCATCCAGTGGTGGATGTGGTACGGCAACACCATGATCATCATGATCGCCGGCATGAACGGCATCAACCCGTCGCTGTTCGAGGCGGCCATGATCGACGGCTGCACCAGCCGGCAGATCTTCTGGAAGATCACGCTGCCGCTGATCAAGCCCATCATGCTGTACAACCTGATCACCTCCCTGGTGGGCGGCCTGACCATGTTCGATATCCCCCACCTGATGACCCAGGGCAACCCCAACAACATGACCAATACCGTGGCCCGCTTCATCTACCAGCAGGGCTTCACCGGGACCTACAACTTCAACATGGCCTCCGCCGGTTCCGTGGTGCTGTTCGGCATCATCATCATCTGCTCGATGTTCATCAACTATTTGATGAAGGATCACGACGCGAAACCGCACAGGTAAGGGGGCGAGCACATGAAGAAAACCAAGAAAATCATCAGCCTCGCGCTGATACTGGCCACCATCGCGTGCATGTTCCTCCCCATCGCGACCTTCACGGAGAACAGCGCCGGCGCGCTGGCGGGCGACATCGCCAAGCAGCAGGACAAGCTGGACCGCGCCCAGGCCAAGCTGGAGCGCGACACCAAGTCCGGCAAGGATGAGGACACCCTCAAGAAGGACCAGTCCAAGGTGGACAAGGAGCAGGCCGCGCTGGACGCGCTGATCGCCCAGCAGGAGTCCGCCGCCAGCGAAGGCGATTCCGGCCTGAGCTACAGCCTGCTGCCCGGCAAGCTGCCGGAGGCGCTGGAGCTGGACATGCAGGTCATCAACTCCTACAAACTGTATGAGGCGAACTTCCCCGGCTTCTACATGATCATCTGGGTCATCTTCGGCCTGCTGGCCGCGACCTTCGTGCTGGAGATCATCGCCGGCGACCGCCTGGTCAGCAAGTGCTACACGCTGGCGTGCTTCACCAACCTCATCACCATACTGCTGATGGGCTACACGCTTTTGCGCCTGAAGGGCTTCCCCATCAAGCTGCCCTACTCCTGCGCGGCCATCAACCCGCTGGTCGCGGCACTGTTGCTGTTCATGCCCATCGTGGTGCTGGTTCTGAACATGCAGAGCATCTTCAACAGCAAGCGCTCGATGATCTACGTGCTGTGCATCTTCCTGTGCTTCCTGTCGATCGTGCCCTTCTGGATCATGATCGTCAACTCCACGCGCTCCAGCCAGCAGATCCAGCAGGGCGTGAGCCTGCTGCCCTCCAAGTACTTCCTGTACAACTGGCAGGTGCTGCAGAGCAAGAACTTCGACCTGCTCACGGGCTTCCGCAACAGCGCCATCATCTCCTTCGGCTCCACGATCCTCAGCGTGTACTTCTCCGCGCTGACGGCCTACGGCCTCACGGTGTACAACTTCCGCGGCCGCAAGCTGGCCATCGCCATCATCATGGCCATCATCATGATCCCCGGCCAGGTCACCGCCACCGGCTTCTACATCTTCATGTACCAGCTGGGCTGGGTGAACAGCTACCTGCCGCTGATCATCCCGTCCATCGCGGCGGCGTCCACGGTGTACTTCTTCAAGCAGTACCTGGAGGCCAACTTCCAGGTGGCGCTGGTTGAGGCGGCGCGCATCGACGGCGCGGGCGAATTTAAGTCCTTCAACAGCATCATCATGCCGATCATGATCCCCGCCATGGCCACCATGGGCATCATGGCCGTGATCGCGAGCTGGAACAACTACCTGACCCCCTTGATGCTGCTGACCAACCCCAACATGAAGACCCTGCCCATGATGGTCAAGGAGCTGCGCGGCGATATCTACCGCACCGAGTTCGGCTCCATCTATCTGGGCCTGACCATGACGGCCCTGCCGCTGATCATCGTGTACTTCGCCTTCAGCAAGTACATCATCGCGGGCATTGCCGTCGGCGGCGTGAAGGAGTAACGCCCCGCCGAAACGACCGAGGCCGTCCCCATCGCGGGACGGCCTCCTTTTATCTATAATATAATGTTATAGTTATCATGTAACTGTTTCATTATTTTTAATAATGCCGGTATCGTTTGCGGCTATTGCAATATCGGCGATTATAAGGCATAATAATAATGACCGAAATATGATTGCAGAAAGCGGGAAGGCCATGAGTTTGTTGACGGATTTTCTTCGCAAGAAGGCCCCGAGGCCCGGCGCGGAAATCCCCGCCTATTATCGGCGCGCGCTGGCGATCAGCGAGATCCTGCTGGCCATCTACTTTCCGCTGAACGTGATACTGTTCTTCTGGAGCACGCGCCAGGCCCAGTGGATGCCCATTGCCATGTTCGTCATGGTGATGGCGGGGCTTCTGTTGATCGGCCGCCTGCCCATGCGCGTGAGCTTCGGCCTCTACGCCGCCATCACGCTCGTCTGGGGCTTCTGGTACGTGAAGACCTTCGGCTGGAGCTGCGGCGGGCAGCACTTCCTGATCCTCCTGCTGTTCCTCACGTTCTTCAACATCTACGAGCCGCCGTGGCTCAAGCTGTTCTACTTTGTCGCGCTGATCTCCTTCCGGATGCTGCTGTTCTCCTACTCCCTCAGCTTCCCGCCGCTGTACGCGCTGAGTACGAGCACCAGCATCGCCTTCCAGACCCTCAACAGCCTGATGTTCTTCATCATGATGGCGGCGCTGTGCATACTGTTCAGCTCCAACCTCCAGGAGACCGAGCGCAAGCTGCGGCTGGACAACCAGGAGCTCCACAAGGAGGCAGGCACCGACCCGCTGACCCAGCTGCCCAACCGCCGCGCCATGCTCAACGACATCGACCTCTACCAGCTCAAGTGGCCGGGAGAGACCTTCTCCGTGGCCATCGCGGACATCGACTTTTTCAAGAAGGTTAACGACACCTACGGCCACAACTGCGGCGACTACACCCTGCGCATGCTGGCCGACCTGTTCCGCGAAAAGGCCGGCGAGGCGTACAGCGTGTGCCGCTGGGGCGGCGAGGAGTTCTGCTTCTTCCTGCCCCGGAAGAACCTGGACGAGGCCGGGCGCGTGCTGTTTGACATCTGCAACGACGTGCGCCACATGAAGCTCAGGTTCGAGGACGTCGAGTTCAGCATCACGATCACCGTGGGCGTGGAGGAGAACGACTTCACCTCCCCCCTGAAGGACATACTGGAGCAGGCCGACCAGAAGCTCTACATGGGCAAGAAATCCGGCCGCGACCAGGTGGTAATATAGGCGACCCACATAACGGCCCCCTCGCGCATCCGCGCGAGGGGGTCGTTCATGTAAGTTTATCCCAATGCGTCCTCATACACCCCGTCGTCCAGGTTGCCCATGTTCAGCGTGGCGCTGGACAAAAACTCCCACGACAGCCGCACCTCCGGGCTGGACGTCAGCCGGGCCATCTCGTCGCCCACGCCGGCGTCCTTAAACACCTTGCGAAGCGCGCCGTAGTCCTCGAAGGCCTCGTCGGCGGGATCGGACACGCCGCTGTCGAACGCCGCGTCGAACCGCGCCTGCTCGTCGGGCGTGAGCATCTCCCAGCCCGCCTCCAGGTTGCGCTGCATGGCTTCGCCGTCGGCGTTCCAGAGCTCCCGCGCCTCGGCGAATTGCAGCACCTGCGCGATGGTCTTCGCCGCCTTGAGCGCCGCCCCGGCGGACCCGCGCTCCAGCCCTGCCACCACGCGGAAGTACCCGTCGGCAAACTCCTCCGCGGTGGGCGCGGGCGCGTATTCGCGCGCAAAGGCCAGCTTGAGCGACGCGCTCTCCCGGGAATCCATCCACACCAGCTTCCCCTCGCCGTTGAGCTTCAAATAGCCCTTCGTGCCGCTGAACGCGATCCGGCCGTCCTCGATCTTCGTGCCGTCGGCGTACTCCAGCCGCTGCTTTTTGCCGTTGTAGCGGGCGGTCATCGTCCACACCACCGGCCTGTCCCCCGTGGGGTTCCAGGTGAAGTCGATCGGATAGAGCGCCAGCTCCTCCGCCCCCTCCTCCTCCTGATACTCGGGCAGTATCTTCATCTCCGCGCCGGGGTTTTCGGCATCCCGCCAGCGCCCCGTGAAGGCGTCAGTGGGGTTCGATTCCGCCGCCGCCGACATCGCCAGCAGCAGCGCGAGCACCGTTACAAATACGTGTTTCATCGTTCCATCCTCTTATCAAGTATCCTGTCAGTCCTCCGCCGGCCGGTCCACGTGGGCGACCTGCTCCAGTATGAAATCCCTGAACAGCGTCTGCTCCGGCGAGAGAAACTTCTTTTTGTACACGAAATACAGGTGATAGGGCATGGTCCCCTCCAGCGGGAAGGACAGCACCCGCCCCTCCTCCACGTACTGCCGCGCGGCCACCTCGGAGATCACCGACACGCCCACCCCCGCGGCCACCAGCCGCTTGATGGTCTCGGTGTCGTCGATGGCGGCGGCCACGTTCAGCTTGGTGTCCGGGATGCTCTGCTTCATCCAGCGCATGAACTCCTGCTGGAGCGTGGAGGTGCTGCTGCGGGTGATCATCGGCACCTCGCCGAACAGCGCCACCGGGAAGGGCTGGCTGCCCAGCGCCCGGAAGCGCGCGTCGTTGGGGGTGATGACCACCAGGTTGGCGATGCCGCAGTGCCGCACGGCGTAGTCCGAGTTCATGATCTTCATGTTGCAGAAGGCGAACTCGCCGCCGTCCTTCTCCAGCCTGCCGTGGATCTCGGAGTTGTAGCCGGTGAAGAACTTGAAGTTGATGTCGGGGTGCAGGCGGTTGAAGCCGATCACCCAGTCCGCCAGGTAGTAGCGGCTGATGAAGGGCGTGGCCACGATGTCGATGGTCTTGTCGTCCCGGTCGGCACGGCTCAGGGCCAGTATGCTGTCCCGGTTCAGCTTCAGCATCTCCCGCGCGTAGCCGTAGAACGTGCGCCCGTCCTGGCTGAGCTCCATCGACCGCGTCGTGCGGTTCAAAAGCCGCGTGCCCAGCTCCTTTTCCAGATTGCGAATGTGAATCGTCACCATCGACTGCGAAAGCTGCAACCGATCGGCGGCGTTTGAAAAGCTGCCCTCGTTCACCGCGGCGACGAAAGATTCCAACTGCTTAAAGTCCATATCTTCCCTCCGTGGATTTATTAATCAATATCTATTATATATTGAATATCATAAATTGTCAATCCGTCGGGCAGCATTTATAAATACCGTTGGATATCGCCTAAATCCTCAACACCAGCGCCTTCCCCGCCTGCGCGTCGGCGGCCTGGGCGGCGGGAATGGCGTAGCGCCGGGCGATGGTCCAGGCGTCCTCGCCCTCGCCGGGCCAGACGATCACGATGCCGTTTTGCCGCCTGAGCGGCGCGCCCTCCTGCACGTCGGTCACGATGCGCGCGGTCTCCCTCGCGCGCGTCTCGCACAGCAGGCCGAGCTGCACCTTCATGTCCAGCCGATCCCCCATCAGCGCGCTGGCCTCGGCGGCGAGGGTCTGCACCGCGATGCCGGACGCCTCGTCCAGCGCCATGGGCACGTCCACCGCGAAGGGGATCTCCGCCGCGGCGCAGGCGGGCTGGCCGCCGTCCGAGGGCACGTAGAGCACGGCGGCCTCCAGTATGCCCTCCACGCGGCCCGCGCCGTCCGCGCCCTGCCAGCCGCCCACCACGGGCCGCACCTGGGCGGCGATCACCGTGCCCACCCGGGGCGCATCCTCGCCGATCATCACCGTGCCGCGCACCGATTCCGTCAGCCGCGCGCGGTTGACCCGGCTGCACAGCGATATATCCCGGGTCTCCACCTCCAGCGCGTTGCCCTGGGTCGCGTAGATGTCCGTGAGCACCTCCGGCCGGTCGGTGGTGTTGGCCAGCACCCGCACCCGCAGCTCGGCCTCGCAGGTCAGGCCGGGGCTGTCGCTGTCCGGGGCCATGGCGATCTGGCTGCGCACGCCGCGCACGTCCACCTCGGCGGCCACGTCGCCGGTGAGCCACTCCGGCAGCGCCACCAGCTGATCCAGCGCCATGGGCACGCGGATCACCGCCGCGGGCCGCCCCGCCGCGCCGCTGGACACCAGCGTCTCCACCAGCACGCGCCCCTTGACCCGCACGCCGCCCAGGTCCGGCGCGACCTCCTCCACCTCCGCGGTGGCCCAGTCCATCAGCGTGGCGCGGGCGTCCAGCGCGGCGGGCAGCGACACCGAATCCCGCAAGAGCGCCATCTCGCTGGATTCCGCCGCCAGCTTGACCGAGTTCAGCGTGCCGTAGGCCGTCTCCAGCCCCGCCTGCCCGGCCACGGACGCTATGCCCGACACCGGCTGGAGCCTCAGCGCCTGCGCCCGCAGCGAGCAGGTCACCAGGAAGATCATGTGCCCGTTCTCATACTTCGCCTCCACGTGGTCCACTGCGGCCCACACCCGGGAGAACATGCCCGGCTCCGCGCCGGGGATCTCCAGCACGTGGTTCAGCTTGGCCTGCGCCGTCAGCGCCCGCAGCGTGGTCTCGCCGCCCTGCCGGTACACCGCCTGGCAGGACGCCGTGCCGTCCAGCACCACGCGGTCCGTCTGGAGGTCCGCCGTGTCGATGAACAGGCCGGCGTCGCTCAGCAGCGGCTCGATGGCCTCCCGCCCCGCGCCGGGCACCAGCGCCTCCGCCCGCAGAAGCACCTGCGCCTCCCGGGTTCCGATCAGGTTTTCCACCTCAAATTCCTGTCGCGTCAGTTCCAATGCCATAATAAAACCTCCCATGGCAGTTGCCGTTTGTCAACAGCTTATGCCAGGGGAGGTTTGAATAGTCCGCGTCAGTGCCGGACGCCCTTTAAAAGCGCGAAGGTGACGACCAGCGAAGCGATGATCCACGCGATCCCGATGCTGATCTCAAACGCGGCGCCCTTTCGCTCCCGCTGCACCACGCGCTCGATCTGGTACTGCTGCGGGCGGTCGTCTTCGTAGAGTATGTCCACCGTTTCGCCGACGGACACCTCGTCCCTGAGGCACGTATAGAGGCATTTGAGCCGGTATTCCCGGCCTTCCACGTTGAAGGCGAGCACCGGGTTGTACAGCGTGACCGTGTATTCGTAGCTGCGATGCTGTTGCGACCTGTTCACCCGGCGCTTCCTGTGCTCCGTCCGCTCGGCGATCTCCACCACCCTGCCGGTGGTGCGGCGGCGGCACCTGTCGGCCTTGCGCATGTCGGCGATCCCCCCGAACACGGCCACCCATCCGCCGATGGACAGCCCCGCGAAGAGTATCACCCTCGTAATCACCAATTGCACGTTCATGGCATCCCCTGCCGCAGCGCGCCCTTCACGTAGTCGAGCATGGCGTCCCTGTCCACGCAATCCGTAAACCGCACGGGCATGTCGCGCAGCTTCCCGAGCCGCTCGGGGATCTCGACGCCGGTCACGGCATACAGCCGGTCCATGGCGGCGAAGCCGTCCCCGGGCACATCGTCGGAGATGGCGGAGAGCACGTCCCGGCAGAACTTGTACGGCGACGCGGTGGACAGCACGATATTGACATACCCGTTGTCCTCCCGGGCCTTGAAGTCCTCCATCACGGCCCAGCCCACGGCGGTGTGGGTGTCCATCAGGTAGCCGTAGCCGTCCCACACCCTGCCGATGGCGTCGAGCGCGGCCTGATCGTCGGCCCACCCGGCGCTGAAGTGCGCGCGCATGACCTCCATCAGCTTTTCGGGCGCGGTGTAGACGCCCTTCTCCCGGAGGTCTGACATCAGACCCGCCACCAGAGCGTCGTCGCCGCCGGAGGCCATGAACAGGTAGCGCTCCAGGTTGGAGGACACCAATATGTCCATGGAGGGCGACCCGGTCTTGTAGAATTCCCGCCGCCGGTCGTACACGCCGGTATTGATGAAGTCGGTCAGCACGTTGTTGGCGTTGGAGGCGCACACCAGCTTGGCCACCGGCAGCCCCATGCGCCGGGCGAACTCGCCGGCCAGTATGTCGCCGAAGTTGCCCGTGGGCACCACGAAGTTGACCTTGTCGCCCAGGGTGATCTCCCCGGTCAGCACCAGGTCGCAGTAGGCCTTGAAGTAGTAGGCCACCTGGGGCGCGAGGCGTCCGATGTTGATGGAATTGGCGCTGGAGAGCCTTGCGCCGGAGGCCGCCGCCCAGCCGTTCGCGCCGTCGTCGGCGAATATGTTCTTCACGCCGGTCTGGGCGTCGTCAAAGTTGCCGCGCACGGCGCACACCTTCACGTTGCCGCCCTCCTGGGTGACCATCTGGGCCTTCTGCACGTCGCTGACGCCCCCGTCGGGGTAGAACACCACGATGCGCGTGCCCGCCACGTCGTGAAAGCCCTCCAGCGCCGCCTTGCCGGTATCGCCGCTGGTGGCGGTGAGTATGACGATCTCGTCCTTCACGCCCAGCTTCTCCCGGCTGGCCACGATCAGCCGCGGCAGCACGGACAGCGCCACGTCCTTGAACGCGGAGGTCGGGCCGCGGAACAGCTCCAGCACGTAGTCGTTCCCCACCTTCGCCACCGGGGTCAGGTCCGCCGTCTCGAACTTGCCATCGTAGGCCGCCTCGATCAGCGCGCGCATCTCCTCCGGGGCGAAGTCATTGAGTATCCTGCCGATCACGACGGCGGAGATCTCCACCGCGGTCCTGCCCAGCAGGTCGCCGGGATCGATCCGCATGGCGTCGAAGTCCAGCGGCGTGTACAGCCCGCCGTCCGGCGCAATGCCCTTCAAAACCGCCTCCGCCGAAGCAGCCTGTATGTCCTTTGATCTCGTGGAATAGAAAATCATAGCGCGCACCTCGGTTTATTAGTCTCTGCCTCTATTATATACGATAAAACGCCCTTTCGTCAATCCGCTGTTTGCCCCAAACGCGCAAAAGCGCCCAGCCCATCATGTGGACCGGACGCTTCTACAAGCGTTTATTTACTTACTTGCGGGCTTCACATTCACCGTAAAGGTATCGTAGACGCCGTTATTGGTCAGCACGTACACCCTGCAGGAGCCCCTGCTGAGGCCCTTGATGCCCACGTAGCCCTTCTTGCCCTTT
>CADASI010000041.1 GCA_902790525.1 uncultured Eubacteriales bacterium
GACGCACAGGCGCAGGCCGCGGCGCAGGCGTGGGCGCGGGGCGCGAGCCCTCCACCGAGCGCGCGGGCACCGGCCTGGGCCGGGGCTCGGGGATCGGCCTGGGGATGGGCGGCGCGTTGTGGCGCACCACGGGGATGGGCGTCGGCGCCGGCCGCCTGCGCCGGTAGCCGGGCAGCGGCGCGGCCCTGTTATAGCTGGTGCGGAACACCACCGGCGCGGGGCGGGTCCACGGGTTGAAGCTGGACACACGGTTGCCCACGGTCAGGCCCGTCAGCACCCCGGCCACGACGCTCAGGAAATCGCCGTCCGCGTCGTAGACGGAGCTGGTGGCCCGGGAGCCCATGTCCACGTAGCCGTCGCTGTTGTAGATGGCGACCTGCATGCCGTATTCGGTGATCGCCTGGGAGATGTACTGCGCCTGAATGCCCGTCAGGCCCAGCGCCGCCTCCATGGGGGCGTTGTCGATGATCAGCGCGGCATCCGCGTCGGAGTAACCCAGCAGGTCGGACAGCATGTCGATGGCCGCCATGCGCGGGCAGCTTCCCCGGGACACCAGCACGATGCGGTAGTCGCTGCGGGCGTCGGTGCCGAGGTTGTTGACCACCTGCGCCGCGGGCATCGTCACCGGCTGGACCGCCGTGCCGCAGTTGGCGCAGAAGCGATCCCCCGCCCCCACCTGGCTGCCGCAATTCGGACAAAAGGGCATATGATGACCTCCCATCTGGTCGTTGTGCGCTCATGATCCATGAACGCAGGGGGTGAAGCAGCGTATGATCCGGGCTCTCCCGCCACTACACGTAGCGGGCGATGGCCTTCCGCCAATACTTGTAGGCCTTCTTTTTCAGATGCAGGCCGTCCCAGGTCAGTTTCCGGTTCATCTCGCCGTTCTTGACATAATACTTGTGGATGTCAATGTAGGCATAGCCTCTATCCGCCGCCAGCTTCTGGATGCCCAGGTTGAGCTCGTTGATCCTGTCGTTGTCGCAGTGGAACTTCTCCCCGAGTTTCTTTCTGACCGGAAGCACGGACAGCAGGTAGATCTTCGACCCGCTCAACTGGCTCTGGACGTTGTCGAGCAGCTTTTCATAGTCCTTGAGCGTCTCTTCAATGCTCATATTCAGTATCAGGCAGTTGATGCCCCCGAGGATGAACACCTTCCCCGGGCGCTTGGCGGCAACCTTGTCCACCCGGGCGTTCATGGCCGAGAGCGAATCCCCGATGACGCCCATGTTGTAGACGTCCCTGTTCTTGAAATAACTCTTCCACCTGCCGCCGTTCGTAATGCTGTCCCCGAAGAACACCACCGTGTTGTTCTTCTTGACGGTGACCTTCGTCTTGGCCGCTATGCCGTTGGCCTCGGCGGTGATGGTCACTTTCCCCTTCGCGACGCCCGTCACCACGCCGGCCTGGTCCACGCTGGCCACGGCGGGGTTGGAGGAGGTCCACTGGATCGTCGCATTCGCCGTCGCCGGGGCAAACCTGAGCGCCTTCCCCAGGTCCAGCTCGCCCAGGACCTTGACGGAGCGCTTCTTTTTCTTCTTGGCAAAGGACAGCTTCTCAAAGGGAATGACCGTCGTGCCAGCGTCCACGGTCCCGTCCGTCGACGTGGCCGAGCTGTCGGTCACGTTCCCGGTGGCCGTGCCCGTCGTGGCGGCGGTGTCCGTGACGGTGGCGCCCTCTGCGACCGCGCCCTCGGCGAGCGCGTCAGCCTCTTCGACCGCGTCCTGCGCGTCGGCCCCGGCCAGGGCGATGTCGCTCTCCGCCTCCGTCAGAAGCGTCGCGGCCGCTTCGTCGGCGCACGCTTCGTCGGCGCACGCTTCCTCGCCGAGCTCGACCTCCGCCTCCGCGACCACCTGATCCACGCACTCGGAGACGATCTCCCCGTCGTTCGCGCCGAGGTCCTCCGCCTCAGCCGCGTCCTCCGGCATCACGGCATCTGCGTCCCCGGGCATCGCGGCTTCCGCGCCCTCGGACACAGGCGCTTCCGCGCCCTCAATCACGGGCGTCTCCGTTTCCGCAGACACGAGCGTCTCCTCGGCAAAGGCCGGGAAAACCAGCAAAAGCGCCATCATCAGCGCCAGCGTTCTCTTTAAAATGTTGTTCATGTCGTTCCTCCTGTAATTCCCGCCATTTGACGTCAATTCACGGCAATACATTTGGCCAGCGCCTTGACAGACCGCCAAGTCTACTGGCCAAACGCGCGCGATGAAGACGGTATCGTCAGTCTTCGATCAGGCTCTTGCCGGTCATCTCCGCGGGCTGCTCAATGCCCATCAGGTCAAGCATGGTAGGGCACAGGTCGCAGAGCTTGCCGCCCTCCTTGCGGAGGTTGTGCTTGGGGTGCTCGGGATCGACGACGATCACGGGCACCGGGTTGGTGGTGTGCGCGGTGAAGGGACCGCCGGACACCGGATCGATCATCATGTCGGCGTTGCCGTGGTCGGCGGTGATGACCACCTTGCCGCCTTGGGCAACGAGCGCGTCCACAATCCTGCCGACGCACGCATCCACGGTGCGCACGGCCTTCTTCGCCGCCTCCATCACGCCGGTGTGGCCGACCATGTCGCAGTTGGCGAAGTTAAGGATGATCACGTCGTACTTCTTCTCGGCGATGCACTTGAGCACCGCGTCGGTGACCTCATAGGCGCTCATCTCGGGCTTGAGGTCGAAGGTGGGCACCTCCTCGGCGGAGGGGCTGGGCACCAGTATCCGGTCCTCGCCGTCGAACACGCGCTCCTCGCCGCCGTTGAAGAAGAACGTCACGTGGGCGTACTTCTGGGTCTCGGCGATGCGCAGCTGCTTCTTGCCCAGCTTGGAGAGGTACTCGCCCATGGTCATGGTCAGTCTCTCCGGCGGATAGGCGATCAGCACGTTGGGCATGGTGGCGTCGTACTGGCACATGCACACGTAGGTCAGCGGGAAGAAGCCGTGCTTGCGCTCGAAGCCCTTGAAGTCGGGATCGACGTAGGCGCGGGTGATCTCGCGGGCCCGGTCGGGGCGGAAGTTGAAGAAGATCACCGAGTCGTTGGCCTTGATGGTGCCCTCGGGGTCGATCACGGTGGGCAGCATGAACTCGTCGGTCAGGTGCTTGCCGGTCTCGTCCACGACCTTGTAGGAGTCCAGTATGGCCTGCACGGGGTCGTCGGCGCGGATGCCCTCGGCGCACACCATGGCGTTGTAGGCCTTCTCCACGCGCTCCCAGGCGAAGTCGCGGTCCATGGCGTACAGGCGGCCCATGACGGTGGCCACCTTGCCCACGCCCAGCTCGTTCATCTTCTCAACCAGGTTCTTGACGTACTCCCAGCCGGAATCCGGCGGCACGTCGCGGCCGTCGAGCAGGCAGTGCACGTAGACCTTTTTGAGGCCGTGGCGCTTCGCCATCTCGAGGATGCCGTAGAGGTGCTCGGTGTGGGAGTGCACGCCGCCGGGGGACACCAGGCCGATCAGGTGAAGCGCCGTGCCGTTCTTCTTGCAGTTCTCCATGGCGGCCAGCATGGCCTTGTTGTCAAAGAACACGCCGTCCTGGATGTCCTTGGTGATCTTCACCAGCATCTGGTAGACCACGCGGCCCGCGCCGATGTTGGTGTGTCCCACCTCGGAGTTGCCCATCTGGCCGTCCGGCAGGCCAACGTCCAGGCCGGAGGCGCCGATGGCGGTATAGCAGTACTTTTCCTTCAAGCTATCGATCACGGGCGTGCCCGCGGCGACGATGGCGTTGGATTTGGGATCGTTCTTGCCGATCCCAAATCCGTCGAGTATCAACAGCGCGGTCGTGCTCATCAGAAGTTCACCACCTGCGCGAAGTCCGCCGCCTTGAGGCTCGCGCCGCCGATCAGGCCGCCGTCGATTTCGGGCTGCGCCATCAGGCCCTTCACGTTGGAGCCCTTCATGCTGCCGCCGTACTGGATGCGGATCTTCGCCGCGGCCTCTTCGCCGAACTTGGCGGCGATGGCCCTGCGGATGACGCCGATGGTCTCGTTGGCCTGCTCGTCGGTGGCGGTCAAGCCGGTGCCGATGGCCCACACGGGCTCGTAGGCCACGACCACGTTCTCAAGCTCCTCAGCGCTCAGGCCGTGCAGCGCCATCTGGGTCTGATAGGTGACCAGTATGTCGGTGTAGCCGGCCTCGCGCTCGTCCTTCATCTCGCCCACGCACACGATGGCCTTGAGGCCCGCCTTCACGGCGGCGACGGTGCGCAGGTTGACGGTCTTGTCGGTCTCGCCGAAGTACTGGCGACGCTCGGAGTGGCCGATGATCACATACTCGCAGCCCGCGGCCTTGAGCATATCGGCGGACAGCTCGCCGGTGAACGCGCCGGAGGCCTTGAAGTGAACGTTCTGGGCGCCCAGCTTGATGTTGGTGCCCTCGATGACGGGCTTCACCGCGGCAAAGCACACCGCGGGCGTGCAGACGACCACGTCGCACTTGGCGTCCTTCACCAGCGGGATCAGGTCGCGCACCAGTTGGGCGGCCTCTTCGGGGGTCTTGTTCATCTTCCAGTTACCGGCGATAATGGGCTTGCGCATGGGGATCTCCTCCTATATGTTGGTTACTTTCGATTGGTTGGCATTCTGGTATATCGTGGTTCTTTGCCGAGGGAACAGGGAACAGGGATAAGGGAACAGGGAATGCCGCTGCCGCCGTTTCTTTTGAAGCGATGGAAAAACGGTTCGGTCCGGGGCAGCATCTCATAAGGGCGATGAGGGCATCGCCCCTACACAACGCTTACCCGTAGGGGCGATCCCCCGATCGCCCGCCGGACTGAGCAATTACCCTGTGGAAAAGAAAGCGCGGCAGCCACTATTCCTGTTCCCTGTTCCCTTTTCCCTGTTCCCTAAAGCCGCATGACGAAGGTAAATATATACCCGCCGTATTACTTATCCATCAGGCACGCGACGCCGGGCAGGACCTTGCCCTCGAGGAACTCGAGGCTGGCGCCGCCGCCGGTGGAGATGTGGCTCATCTTGGGGGCCAGGCCCATCTGGGTCACGGCCGCGGCGGAGTCGCCGCCGCCGATGATGGTGATGGCGTCGGACTCGGCCATGGCGGTGGCGATGGCCAGGGTGCCCTTGGCGAACTCGGGCTTCTCAAACACGCCCATGGGGCCGTTCCAGACCACGGTCTTGGCTTCCTTGATGGCCTTGGAGAACAGCTCGACGGTCTTGGGGCCGATGTCCAGGCCCTGCCAGCCCTCGGGGATCTTGCCCGCTTCCACGGTCTTGATCTCGGTGGGGTTGTCGAAGTCGTTGGCGATCACGGTGTCCACGGGCAGCAGGAACTGCACGCCCTTGGCCTTGGCGGTCTCCATCATTTCCTTCGCCAGGTCGATGCGCTCGGCGTCCAGCAGGGAGTTGCCGATCTCGCCGCCCATGGCCTTGGAGAAGGTGTAGGCCATGCCGCCGCCGATGATCAGCGTGTCGACCTTCTCAAGCAGGTTGGTGATGACGCCGATCTTGTCCTTGACCTTCGCGCCGCCCAGTATGGCGACGAACGGGCGGGCGGGGCTCTCCACAGCGTTGCCCAGGAAGTTGAGCTCCTTGCCGATCAGGTAGCCGGCCACGGCAGGCAGGTAGTCCGCCACGCCCGCGGTGGAGGCGTGCGCGCGGTGCACGGTGCCGAAGGCGTCGGACACGTACAACTCGGCCATGCTCGCCAGCTCCTTGGCGAAGGCGGGGTCGTTCTTCTCCTCCTCAGCGTGGAAGCGCACGTTCTCAAGCAGCACGGCCTCGCCGGGCTTGACCTCGGCGGCCAGCTTCTTGGCGTCGGGGCCGATGACGTCCTTGGCCAGCTTCACCTCGAAGCCCAGCTTCTCGGAGAGGCGCTTGGCCACGGGGGCCAGGGAGTACTTCATGTTGAACTCGCCCTTGGGGCGGCCCAGGTGGCTGCAGAGGATCACGGCCGCGCCGTTGTCCAGCAGGTACTTGATGGTGGGCAGCGCCGCGTTGATGCGGGTCTCGTCGGTGATATTCTTGTCGGCGTCCAGCGGCACGTTGAAATCGCAGCGCACGAGCACCTTCTTGCCCTTGACCTGAACGTCCTCGATGGTCTTCTTGTTGAGATTCATACCGGGTCACTCCTTATCCTTATCAGATTTGACTTTATTCTACCACATCCCGCAAAAAAATAAAAGGGTATTTATAACACCGTCCGCATAAAATTTCCGTTGTCTGCCCAAAAAAATGACAAATCGCGTCAAAATAATCCAATAACCATGTTGTATTTAACGATAGAGTGTTATAATACAGGGGTTATGGAGGGAAGACCCATGAGCAACGCGATCATTGAGGCGCGGGACGTCTCATTCCGATATGAAAGCGGCCTGTCCGACGCCGTCAGCCACCTGACGCTTCGCATCGAAGCGGGCGAATTTGTGGCCATACTGGGCCGCAACGGCTGCGGCAAATCCACGCTGGCCAAGCTGATGAACGCGCTTTTGCTGCCCACGGGCGGCGAGATCAGCGTAAACGGCCTCCAGGCGAAGACCGAGGACGACTGCTACGAGGTGCGCAAGTCCTGCGGCATGGTGTTCCAGAACCCGGACAACCAGATCGTCACCACCATCGTGGAGGAGGACTGCGCCTTCGGGTTGGAGAACATGGGCATGGAACCCGCGCTGATCCGCAAGCGGGTGGACGAGGCCCTCGCCGCAGTGGGCATGTCCGAATACGCCCACGCCTCCCCCGCCATGCTCTCCGGCGGGCAGAAGCAGCGCGTGGCCGTGGCGGGCGTGCTGGCCATGCGGCCGAAGATCATCGTGTTCGACGAGTCCACCGCCATGCTGGACCCCGTGGGGCGGCGGGACGTGTTCGCGCTGGCGCGGCAGCTCAACCGGGAGGAGGGCATCACCATCGTGTGGATCACCCACTTCATGGAGGAGGCCGCCCAGGCGGACCGTGTGGTGGTGATGGATGGCGGGCGCATCGCCATCGAGGATTCCCCCCGCCACGTGTTCTCCCGCATGGACAGGGTGCTGTCCCTGGGGCTGGACGTGCCGGAGATGATGAAGCTGGCGGCCAGGCTGCGCGCCAGCGGCGTCAGGGTGCCCAAGGATATCATGAACGTGGAAGAAATGGCGGTGGCACTGTGTCAATTGAGATCAAAAAACTGAGCCATGTGTACATGCCCGGCACGCCGTTCGAGGCCAGGGCGTTAAACGAGGTGAGCCTCAATGTGGCGGACGGCGCGTTCGTGGGCATCATCGGCCACACCGGCAGCGGCAAGTCCACGCTGATCTCCTACTTCAACGGGCTGGAGCGCGCCAGGACCGGCGTGGTGTTTGTCAACGGCATGGACCTGGGCGACAAGGAGACCGACCTGATCGCCATACGGCGCACGGTGGGCCTGGTGTTTCAGTACCCGGAGTACCAGCTCTTCGAGGAGACCGTGGCCAAGGACATCGCCTTCGGCCCCACCAACCTGGGCCTGGACGCCGAGGAGGTCGAGCGCCGGGTCGTGCACGCCATGAACCAGGTAGGGCTGGACGCCTCCCGGGCCAAGAAGTCCCCGTTCGACCTGTCCGGCGGCCAGAAGCGGCGCGTCGCCATCGCGGGCGTGCTGGCCATGGAGCCGCAGATCCTGGTGCTGGACGAGCCCGCCGCGGGCCTCGACCCCGCCGGACGCCAGGAGATGCTGGAGCTGATCGAGGACATCCACCGTTCCGGCGTCACCATCGTGATGGTGTCCCACTCGATGGACGACGTGGGCAAGTACTGCGACAGGCTGTTCGTGCTGTCCCACGGCGACATCGCCTACCAGGGCACGCCCGCGGAGGTGTTCGCCCACGGGGACGCGCTGCACGCCATCGGCCTGGACGTGCCGGAGTGCGCCAAGCTGGCCGCGCGGCTGCGGCAGGAGGGCTTTGACATCCCCGAGGGCCTCTACCGCATGGAGGACGTGGCCGGGGCCATCATCGACAACATCGGAAAGGGCGGGAAGGCCTGATGATCAAAAACGTGACGATCGGCCAGTATTTCCCCGGGGAATCCTTCGTGCACCGACTCGACCCCCGCACCAAGCTGCTGGCCACCATCGCGCTGATCGCGGTGGTATTCGTATCGAACGGCTTTGCGGGCTTCGCGGTGATCGCGGCGTTCGTGCTGCTCACGGCGCTGTCCACCGGCGTGCACCTGAAGTTCCTGTTCAAGGGATTAAAGCCCATATTCTTCATCATCATATTTACATTCATACTGAACCTTTTCTTCCAGAACACCGGCGAGGTGCTGGTGCAGTTCTGGGTGTTGAAGATCACCACCGGCGGTTTGCGGATGGCCTCCTTCATGGCCGTGCGGCTCATACTGCTGGTGATCTCCTCCCAGCTTCTGACGCTGACCACCTCCCCCATCTCCCTCACCGACGGCCTGGAATCGCTGATGCGCCCGCTGTCGAAGATCGGCTTCCCGGCCCACGAGATCGCCATGATGATGTCCATCGCGCTTCGCTTCATCCCCACGCTGATGGACGAGGCCGACAAGATCATGAAGGCCCAGAAGGCCCGCGGCGCGAACTTCGAGACCGGCAACATCCTCCAGCGCGCCAAGGCCATGATCCCGCTGTTGGTGCCGCTGTTCGTGGGCGCGTTCCGCCGGGCGGAGGAGCTGGCGCTGGCCATGGACGCCCGCTGCTACCGCGGCGGCGCGGGCCGCACCCGCATGAACCAGTTGAAGTACACGCGCCTCGACCTCCTCGCGGCGCTGGCCGTGGTCGCGCTGTTTGTCGCGGTGATCGTCGTGAACCGCGTCTGCCCCTTCTGATGCCCATGCGCAGGATCCATCTGATCGTCGAGTACGACGGCACCAACTACGCCGGCTGGCAGCGCCAGTTAAACGCGCTGGCCGTGCAGCAGGTGCTCGAGGAGGCGCTCGAGCGCCTGACCGGCGCGCGGGTCGTCGTCCACGGGGCCAGCCGCACGGACGCCGGGGTGCACGCCCTGGGCCAGTCCTGCCACTTCGACACTGAAAGCCGCATCCCCGCGGACAAGTTCAGCTATGCCGTAAACACCCTGCTGCCCCCGGACATCCGCGTCCGCGCGTCCCGGGAGGTCCCACCGGACTTTCACGCCCGGTTCTCCACGGTGGGCAAGCGCTACCGCTACCTGTTCTACGACGACCGCCACGCCGGGGCGCTCAATCGCTTCACCCACGCCCACAGCATCTATCCGCTTGAAGACAGGCGCATGCAGGCCGAGGCCGACGCGCTGATCGGCGCCCACGACTTCGCCGCCTTCGCGGCCAGCGGGTCGGTGGTGAAGGACACCGTGCGCACCATCTGGCGTGCGGACGTGACGCGCTCCGGCCACGACGTTAAGCTGATCGTGGAGGGCAGCGGCTTTCTGTACAACATGGTGCGCATCATCGCGGGCACGCTTAGGGACATCGGCTCCGGCAAGCTGGCCCCCGGCGCGCTCAGGCGCGCCATCGACACCGGCGACAGGCTGGACCTGGGCGTCACCGCCCCGGCCCACGGGCTGACGCTGATGGAGGTATTCTACGATTTGCCCGAAGCGGCAGGGAGGATGAACGAATGACCACCACCAACGCCATGCGCATGCTGATGAAGGCGAACATCCCCTTCGAGACCTCGGAGTACGCGGTGGACGAGAGCGACCTCTCCGGCGTGCACGCGGCCCACGAACTGGGCGTCGACCCGGACTGCATGTTCAAGACCCTCGTGGCCCGGGGGGACAAAAAGGGCGTCTCGGTGTTCTGCATCCCCGTGGCGGAGGAGCTGGACCTCAAAAAGTGCGCCGCCGTCACCGGGGACAAGAGGATCGAGATGATCCACGTCAAGGAGCTCCTCGGCCTCACCGGCTATATCCGCGGCGGCTGCTCCCCCATCGGCATGAAGAAGAAGTACCCCACCTGGATCGACGAGACCGCCGTGCTGTGCGATAAGATCTACGTCAGCGCCGGCGCGCGCGGCCAGCAGATCATACTCGCCCCCGATGACCTCGCCGCCTGCGTCGAGGCGGAGTACGCCGATCTGACCAAGAGGTAAATCATGACATCCTACATCTTCGACTTCAACGGCACGCTCTACCAGGACACGCCCATGCACAAATCGGCGTGGCGGGAATACTTCCGCCGCATGAACGTCCCCTTCACCGACGAAAACTTCTACAAATACATGTGCGGCCCGCCCAACAGCGCCATACTGCGGCGGTTCATCGACCCGGACCTGACCGACGCGCAGGTGGCGGCCATGTCCGAGGACAAGGAGCACATCTACCGGGAGATCATATTAAACGATCCCGCTCTGCAGGTCCTCACCCCCGGCGCGGACGATATGCTAAGCCGCATGCAGGCCGCGGGCGTCCCCTGCGCCATCGCCACCGGCGCGGAGAAGGCCAACGTGGACTTCTACATGGACGTATTGAACATCGGCCGTTGGTTCGACTACGACCACATCTTCTGCGCCCACCGGGGCATCCCCGGCAAGCCCGACCCGGCCATCTACCGCCTGACCATGGAAAAACTCGGCTACGACCCCGCCGACACCGTGGTGGTGGAGGACGCCCTCGCCGGCGTGCGCGCCGCCGTCGGCGCGGGGATCAAAACGGTCGTCGCCATCGACACCACCCTCGGCCCCGCGGCCTTCGCCGACATCCCCGAGGTCGTCTCAGTGATCCACGACTTCCACAATTTTGACCGTTTCGCATAATATTTATCGCAATCGGTCACAATATAACATATTTTTTGTTTCACATCGGCAAAAGATATGTTATAATAAAAAGTGGTATAGCGCATCCCGCGCTCACGCACAAATTCACCCCCGTGTGAAACGACAAAAGGAGGAAGAACCATGCAATATTCTCGCGAAGTTGAGGAAATGGTATGCGTCTGTAAGGGCCCGCACCACGGTCCCGCCCCCATTCCCGAGGAGGGCAAATGGGTACAGGCCAAGGAAATCAAGGACATCTCCGGCTACACCCACGGCATCGGCTGGTGCGCGCCGCAGCAGGGCACCTGCAAGCTGAGCCTGAACGTGAAGGACGGCATCATTGAGGAAGCGCTGGTGGAGACCATCGGCTGCTCCGGCATGACCCACTCCGCCGCCATGGCCGCGGAGATCCTGCCCGGCAAGACCATCCTCGAAGCGATGAACACCGACCTGGTCTGCGACGCCATCAACACCGCCATGCGCGAGCTGTTTTTGCAGATCGTCTACGGCCGCACCCAGTCCGCCTTCTCCGACGACGGTCTGCGCATCGGCGCGGGTCTGGAGGACCTGGGCAAGGGTCTTCGCTCCATGGTCGGCACCATGTACGGCACCAAGGCCAAGGGCGTGCGCTACCTGGAGATGACCGAGGGCTACGTCGTGAAGATCGCCCTGGACAAGGACGACCAGGTGTGCGGCTACCAGTTCCTGTCTCTGGGCAAGATGATGGACGCCATCAAGGGCGGCATGTCGCCCAACGAAGCCTACGAGAAGAACATCGGCACCTACGGCCGCTTCAAGGCCGAGGACGGCGCGGTCAAGTGGATTGATCCGCGCAAAGAGTAAGCAGGAGGTGCGCAAGAATGGCTCTGTTTGAGAATTATGAAGGTCGTATGCCCCAGATCCAGCCCGTTCTGGACAAGTATGGATTCAAGGATTTCGACGCCGTGAAGGCTTTCAACAACGCTAAGGGCGTCGACGCCTACAAGATCGTCGAGTCGACGCAGCCCATCTGCTTCGAGAACGCGAAGTGGGCCTATGAGCTGGGCGCCGCCATCGCCATGAAGGAGGGCGTCAAGACCGCCGCCGAGGCCGCGCGCCTGATCGGCGTAGGCCTGCAGGCGTTCTGCATCCCCGGCTCCGTCGCGGACCAGCGCCAGGTCGGCATCGGCCACGGCAACCTGGGCGCGAGGCTTCTGGAGGAGGAGACCGAGTGCTTCGCCTTCCTGGCCGGCCACGAGTCCTTCGCCGCCGCCGAGGGCGCCATCAAAATCGCCCTGAACGCCAACAAGGTGCGCACCAAGCCCCTGCGCGTCATACTGAACGGCCTGGGCAAGGACGCCGCCATGATCATCTCCCGCATCAACGGCTTCACCTACGTGCAGACCAAGTACGACTATCTGTCCGCCGACGTCAAGGAGGATCACGCGCTGACCGTCGTCAGCAAGACCCCCTACTCCACCGGCGACCGCGCGAAGGTCAACTGCTACGGCGCGGACGACGTGCGCGAGGGCGTGGCCATCATGTGGCATGAGAACGCCGACGTGTCCATCACCGGCAACTCCACCAACCCCACCCGCTTCCAGCATCCCGTGGCGGGCACCTACAAGAAGGAACGCTGGGAGGCTGGCAAGAAGTACTTCTCCGTGGCCTCCGGCGGCGGCACCGGCCGCACGCTGCATCCCGACAACATGGCTGCCGGCCCCGCCTCCTACGGCATGACCGACACCATGGGCCGCATGCACTCCGACGCCCAGTTCGCCGGCTCCTCCTCCGTGCCCGCGCACGTTGAGATGATGGGCTTCCTCGGCATGGGCAACAACCCGATGGTCGGCGCCACCGTGGCCGTCGCCGTCGCGGTCGAAGAGGCCATGCGGAAGTAAAAATTCTTCCACCTTGTCAGGGCAGTCTCCCCCGGGAGGCTGCCTTTTCATATTTCCTCCCGCGAACTCATATCGTGGTAAAAAAGCTCTTCACGGTTTGTTGTGGGATAGCCACCTCATCCGTCCCGCCTTCGGCGGTCCACCGTTCCGGGGGCCTGCCGGCCCGTTCTCGCTGAAAACAGTCCACTGGACTGTTTTCCGGGCGCTCGAACCCCCTCAAGGGGAAGGCAAGACCGTAATCAGCGCTTGGCTCGCCCCCGTAAGGGGGAGAGCTGGCACGGCGCAGCCGTGACTGAGAGGGGGTATCCCCAACAACACATGAAGCGCCAAAAAGGGGGACATGCTATGACAAAATCCCGATTGGAAACCGTTCTCTCGCTGGGCAAGGGGTTGCTTGCCGCCATCGCGCTGACGCTGCTGGGCATGGTAGGCATCGCGGCGCTGGCGGTGTACCTGCGCGCCTCGGACACGCTGATCCGGGTGCTGAACCAGCTCCTCAAGTGCCTGGCCATACTGCTGGGCGTCAGCGTCACGGTGGGGCGCGGCGGCCACCGGGGGTTCTTCACCGGCATGGCGCTGGCCATCGTGTACATGGCGCTGGGCTACGCGCTGGCGGTGGCGCTGGGCGGCAACGCCTTCGCCGTGCCCGACATGCTGGGCGAGATACTCATCGGCGCGGCGCTGGGCGGGGTGATCGGCGCGGTGCTGTCCAACCTGCCCAAGCCCCGGCGCAGGGCGACGACATAGGTTTTTTCTCCCGCGAAGGTTGTTTTTGAACGAAAGGTGTGTTAAACTAACTGTGGGGATACGAAAGCGCGGGAGGGAGAACACATGCTGATCATCGGAATCTGCGGCGCCAGCGGCAGCGGGAAATCCACCATGGCCAAGGCGCTGTGCGAGCGGCTGAACCGGCCCTGCATTTACATCAAGCAGGACTCCTACTACAAGGACCACCCGGACATGACCTTTGAGGAGCGGGCGCGCATCAACTACGACGAGCCCGACGCCTTCGAGCACGACGCCCTGCGCGAGGACCTGCTGGCCCTGCGCCGCGGCGAGAGCATCACCGAAAAGGAGTACGACTACACCCAGCACCGCAGATGCGACCCGGGCTACACCATCGAACCCACCGACGTGGTGCTGATCGAGGGCATCCACGTGTTCTACGACCCCGGGGTGCGCGAGCTGCTGGACTTCAAGATCTACATACAGGTGGACCCCGACGTGTGCCTGCTCCGCCGCGTGAAGCGCGACATCCGGGACCGGGGCCGCTCCATCGAGAGCGTCTACCGCCAGTACCTGGATACCGTCAAGCCCATGTATGAAAAGCACATCCGCAACTACGTGGAGTACGCCGACCTGATCGTCGCCCGCGGCGGCAAGAACGCCAAGATCGTCGACATACTGGCCCATTACATCAACTCCGGCATGATCGAGGACAAATAAGCCCCAATGAAAAAGCCAGCCCGATCGGGCTGGCTTTTTCGCGTTTTGTCTTACACGCCCTTTGACTCGTTGTCGAGCTTCTTGGCGAGGGACTGGTCGGTGGTGTTTACATAGCCGGGGATGGGCAGGATCTTGGCGTTGATGGCGTCGATGATCCAGCCCGGCTGCGGGAAGAACGCCTCCTCCAGCTCGTGGGCGGGGGTGATCCAGTTCTTGGAGGCCACCACCACCGGCGGGGCGTCGAGGTAGTCGAAGGCCATCTCGGTCACCTGCCGGGCGACCTCGGAGGCGAAGGAGTTGCGCTCGCAGGCGTCGGTGACCAGCACCAGGCGGCCGGTCTTCTTCACGGACCCGATCACGGTCTCATAGTCGAAGGGCACCAGCGTGCGGGCGTCGATGACCTCGGCCTCGAGGCCGTACTTGTCCTTCAGCTCGTCGGCGGCCTTGAGCGCGCGGTACAGCACCGCGCCGAAGGTGAGTATGGTGACGTCCTTGCCAGGGCGCTTGATGTCGGCCTTGCCGAAGGGGATCTCGTAGTACTCCGCGGGGACGCCGCCCTCGTGGAACTGCTCGCCCACGTCGTAGATGCGCTGGCTCTCGAAGAACACCACCGGGTCGGTGCCCGCCAGCGCGGTGGCCATCAGGCCCTTGGCGTCGTAGGGCGTGTTCGGGAAGGCGATCTTGAGGCCCGGGATGTGGGCGGTGAGGCTGGTCCAGTCCTGGGAGTGCTGGGCGCCGTACTTGCTGCCCACGGACACGCGCAGCACCACGGGCATCTGCAAGACGTCCGCGGACATGGCCTGCCACTTCGCCATCTGGTTGAACACCTCGTCGCCGGCGCAGCCCAGGAAGTCGCAGTACATCAGCTCCACCAGCGCGCGGCCGCCGGCCATGGCGTAGCCCACGGCTGAGCCCACGATGGCGGACTCGGAAATCGGGCTGTTGAACAGGCGATGGTACGGCAGGGCCTCGGTCAGCCCGCGGTACACCGCGAAAGCGCCGCCCCAGTCGCGCACGTCCTCGCCGTAGGACACCAGCGTCGGGTCCTTGTAGAAGCGGTCGATGATGGCCTCGAACAGGCCGTCGCGCAGCTGATAGACCTTGTTCTTGCTCACCAGGCTGCCGTCGGGATTGACGCCCCAGCGCTCCTTCTTGGCGATGGCCTGCACCCGGGGATTCTCCTCCAGGGGCATGTTGACGTCGCACTTCTGGCCGGGCGCGCCATAGGACTCCACGTGGCCGTTGGAGAACATCAGGTCTGCGATGGCGTCGGGATTGGCGTTAAGGTCCATGCGCGGAGAGATCTTCTCGTCGATGGACAGCCTGAAGTTGCGCATGATGGCCTCTTCGACGTACTTCACCACGGCGTCGCACTCCGCCTCGGTGGCCACGCCGGCCTCGATCAGCTGCCTGCGATAGGCCGGAATCGGGTCCTGCGCCTCCCAGGCGGCGATCTCCTCCTTGGTGCGGTAGGAGGAGCTGTCCGACGGGCTGTGGCCGGCGAAGCGGTAGGTCACCACGTCCAACAGCGCCGGGCCCTTGCCCTCCAGCAGCAGCTTCTTCTTGCGGCCGTACGCCTCGATCACGGCTAGCGGATTGAAGCCGTCCACGCGCTCCGCGAGCATCTGGTTCGGGTTGAAGCCCGCGCCCATGCGCGCTGGGGCGTCGTAGCCCATGGTCTCGCCCACGGTCTGGCCGCCCATGCCGTACTGGTTGTTTAAGATGTTGAACATCACCGGCAGGCCGCCCTTCATGTCGTCCTCCCAGAGCTGGGTGAGCTGGCCCATGCCGGCCATGTTCAGCGCCTCGAGCACCGGGCCGCGGCCCAGGGAGCCGTCGCCGATGTTGGCGATGACGATGCCCGGCTTGCGGTTGACCCGCTTGTACAGCGCCGCGCCCATGGCGATGGTGCCGCTGCCGCCGACAATGGCGTTGTTGGGATAGATGCCAAACGGGGTGAAGAAGGTGTGCATCGAGCCGCCGAGGCCGCGGTTGAAGCCGGTCTCGCGGGCGAAGATCTCGGCCATCGCGCCGTAGAGCAGGAAGTTGATGGCCATGTCCTTCACGGTCTCGTGGGGCTCGTCCTTGATGACCTCATAGGTCTTGCCGTCCAGGAAGTTCTTCATGATGTCCAGAAGCTCCGCGTCGGACAGCTTCTCGATGGCGGACAGGCCCTTGGCCAGTATGTCGGAGTGGGCGCGGTGGGAGCCGAATATGAAGTCGTTCACATCCAGGTGGAACGCCTCGCCCACCGCCGCCGCCTCCTGCCCCATGGACAGGTGGGCCGGGCCGGGATGGTTGTAGGGCACGCCCTTGTACTCGCCGGTCTTTTTAATCAGGTTGATCATGGTCTCGAACTCGCGCAGGGTCAGCATGTCGCGGTAGATGTTGACAAACTGCTCCTTGGTGAAGTTGCCGAGCTCGTCCTTGACGGTCTTCTTGTACTGGTTGACCGGAATGTCCTCAAAGTGGATGTAGCCGGAAGCGCGGCGCTCGTTCGGATCGACAAACAATTGCTTGGACATATATAACGCTCCTTTTCACGTAATAATTGAGAATTGAAAATTGAGAATTGAGAATGGCGGTTCAAATCTTTCAGATTTGTTTTTATTTGAGAACAGAAGCACTGTCTGAATCCGGTAGCTTCAATTCTCAATTATTCAATTCTCAATTCTCAATTTGACATCAGCCCTTCGCCAGCATCAGGTTAAAGTTTTCGAGGTTGTTCTTGAGGTCGCGCAGGAACTTGCTGGCGGGGGTGCCGTCGAGCGCGCGGTGGTCGTAGGACAGGGAGAGGTTCATGCTGGGATAGACCTCAATCTGGCCGTTGACCATGCGGAAGGCGTCCTTCATGGCGCACACGCCGAGGATGCCGGTCTGCGGCGGGTTCACCACGGGGGTGAAGCTCTCGATGCCGAGGGAGCCGATGTTGGACACGGTGAAGGAAGCGCCGGTCAGGTAATCCGGGCTGATCTTGCCCTCCTTGCACGCCTTCGCCAGCTTCTTGGCGGTGTCGGAGATCTGCTTTAAGGTCATCCTGTCGGCGTTAAAGATGGTGGGCACCATCAGTCCCCGTTCGGTATCGACCGCCATGCCCAGGTTGACGCCGCGGAAGTACTTCATGGTCTTGCCGTCGTCGATCAGGTTGGCGTTGAGCGCGCGGTGCTCGGGCTGCATCAGCGTGCGGGCCACCACGTACATGATGATGTCGTTGATACTGATCTTCTCCATGCCGAAGGCCTCGCCCCTGGCCTTGTACAGCGCGCGGGCCGCCTTGACCTCGGTGGCGTCGTAGGAGATGTTGTGGGTGAGCTGGGCCATGGTGGACAGGCTCGCCACCATCGACCGCGCGATGACCTTGCGGATGTTGGACATCGGCTCGGTGTAGCTGTCGTCGCAGGGCGCGCCCAGCTCCACGGGCGCGGCGCACACGGCGGGCGCGGCGGCCTCGGCAGTGGCGCCCAGCAGCTTGCCGGCGTCGATGAGGGCCTGCACGTCGCGCTCGATCACGCGGCCGTCGGGGCCCGTGGGCACGACCTTCGACAGGTCGGCCTTCTTTGCCTCGGCCAGCTTCTTCGCACGGGGGGAGATCTTCAGATCGCCGACCACCACGGGGGCCTCCTGAAGCTCGGCGGCGGGCGCGGCCTCGATTACGGGCGCGGCGGGCGCGGCAACCGGGACCTCGGCGCCGGGGCGGAAGACCTCGGGGTTCGCGCCGGGCTCGCCGATCACGCACACGTTGTCCAGGCAGGGCACGTCGGAGCCCTCCTCGTAGAATATGGCCAGCAGGGTGCCGGGGAACTCGGCCTCGCAGTCGAAGGCGGCCTTGTCGGTCTCATAGGAGAACAGCTGGTCGCCCACGTTCACCTGGTCGCCCACGGCCTTGTGCCACTCGGTGATGACGCAGCTCTCCACCGTGTTGCCCTGGCGGGGCATGATGACGGGCTGGCAGTTCCCCGCGGCGGCGGCGGGCGCGGCCGCGGCGGCCGGAGCGGC
>CADASI010000042.1 GCA_902790525.1 uncultured Eubacteriales bacterium
TATTCTTCTTCGCTGATCTGGAATCTGCTCATTTTCTTCACCCATTCCATTATATCACACTTTATCGTTTTTGTATAGATTTTAGAATGGGTTTAGTATGACATGACCAATGTGCGCTACAACGGGAAACTGAAGAACGTCGTTGTATTTAACGACAAAAAGAATGACATCCGCAATTGGCTTACAGAGATTATTACAGCGGTCTAACGACATAGCATTGAACAACGAACCCCTTTGGACTCTCCTAAACAATCACACGTTGGGGGAGGGTTCAAAGGGGTTCATCGTTTTATTGTATCAAATCTGCAAGAGAGATAGACCTGCTCTCCATCAAGTCAATCAGCCGATTTATGACAAAAAAAGAAACCCCGCCATCGCCGCGACCACAAATGCTGATCGCCACAACAGCGGGGTAAAAAACGAAGGCTCCGCAGTCAGTTCTGCAAAGCCCTCATTCCGTGATATTCCCTATGAAATTGTAGATGATTTTGATTTCCTGCTTCTTCACGCCATCGACCATCTTTGCCTGTCCGATCTCGATGCGATCAATCAGGGTGGCGACGATTTCCGGCGTCAGTTCCTGCATTCCCGTGTATTTCCGGACCACCCGGATGAACTGTTTCGCATTGTCCGATGTGGCTCTGGCTGCAGTGATCTGCACCTGGAGGGTTTCACATTTCGCTCTATGGGATTGGAAAACGTCTGTAGAAAATCGAGGGTGAAGCGCCCGTTCACTGCGGATATTTCAACGGTCATGCCATCTGCTGCCGAGGACGTCCACAGCCGGAAATCACGGATATACTGCTCGGCTTCCTGATAGTTGGCCTTGCCGACATAGCTCACGGTGGCCGTGACGACCCTGCACATTTTCCTCCTGGGTCTGGGCAAACACCATGCCTCGGTAGGCAGTGGCCTGCAGTGGCCAGTCGCGCATCTTGTCCTTATACTCCAGGAATGCGCCGCCGACCAGACTTTGGTGCGCCAGTGGCGCGTGCAGCGCTTTCCTCTGATTTACGCACAGTGTGATGCGAATGATGTCCTTCGCCTCCGGGAATAACTTCGCAATGGCCCGGCTGAGCAGCAGCGAGACCATGGTGCCAGGGCTGCCGTCGTTGTCCAGATTGAATTTCATAAATTCGGACTCGGATATAGCAATGCTATACACGGTATGCCGGTGGTCGCTCTCAAAGCCTGCCAGAGAGAAGAGATTCAGAGCGTCAGGCATCTGTTCATGTTGCGTAGGGCTCGGCAAATCGGCCTTGTTCGCCATGGGGTCGATCCACTCCTCCTCCGGTATTTCATCCCCAGCCAGGCGGATGCCCTCTTCCTTCAGTCTGACGTCATACCGCTCAGAGCAATAGTAATGGACGCGATCATCCGCCACCTCGCGGTGTTCATTTCGAGGCAGTGGCAGATCCACGCATTCGGAGAGGGCAACACCAGGACGACGGCCGTGTTCTTTATCAAGTATCTGCGGACGCTGGGCTTTGATGTGACCAACGACATCTTCGCCGAGAACGCATGGTACTTTCGCAACGCCCTCGTGCGGGCCAACTACAACGACCTGAAAAACGGCATCCATGAGACGACGGAATACCTTGAGCTGTTCCTCCGGAATCTGCTGTTGAACGAGGATCATCCGCTTCAAAACCGGACATTGCACATCAGCGCGGCGTTCAATGCGGCAGAAAAACCGGACATTGAAGAATCAAAATCGGACATTGAGAAGCCATTCCGACCCAAGACCGCGCGCCATATCCTGAAACTGCGCGAGGCGTTCCCCGGTCAGACGGTCTTTGGCCGGTCGGATGTGATGGGCGTAATCGACATAAAGCCGTCAAGGGCCTCGGAGCTGTTGGCGGATATGGTCAGACACGATGTGATCGAACCGGTATCCGGGCACGGAAAGGGAAAATACCGGTTCAAGCTGTGATCGCAAAAGGAGGGATAACGCATGTTCCGCGAATACATCGCCCCGGACTTCGACGGCCAGTACCGCTGGTCCTACGACATGAAGGCGAACAACAACGACGACATGCTCACTTATTCACTGAAATGGCTGTTGTGCTTCACCGTGCCCTTTACCGTGGCGATCCTGGTGACGTGTTTCAGCACGCGACCACTTCTGTCGGTGGTGTGCTGCGTCGTGTTCAACGCGGTGCTGCTGTCGATCCCGGCGCTGAGCTACAAGGTCCTGCACACCAGCCTCAGCTTCCGGCTCTCGGAGGAGGAGATCGAAACCTGGCCCAAGCGCCGCCGCGACAGCGGGATAACCCCGCTTTGTATCGTCAAGCAGATCCACCTCTTCCCGGAGAGGGACCTGATACTGCTGCGCTGCGGCCTGCTCGGCAGCGTGCGCGTGTATGCCCCCAAGGCCGATTTTGAGAAAGTAGTGGAGCTCATACGCGAGCGCGCGCCGGAGGGCACGCAGTTTTTCAAATAATGGCAAAATCCTTGCAATATTTATCATAATGTGGTAAAATGAAGTGAATAATTATATCTGCCTGAATGTTCGGTCGATAGATCAAACCCGATGTTCACACAAAAGGAGAACACCGCGATGAAAAAAACAAGTATACTGCGCGCATTATCTATGACGGCGGCGCTAGCGCTGGCGCTCTCATTTGCCGGAGTGGCGGAAACGGAATTTGAGGAGGATGAGATCGAAATCATCATCACCGCGGAAGAAGTGGACGCGCCCGTCGAATCCGGCGAGATGGACCTCTGCGACGATTCTGAACTGTCCGTCGCCGAGCCCGAAGACCCGCCCGCCCTCGTCACGGACGATATGGAGTCGGCCCCCGACCCCCTGCCGGACGATGTGGACATGACGCTCGACGATGCCGTGCCGTCGGAGGATGCCGTTCCCGACGAGGATGATGTGCCTCCGGAGGATGACGTGCCCGCCGAGGATGCCCCCGAGGCGGATGATGAGGATGTCCCCGAGGCGGTGGAGGATGCCGATGCTCCGCAGGAAACGCCCGGGAGCGCGCCTGAGACCGCGGAGGTTCCCGCGGACGATCCCGCGCCCGCGGCGGTAAAGGACGCCGCCCCGGCGGACCTGCCCGGCGACGCCGAAGCCCCCGCCCCGGAAGCCAACACGCCCGCCCCGGAAGAACCGGAAGCCCCGGCTCCCGACGCCGACGCCGACGCGAAGACCACGCCGCCCGCGCTGTCCAACGCGGAGATGGCGGACAACATACGCGCCGCGTCGCTGGGCGCGAAGACTTCCGCGCTGGCCAACATCGCCGAGCTGCTGATGAACCACGGCTTTGAGCCCGCCTTTGCCGCGGGCGTCTGCGCGAACGTCTATTCCGAGGGCAGCTACGGACTGTTCGAGCGAAGCGGCTACATGGGCAGCTCGGAGCACCCCGATCTTCAGTACATACGCCCCAAATACTTCTGCTACCTCGACGGCGGCAGCTACTACACCCGCGGCGAGAGCGGCTACGTGGTCACCGACGTGTACCTGTCCCCGGACGACATGGACGCCTACACCGGCGCCGCGCGGGTGCACATGCGCTACGGCGACGAAAACTACTACCTCGACAACTGGTCAGGCAGGCGCGTCTGGGAGATTAACCTGGACGATCTTGAGGAATTCATGGTCCAGCTGGCCGGGCTCAAGCTGCAATTCGGCACGCCGGACGCCTGGGTCTACGACAAAGCCACGGACACCTGGGAGTACAACGAGGCCCAGGAGGGCGCGGAGTCCTGGCGTGGCAAGTTCGGGCTGGGCTGCGTCCAGTGGACCGGCGAGGAGGCCCTGAACCTGCTGGCGGTCTATCGCAAACACGCCGGGGCGGGCAGCGCGACCATCACCCGCAAGCAGGCCATCGCCGCCGAGCATGAGATGATACTGAAGGACCTCCGGGGCCGCTACAAAAAGGTCTACGACGGCTGGAAGCGGGAGAACGGGGACGCGCTCGACTGCCCGGAGGCCGCCCGCAGCGCCGGCTCCTGGGTATGCCTGAAGTATGAGATCCCCGCCAATCGCGAGGCAAAGGCCATAAGCCGCGGCAAAAAGGCCGCGGAGATCTACAAAATCATGGTCGGGGAAGGCTGACCGGCGTGAATCCCGCGCCGCCCGACAAAGTGTATTGTCATGAAAGGATGTGCCGTCAATGCCCTCTTCCTATCCGATCATAGAATACGATTACGCCTCCAAAGCGGTGTTCCAGCCGGATCAGCATGATCTCGGCATACACTTCCCGCCCTGCGTGGCGTTCCCGTTCGTGGGCGACGCGGTGGACGCCTATGCCGCCGAGCACGATCTCCCAGTGATCGCCACCTACGAGACCGTCACCTGCAACTATCCCGTCTACCGCGTCTCCGACGCGCTGTGCCTGTGCCAGGCGCCCATCGGCGCGCCCGTCGCCGTACAGCTCATGGACTGGATGATCTGCTACGGGGTCGAGCGGGTGATCTCCGTCGCCTCCTGCGGCGCGCTGGTCGACCTGCCCGAGAACGCCCTCGTGATTCCCCGCCGGGCGCTGAGGGACGAGGGCACGTCCTATCACTACATGCCGCCGGCCCGGTGGAGCTATCCCGACGACGGCGTGCAGCAGATGATCAAGGACCTGTTCGACGCCGAGGGCATCGCGTACACCGACACCGACACCTGGACGACGGACGCCATCTACCGCGAGACCGTCGACAAGGTGCGCCGCGCGCGCTCCGAGGGCTGCGGCGTGGTGGACATGCAGTGCTCCGCGCTGTGCGCGTGCGCCGAGTTCCGGCGCGTGCAGTTCGGGCAGTTCCTCTACGTCACGGACAGCTTGGCCGACCCCGAGGCGTATGACCGCCGCAACTGGGGCAAGGAGGCGCTGTTGCCGATGCTGGAGCTGTGCATAAAGGCGTCCGGGCAGCCATACGTCTCCCCGTGGGGATAAATTATGCCGTGATCTCGATCTGGTTGCCCTCTATGGCCACGATACAGCTCTCATAGTACCCGTCTGCCCGTACGGATAAAGTCGATCAGCGCCTCGAGGTCGTCGAAATCGTCGTAGTCCCCCATGATCCCCTCGCGGTGGTACACGATGCCGCTTTGCTCGTTGCGCTCCAGGCAGTCGAGCAGCGCGTCCATGCCGTAGCGACGGGCAAATTCGGCAAACGCCCGCGCCTTGATCTTGTCGGCGTAGAGCCCCTTGCGGCATTCGGCGGGTTCGCATTCGTAGCAGCCTTTCAGCTTCCTGTCGATCACGCACCTGCGGTTTTCGCACCATTCCGCGTCCTTGCACCAGGACAGCTCCAGAAACCCGTCCCGCTTGCAGCCCTTGCAGGCGACGTTCTCCGAGCAGAGGCAGCAGGCCAGGCCGCAACGGGCGATGCCAAGTTCTCTCTTCACAGATTCATACCCCCCAGTTCAATACTCGTCAGCGGAGGCTGTATGAGGCAGTTCACGCCGTGCGCCGCGCAGTATCGCGCCAGTCTGTGAAAGACCACATCGGTCCGCTCGATCAGCCGCGGCATGCCCCTGATGGCAACTTCGAAAAACCCTGTTTTCGCAAGCATTGCCTCGGAAAGAAACCTTGTTTTACAGGGTTTTCCGAAGTAATGTATGCGGCAAAGTGAGGTTCGTCTCGGCGAAGAAGCGCGCCTGCGTGGCGGCGTCGGCCTTCGCCAGCCCCGCCACGCCCAGGAACAGCGCGTCCGCCGACAGGCCGTCGAGCTGTCCCTCGATGTAGTTGAAGCTGGGGCGGATCAGTATCCTCTCTCCCCCGTTTTCCACGTAAAAGTCATAGGAGCCGCCCTCGCTGTAATCCCGAAACCTCGCGGGCTGTTTTAGGGGCGCATTGATCGGCACGCCCAGGTCGTTGTTGAGCAGTGTCGGCTTTGAATGCAGCGATTTGATCACGCGGATGTCGTACCCGCCGACGGCGAACCGGCTGCCGTGTTCAAACACGACGATCCTCTCCTCCGGCACGCCGCCGCCCAGGGCGACGTTCTTCGCGGACGCGCTGCCGTACACGGTCGCGCCGCACTTTGTGGCGATGTACGGCATGTCCATGACGTGGTCGTGGTGTGTGTGGGAGATGAATATGGCCCGAAGCCCGTCTATCCCGTGGGCACTGATCAGCCTGTCGCAGAGCGCGGCGTCCGTGGCGACCCTCGCGTTCAGCACGTACTTTGCCAGCGAGGGCCGCGTGACGTGCGCGTCAAACAGCACCTGATCGGTGCCGTCGTCAAACAGCAGGGTCGTCGTTCCGAAATAGGTGACCTTGAGCATACATTATCCCCTCATCAGAGCGCCGGCCGGGGCGACGATAATGCCCCGGCCGGCGTTTTTCCGTCAGATCGCAGAGTTGTTCAGATAGGCCTCCTGCTCGGGCGTCAGGCAGTCGATGCTGATCCCGAGGAACCTGAGCTTGCGCCGGGCGACCTCCATGTCCACCTCGACGGGCACGTCGATCAGCATCTCGCTGAGCGCGCCGGCGTGCTCCACCAGGTACTTCGCGGACAGCGCCTGTATGGCAAACGACATGTCCATGATCTCCGCCGGGTGCCCGTCGCCCGCGGCGAGGTTCACCAGCCGTCCCTCCGCCAGCACGTACACGTGGCGGCCGTTGGGCAGCGTGTAGCCCATGATGTTGTGGCGCATCTCCCGGATGTCGGTTGAGATCTCCCTGAGGCGCTTCATGTCCACCTCCACGTCGAAGTGCCCGGCGTTGCACAGCACCGCGCCCTCCTTCATCTCCATGAAGTCCGGCTCCGTGATGACGCCCGCGCAGCCGGTGACCGTCACGAACAGGTCGCCCAGCTTCGCGGCCTCGCGCATCGGCATGACCTCGAAGCCGTCCATGTACGCCTCGATAGCCCTGATGGGGTTCACCTCGGTCACCACGACCTTCGCGCCCAGGCCCTTCGCGCGCATGGCGACGCCCTTGCCGCACCAGCCGTAGCCCGCGACGACCACGGTCTTGCCGGCCACGATCAGGTTGGTGGTGCGGTTGATGCCGTCCCACACGGACTGGCCGGTGCCGTAGCGGTTGTCGAACAGGTGTTTGCAGTCGGCGTTGTTGACCTTCACCATCGGGAAGCGCAGCTTGCCGGCTTTGTTCATGGCGATCAGCCGCACGATGCCGGTGGTGGTCTCCTCGCAGCCGCCGATCACGTAGGGAAGCTCGTCCGTCATCTCGGTGTGCAGCATGTGCACCAGATCGCCGCCGTCGTCGATGATGATGTTCGCGTGGTGGGAAAGGGTCTCGCGGATGTGCGAGAAGTACTCTTCCTCCGTCGCGCCGTGCCAGGCGAACACGTTGAGGCCCGCCTTGACCAGCGCCGCGGCCACGTCGTCCTGGGTGGACAGCGGGTTGGAGCCGGTCACAAACATCTCCGCGCCGCCCGCGGCCAGCACCTTGCACAGGTAGGCGGTCTTGGCCTCCAGGTGGATGGACAGCGCGATGCGCTTGCCCGCGAAGGGCTTGTCCCTGGTAAAGTCCGCCTCAAGGCTCCTCAAAAGCGGGCAGTTGCGCCGCACCCACTCGATCTTGTTCTCGCCGGACGGGGCCAGGTTGATATCTCTGATAATGCTCATATCTGTATCCTCCAAATCGTATTTATAGCTTTCTGTTTGACTTCGCCCGGGCGTAGGCGTTGTAGAACGCCATGGCCGCGATGGTGGCGATATAGGGGATGCACTGGAGAAGCTGCTGCCGTATGGCGGTGCCCTGCAAACTGCGGGCCAGCGCCGTGGTGAAGCCGAACAGCGCGCTGGAGATCATCGCGCCCAGCGGATGTCCCTTGCACAGGTTGTTGGCCGCCAGCGCCACGTAGCCGCGCGCGCCGGAGATGTCCTGTATGAACATGGCGTTGCGGCCCAGGGTCAAGAGGCACCCGGCCAGGCCGATCATGCTGCCGGACAGCGTGGTGGCCAGTATCTGGTAGCGGGGCACGTTGATGCCCAGGCTGCTCGCGGCGCTCTTGTTGATGCCCAGCGCCCGAAGCCTGAAGCCGATCACCGTGCGGTACATGATCACGAACATCACCACCGCCAGCGCGAAGGCCAGGTAGTCGATGACCGTCAGGGACCCGAACACCGTGGAGAGGAACGGTATCCTCCTTATGACGGGCAGGTCGAACTTGGTCAGTCCCTTCAGGTCGGAGGGGTTGACCGCGCCCTTGGTCTTGAATATGACCGACAGCAAAAACGTGGTGAAGCCCCGGGCGAAGGTGTTTAACGCCATGCCCACGATCATCGGCTGCCCCTTCAGCCGAACGATGAAGGTGGACATGATCAGCGTCATGCCCATGGCGACGGCCATCGACACCGCCACCGACAGGAAGATGTTGCGCAGGAAGTAGTGGGTCAAAAAGGCGAAGAACGCGCTCATCAGCAGCGTGCCCTCGAGGGCGATGTTGAACACCTGCACCTTGCTGCACACGCCCGCGCACAGGGCGACGAGCAGTATGGGGGTGATTTCGCGTATGGTGGAGTTGATCACCTGCGCCAGATACGTCATGCCGCCTCGCCTCCCTTCGCCCGCCTGCGCCTGCGGATGTTGCCCTGGGCGATGCGGATCATCCGGGCGCTCATGAACAGCGTGATGATGCCCTCGATGATGTTGCACACCTCCAGCGGGATGTCCATGTTGAGCATCATGGTGCTGCCGCCCACGGCCAGGCCCGCCAGCAGTATCGACGCCAGCAGCGTGCCGATGGGGTTCATGTTGGCCAGCAGCGCCGCCACCATGCCGGTCCAGGCGTAGCCGGTGGAGAAGATCATCTGGTCCACGTACCGGCTCTTGCTGCCCAGCACCTCGAAGGAGCCGCCCAGCCCCGCCATCACGCCGGAGAGCGCCAGCACCAGGTAGAGCATCTTCCTCGCGTCGATGCCGCCGTACAGCGCGAACCGGGGGTTCAGGCCGCCCATGCGACTCTTGTAGCCGAAGCTGGTCTTCTTGAACAGGAACCAGGTCACCAGCACCGCGGCCACCGCGATCACAAAGCCCCAGTGCACCCAGCCCTTCATGATCGGCGGCAGCGCGACGTCCGCGGGCAGCTTGCCGGTCTGGGCGTTCTGCATCTGGTAGACGTTGGCCTCCGGGTCCCTCAGCGGGTAGTTGCACAGGTACGCCGCGAAGTAGTTGGCGATGTAGTTCAGCATCAGCGTGGAGATCACGAAGGTGACGTCGAACCGGTCGTACAGCCAGCCGGAGAACATCGAGTACAGCGCCCCCGCCGCCGCGGCTGCCAGCATGGCCGCGAGGATGCGCAACCAGCCCGGCACGGGCAGGTAGTAGCCCACCAGCGCCGCCGCCACCGCGCCGAGGATCATCTGGCCTTCGCCGCCCATGGCCTCGTAGCCGCTGCGCCAGGCCATACACACCGCCAGGCCGCCCATGATGATGGGCGTGGCGCGCTTTAGGGTGTTCATCAGGTAGACCTGCTTGCCGAACGCGCCGCGGATCATCTCGCCGTAGGCCAGAAGCGGGTTCTTTCCGATCACGAGTATCACCACCGCGCCCAGCAGGAAGCTGATCAGCACGGCGATCAGCGGCTGGGTGACGGTATCGACGATCCCCAGCAGCGTCCGCCTCCAGTTGCGCTCATTGTTCATGACCGATCGAACCTCCCACCATCAACAGGCCCAGGTGCCTGTCGTCCATGCTGCCCCGGCTGAACTCCCCGACGATGCGCCCCTCGAAGATCACGTAGATGCGGTCGGACAGGCTCATGATCTCGGTAAGCTCCGAGGACACCAGCAGTATGGCCGCGCCGTCGTCCCGGCGCTGGAGCATGCGGTTGTGGATGGCCTCCATGGCGCCGATGTCGATGCCCCGCGTGGGCTCGCAGCAGATCAATACCGGCGTGTCCAGGCTCATCTCCCGGGCCACGATCAGCTTCTGGGCGTTGCCGCCGGACAGCTCGCGCATCTTTTGCGTCGGGGAGGACGCCTTCACGTTGAAGTCCTGAATCAGCCTGACGGCGAGCTCCCGGATCGCCCCGGGGCGTATGATGCCGCCCGCGCTGAACGGCTTTTCGTCCTGCCGGGCCATCAGCGCGTTCTCCTCCAGCGTGCCCTCGGGGGCGCTGCCCCAGACGTAGCGGTCCTCGCTGATGTGGGCAAGCCCCGCGTCCCGTATCTCGCGCACGGAGCGGTTGGTCACGTCCCTGCCGCACACCAATACCCGGCCGCCCGTGGACTTCTCAAGGCCGGTAATGCAGCGGATCAGCTCGCTCTGGCCGTTGCCGGACACCCCCGCGATGCCCACGATCTCCCCCGCGTTCACATGCAGGCTGATATCGCTGAGCACCTCGCGGCCGTTCTCCGTGAGTCGAAGGCCCTGCGTCTCCAGCAGCGTTTCTCCCGGCTTCGGCGGGTCGATCTCGTAGCTGGCCAGCGGGTGGCCCACCATCAGCATCGCAAGCTCGCGGATGTCGGTTTCGGCAGCCATGCGCTCGGCCACCACCCGGCCCTGGCGCATCACGTACACACGGTCGGAGACGGCCATGACCTCCTGTAATTTGTGGGTGATCAGCACGATGCTCTTGCCCGCACGGGCCAGGCCGCGGATGGTCTCCAGCAGCGCCTCCACCTCCAGCGGCGTCAGCACCGCGCTGGGCTCGTCGAATATGATGATCTCGGCGTTCTGGTAGAGTATCTTGAGGATCTCCACCCGCTGCCGAAGCCCCACGGGGCAGTCGCTGATGCGCGCCAAAGGGTCGATCTTCAATTCGTAGCGCTCGGAGATCTGCCGCACGGTCTCCACCGTCCGGTTCATGTCCATGAACGGGCCGTTTTTCAGCTCGTTCTTGAACACGATGTTCTCCGCCACGGTCATCTGCTCGAACAGCATAAAGTGCTGCTGCACCATGCCGATGCCCACGGCCATGGCGTCGGAGGGGTTGTTGAAGCGCTGCGTCTTGCCGCCCACGATGATCTCCCCGGAGTCCGGCTTCTCCAGCCCGTAGAGTATCTTCATGATCGTGGACTTGCCCGCGCCGTTCTCCCCCACGATGGAGAGTATCTCCCCCCGGTTAAGATGCAGGCTGACATCATCGTTCGCCACGACGGTGTCGTAGGTCTTGGTGATGTGCTTCATTTCAAAAACCATATCGCACACTCCTTGGGTGAAGTGTCACCGAAAACGGCCCCTTGGATCATCCAAAGGGCCGTTGGAATCGCCTTCGATCAGAAGATCGGGAAGGTGTAGTCGTCCTCGGAGGCGGGCATCTCGAGCACCAGCTCGCCGGAGGCGATGGCGTCGGCCACGGCCTTGCAGTTCTCAATGACCTCGTCGGTCATGATGTCGCTGTTCAGGTAGTTGCCCTCGGCGGTGATGTGGGTCGCGCCGATGGCGCCGTCCTTCATCTCCAGCACGTGCAGGCCGTTCTCAAGGGTGCCGGCGAAGAAGGCGTCGATGATGATGCCCGCGGTGACGCCGGTGTTCTTGAGCTGGGAGGACAGGATGTAGGGGTTCTCCTCGCGGGTCATGTCGGTATCCTGGCCGATGGAGTAGATGTACTTGCCCTCCTCGGCCAGCTCCAGCGCCGCGTTGAAGATACCCTCGTTGCAGGCCGCCGCGCCGCCGAAGATGTAGGTGCAGCCCTTCGCCTGCTGCTGCTTGGCGAAGTCATAGGCCGGGGCGGGGTCGCTGTAGGAGTTGGTGTAGTTGAAGGTGATCTGCGCGTCGGGCACCACGGACTTGACGCCCTCCATGAAGCCCCAGCGATATTTGAAGGAGCCGGAGCCCTCGAAGCAGCCCACGTAGCCGAACTTGGTCTCGTTCGGGAAGGCGTAGCCGGCCATCGCGCCCATCAGGTAGGCGGCCTGCTCCTCGTTGTAGCTGTAGGAGGCCACGGCGTCGCTGCCGGCGTCGGTGTCGATGACGGCGAAGCGGATGCTGTCGTCCACCTCGGCGGCCTTCGCGGCGGCGTACTCGGCGGACTGCCAGCCCACGCCCAGGATCAGGTCGTACTCCTCGGCCACGGCGGCGTCATAGCTGGCCTGCCACTTGTCGGTGTCGGGGCACTCGAGGATGCGGTACTCGTAGCCGTAGGTCCCGGCCAGCTCCTCGACCTTCTCCACGACCTGGGTCAAAAAGGCGTTCACGCCAACCGGGTCGCAGATGACGGCGATCTTCTCGCCCTCCGCCATGGCGGGGATCATCGTCAGAACCAGTATGAACACGATGAGCAGGGATGCGATTTTCTTCATGGGGCTCACTCCTTTATAATATTCATATTTTAATAATATCACTTTCCGGTCACAATGTCGAGCCCTATTCGCTCATTATTTCAGTTATATTTTGCGTTTTGCAGCGGCGCGGATGTCCTTCGCGCCGTTGACTTGCATGCCCGGTCATGATAGAATTATAACAACAATATCACAACAGGAGGCGGACGCCCATGGACTATACGCTCGAATACTTCCGGGAATCGGTGGATTACATACGCAAATTCGTCCCCTGGGAACCTGAGATCGCCGTCGTGCTGGGGTCGTTCCTGGGCCCCTTCGCGGATGCCGTCGAGGACCCGATCGTCATTGATTACAGGGACATCCCGAACTTCCTCGTCTCCACGGTCAAGGGCCACGCGGGCAAGCTGATCTTCGGCACCGTGGCGGGCCGCCGCGTGGTGTGCATGTCCGGGCGCTTCCACTACTACGAGGGCTACGACTTTGAGCAGCTCGTGATCCCGATACGCCTTTTCAAGCTGCTGGGCGTCAGTGCCACGATACTGACCAACGCCGCGGGCGCGGTGAACGCCGCGTACCAACCCGGCGACGTGATGATCGTCACGGACCACATCAAGCTCGCCGGTGCCAGCCCCATGCGCGGCAGGAACGTGGACGCCTTCGGCCCCCGCTTCTTCGACGTGACCCGCATGTACACCCCGGAGCTTCGCAAACTGGCGCTGGACTGCGCCGCGGGCACCGGCCTCACGGTCCACGAGGGCGTGTACATGTTCTTCACCGGCCCGCAGTACGAGACCCCGGCGGAGATCCGGGCCGCCCGCATCCTCGGAGCTGACGCCGTGGGCATGTCCACCGTCACCGAGGCGCTGACGGCCGCCCACTGCGGCATGCCGCTTCTTTGCCTGAGCGTCATGACCAACATGGCCTCGGGCGTGCTGGACACACCGCTGACCACCGGGGAGGTCCTCGAGACCGCCGAGAGGATCGCTGGCCCGTTCAGCGACTATATCATCAAGATCATCGACCGCATGAGGGAGGTAGCGCTGTGAAACTGCTGTTCAAGAATGCCGGCATACTGGCCTGGAAGGACGACCGCTTCGATTACATCCCCGAGGGCTTCCTGGGCGTGGACGGCGACACCATCGACTACATCGGCGCGGACCGGCCTCAGGCCCCCTACGACCTGGTGAAGGACATGCGGGGCCGGCTGCTGATCCCCGGCATCATCAACTGCCACTGCCACGCGGCCATGACGCTGCTCAGGGGCGTGGGCAGCGACCTGCCGCTGGACCGCTGGCTGTTCGAGGCCGTGTTCCCCGTGGAGGACCGCATGAAGACGGCGGACTTCATCGCGGGCAACGAGCTGGCCGTCCTCGAGTTGCTCGCAAGCGGCGTGACCGCGTTCAGCGACATGTACATGGAGCCGAAGACGCTCATCGAGCTCAACGAGCAGGTGGGCATGAAGGTGAACCTGACCCGCGTGGTGCAGGCGTTTGACCCCTCGGAGCCGCCGAAGAAGAACGTCCGCGTCCCCGAGTCGCTTCAGCTGTTCGATGAATACCACGGTTGCCAAAACGGGCGCTTGCGCGTGGATTTCGCCGTGCACGCCGAGTACACCACCAACGACGCCGTGACCCGCTACTACGCCGATAAGATCCGCCCCTATCGTGAGAAGGGCGCGCGGGTGCAGGTCCACCTCTCGGAGACCCGCAAGGAGCACGAGGCGTGCATACAGCGCCACGGCATGACGCCCGCCGCGTGGTTCGAGGCCATGGGCATATTCGACCTGCCCACCGCCGCCGCCCACTGCGTGTGGTGCACCCCGGAGGACCTGAACATCTTCAAGGCCCACGGCGTGTACCCGATCCACAACCCCACCAGCAACCTGAAGCTGGGCAGCGGCTTCGCGCCGGTGCCGGAGATGCTGGAGATGGGGCTCACAGTGGCGCTGGGCACCGACGGCGCGGCCAGCAACAACAACCTCAACATGTTCGAAGAGATGCACCTCGCCGCCATCGCCATGAACGGCTACCGGCTGGACCCGGTGCTGATGCCGCCCCCGACCGTACTGCGCATGGCGACCGTAAACGGCGCGGCGCTGCAGGGCCGGGACGACACGGGCTGCCTGGCCGTGGGCAAAAAGGCCGACATCGTGGCGGTGGACATGGACAGGCCGCACCTGTATCCGGCGTTCGAGCCGCTGCCGATGCTGACCTATTCCGCGCAGGCGTCCGACGTCTGCATGACCATGGTCGACGGCAGGATACTCTACGAAAACGGCGAATACCTGACCATCGACCGGGATAAGGCGCTATACGACGCAAAGCAGGCCGTGAAGCGGCTGTACGGGAGATAGATTTATGGAGAGACAGGACAGAGATCTGGCATTCATGCTGCAATACGAGAACATCGCCTGGTTCGACGGCCGTGAAGTGCGCATACTGGACCGCCGCGTCTACCCCGTGAAGGTCGAGTTTGTGACCTGCAAGACCCATCAGGAGGTCACCCGGGCCATCGCGGACATGGTCACCCAGAGCGCCGGGCCCTACACCGCCGCGGCCATGGGCATGGCCCTCGCCGCCCACGAGTGCCGCGACAGGCGCGCCGCCGACCAGTTCAAGTGGCTCGAGGACGCCGCCGACAACATCAGCCACGCCCGGCCCACCACCGTGTCCCGTATGAAGATCATCACCGGCGGCTGCCTCGAGGCCGCCCGGCGCGCCATCGAGGCCGGGGGCGACGCGGCGCAGGCCATCATGGACCACACAATCGAGGCCAACAACCTGCGCTACAGCAAGGTGCACCGCACCGCGGAGTACCTGGTGGACATGTTCCCCGACGACGGCACGGTCATGACCCAGTGCTTCGGGGAGACCATCGTCGGCATGATGCTCAAGGTCTGCCGCGACAGGGGCAAGAGCATACGCATCTACTGCCCCGAGACCCGCCCCTACTTCCAGGGCGCGCGGCTCACCGCCACGGTGTGCCACGACATGGGCTTCGACGTCACCGTGATCACCGACAACATGCCCGCCACGGTCATGCGCAACGAGCATGTGGACGTGTTCACCTCCGCCGCCGACGCCATCAGCCTCGACGGGTACGTGGTCAACAAGGTGGGCACCTTCCAGATCGCCATCGTGGCCAAATATATGGGCGTTCCCTACTTCGTCACCGGCGCGCCGGACCCGGGGCACCCCACCATCGACACCGTGACCATCGAGATGCGCGACCCGGAGTTCGTGCTCCAGGCCATGGGCCAGCGCACCGCCGCGCAGGGCGTCAAAGGGTATTACCCCAGCTTCGACATCACCCCGCCCTACCTCGTCTCCGGCGTGGTGACCGACAGCGGCATCTACGCGCCGTATGACCTGCACCGCTACTTCAACAACGGCGACGGCGAATTCGCCCAGCGCGGGCTGAACCTTTGACAGAAAAAGACCCCTTCCGTTCGGCATTGACGGATGCCGGCGGAAGGGGTCTTTCGCTTGCTTGTCACTCCTTGACAAACGCCCTGTAAATGGCGCGCATGGCGGTCTCGAAGTCGTCGACGTGCACGCCGACGATGATGTTGAACTCGCTGGAGCCCTGGTCGATCATCTTGACGTTCACCCCGGCCTCATAGAGCGCGTTGAACAGCGTGGCGGCGGAGCCGGGCTGGCGGACCATGCCGTGGCCCACCGTGGCGATGAGCGCGATGCCGGTGGAGACGCTGATGGTGTCCGGCTGGCACACCTGCTCGATGCGCTGTATGATCTGATCCTTGCGCGTCACCAGCTCCTTGTCCGAGACCACCACGGACATGGTGTCGATGCCGGTGGGCATGTGCTCAAAGCTGACGCCGAAGTCCTCCAGCGCCTGCAACACCCGACGCCCGAAGCCGTACTCGGAGTTCATCATGGCCTTGTCGATGGTGATCAGCGTGAAGTTCTTGTGCCCCGCGATGCCGGTGATGCGCTGGCCGTCGTTGCGCTTGCCGGTGACGGCGGGCACGATCATGGTGCCGGGGTCGGAAGGATCGTTGGTATTCCGGATGTTGGTGGGGATGTTGGCCTTGTGCACCGGGAAGATGGCGTCCTCGTGAAGCACCGTCGCGCCCATGTAGGAGAGCTCCCGCAGCTCCCGGTAGGACAGCTCGCGGATGCACTTGGGGTTGTCGACGATGTTCGGGTCGGCCATCAGGAAGCCTGAGACGTCGGTCCAGTTCTCGTACACGTCCGCCTGCGCGGCCCGGGCCACGATGGCGCCGGAGATGTCGCTGCCGCCGCGGGAGAAGGTGTGCACGTCGCCGTTGGGGTAGGCGCCGTAGAAGCCCGGAATGATGGCACGCTCGTGCTGCTTGAGCGCGTCGCGGAGCACCTCGTTGGTCCACTCGGAGGCGAACACGCCGGTGCGGTCGAACTTTATGACGTCCTTGGCGTCGATGAAGTCCCAGCCCAGGAACCTGGACAGCAGCACGCCGTTCAGGTACTCGCCCCGGCTGGCGGCAAAATCGGGGTTCTTCAGCCTGCGGATCTGGTCGCCGGTCTCCAAAAGCAGCCCGTAGAAATCAAAATCCAGGCCCAGCCTTTCGTAGATCTCCATGTACCGCTCGATGATCCTGTGGTACATTTCCTCGTGGCTCTGGTTGCGCTCGACCATGCGGTGACACTGGTACAGCATGTCCGTGACCTTGGTGTCCGCCTTGTTCCGCTTGCCCGGCGCGCTGGGAACCACGTAGCAAATGTCGGGATCAGACAGCACGATGTCCCTGACCTTGAAAAAATGCTCCGCGTCGGCCAGGGATGAACCGCCGAATTTTGCAACCTTTACGCCCAAGTGCAACGCCTCCTCAGTGGGTGAATCAAGACTATTATACGGATCGGCCCTACATTTGTAAAGCTCAATTATCTAATTATTTGTATCAGAATCACTGATGTCCCTTTCGATCAGCTCAATAAGCGCGTCGCGCCCCAGGTCCTCCCTGGAGGAGTGCATCAGCACCTCCCAGGGCTGCACCGCCAGCGTGCGGCAGATCACGGGGATGCTCCTGCCCCGCTGGGCCCTGGACAGCTTGTCTGCCTTGGTGGCGACCACCGTGAAGGGGATGTCGTAGTGCCGCAGGTACTCCACCATCATCTGGTCGTCCCGGGTCGGGGCGTGGCGGATGTCCACAAGCTGGAACACCCGCTTAAGATTGCCGGAGTTTTGCAGGTAGCCCTCGATCATGCCGGCCCAGGTGTCCTTCTCCTGCTTGCTGGCCTTCGCGAAGCCGTAGCCGGGCAGGTCCACCAGGAAGAACGCCTCGTTGATCAAATACAGGTTGACCAGCCGCGTCTTTCCGGGCTCGGAGGACGTGCGGGCCAGATGGCTGTTGCGCGTCAGGCTGTTGATCAGCGAGGACTTGCCCACGTTGGACTTGCCCACCATGGCGATCTCCGGCAGCCCCTGCCCCGGGAAGGGCTTGAACGCGCTCAGTGACTGCACGAACCGCGCGTTTTTTACGATCATCATGCGGCCTCCGTCGTGTCGCGGATCAGCACCCGGGAGAGGGCGTCCTCCACGCCGTCCATCAGATGGATCTCGAACTTCGCGAGGATATCCGCGTCGATCTTCTCCAGGTCCTTTTCATTCTCGCGGGGCAGCAGTATGCGGTCGATGCCCATGCGGTGCGCAGCCAGCAGCTTCTCCTTGACGCCGCCGATGGGCAGCACCTTCCCGTGCAGCGTGATCTCGCCGGTCATGGCCCATGCGCCGCTGGCCTTCAGGCCGGTCATGGCGGAGATCAGCGCGCAGGTCAGCGCCACGCCCGCGGAGGGGCCGTCCTTGGGCACCGCGCCCTCGGGCACGTGGATGTGGACGTCGTGCTTGTCGAAGTAGTCGTCCGGCAGGGCGTAGCGCCTGAGCATGCCCCGGGCGACGCTCACCGCCAGCTCGGCGGACTCCTTCATGACCTCGCCCAGCTTGCCGGTCAGCTTGAGCTTGCCGGTGCCGGGGAAGGTCACGGCCTCCACGGGCATCACCTCGCCGCCCACGCTGGTCCAGGCGAGGCCGTTGACCATGCCCACCTCCGCCTTTCCGGCGGCGGGCTGGCGCAGGTAGCGCGGCGCGCCCAGATATGCCTTCAAATCGTTGGGCCGTATGGTGACCGGGCCCGACTGTGGGTCCTCCACGCGCCTGAGCGTCACGGCGCGGCACAGCTTGCCGATCATGCGCTCCAGCGTGCGCACGCCCGCCTCGCGGGTGTAGCCGTCGATCAGGGCCGTCAGCGTCTTGTCGGGGATCTTCAACTGATCCTTTGTCAGGTTGTGCGCCTCCCGCTGCTTTTTGAGCAGGTGGCGCTTTGCGATCTGCAGCTTCTCCTCTGCCGTGTAGCTGGGCACCTCGATGATCTCCATGCGGTCCAGCAGCGCCTGGTCGATGGTGTCCGTGGTGTTGGCCGTGGTGATGAACAGCACGTCGGACAGGTCGAAGGGCGCCTCGATGTAGTGGTCGGTGAAGGTGCTGTTCTGGGCGGGGTCCAGCGCCTCCAGCATGGCGGAGGCCGGGTCGCCGCGCATGTCCCGGGCCAGCTTGTCGATCTCGTCCAGCAGGAACACCGGGTTCATGGTCTTGCACTGTCGTATGGAGGACACGATCCTGCCGGGCATCGCGCCCACGTAGGTCTTGCGATGGCCGCGGATCTCGGCCTCGTCGTGCACGCCGCCCAGAGACATGCGGGTGAACTTGCGGTTCAGCGCGCTGGCGATGGAGCGCGCGATGGAGGTCTTGCCCACACCGGGCGGGCCCACCAGGCAGATGATGGGGCTCTTCAATTTGTCCGACACCACGGAGCGCACGGCGAGGTACTCGATCAGGCGCTTTTTCACGTCCTCCATGCCGTAGTGGTCGGCCTCCAGCACCTTGCGGGCCTTTTTGATGTTGATATCGGAGGTGTCGTAGACGCTCCACGGCAGCTCCAGCATGTACTCAATGTAGTTCTGGCTGACGCTGCTCTCCGGCGCGTGCACGGAGCTGCGCGCCAGGCGCTTCAATTCCTTCTCCACGTGCTCGCGGGCCACCTTGGGCATTTTGGACTTGTCGATGCGCTGGCGAAGCTCGGCGATCTCCTCGTCCTCGTCGTCGCCCAGCTCCTCCTGGATGGCGCGAATCTGCTCCCTCAGGTAGTATTCATGGTTTTGCCGGTCCATATACTCCTGCACGCGCGCCTGTATGCGCTCGTCCAGCTCGGCGATCTTGATCTCGTCGGCCAGCTTTTCCAGCAGCAGCTTCATGCGCTGGCCGATGTCGGTGCACTCCAGTATGGCCTGCTTGTCCTCGACGCGGGTCAGTATGTTCGCCGCGATGACGTCGCACAGCACGGAGGGGTTGCGCTCCCCCATGACCTCCTGCATCAGCTCGGGCATGTTCTGCCCGCGGCTGCGGGCCGCCTGGGGCGCAAAGGCGCGTATCGCGCCCATCAGCGCCTTCTCCTCGGCGGTCAGCGCCAGCGGCGGGACCGGCTGCACCTCGCAGTATTCCACGCTCTGGCTGCCGCCCTCCTCCAGCAGGTTCAGCACCACCGCGCGGGAGCGGCCCTCCACCAGCACCCGCAGGGACTGGTCCGGCAGGTTCATCACCTGTTTGACGGTGGCCACCGTGCCGACGGAATAGAGGTCCTCCACCTGGGGGCAGTCCACCATGCTGTCGCGCTGGGCCACGATAAACACCCGCTGATCGCCGTTTATCGCGCGCTGCAAGGCGCCGATGGAGCGACCGCGGGCCACGTCGATCGTCAGAACCGTGTTGGGAAACACCATGAGCCCCCGCAATGGCAACAGCGGCAGCTTCAGTATTTCAGAGGAGCGTTTGGGATTGCTCAAAGCAATATCCTCCCTGTGCGTTTATACCTTCATAGTATACCGTAAATGTGTTAAGATACAAGGGTTTTCAGTTGGTGTTTTATACTAAACAAAGGGCGATGGTTGCCCATCGCCCGTTTGCAAAATATGTATCAATACAATTCCGTATACTTCGACGACACCCAGCCCACGTCGTCATACCAGGAGATCTTGTACCACACCACGCCGCGGCTGTCGGTGGAGCTCTTGCCGAGGTAATCCGCCTCGTCGCCCTCGTACATGATGTCGAAGCTGCGGTACTTCAGCCCGGGGCCCGTGCGCACGTTGGTGTCGCCGTACTCCGCGACCACGGTGTCGCCGGTGACCTTGCCGCCGCCGCCCTTCCGGCCCAGCCGGGTGTACCTCGAGGACACCCACGCCTTCTGGCCCTTCCAGGAGATCTTGTACCACACCACGCCCCGGTTGTCCACGGAGGTCTCCTCCAGATACTTGGCGGAGTCGTCCACCCGCAGAACGCCGATGACCTTGTAGCTCAGGCCCGGGCCGGTATGTACGTTGCTCTTGCCCGTGTCGCCGATCACGTAGCGCGTGGAGCTGCCGCCGCCACCGCCGCCACCGCCGCTGCCGGTGGTGTAGGCGTACTTGGAGGACACCCAGCCCTTTTCGCCGTGGTAGTTGACCTGGTACCACACCACGCCGCGGTCGTCCTTGCTGCTGTTGCCGGTGCCCTTGAGGGTCGTGCCCTCGGAGGCTGTGCCCATGATGCCGTCGTCCAGCGAGGGGCCGTAGCGCACGTTGCAGTGGCCCGTGATGTGCACGGTCACCGAGGCGGCCGAGGCGTACCCGGCCATGGAGACCAACAGCGCCGCCAGAAGCAGCGTCACAATCAGCTTTCTCATATCCGTCACACTCCTGCCATGGGCGCGGAAACCCCGCGCCACGGATTATTCGTCGTCCTCGTCGTCCTCGTACAGCTCCTCCATGTCGTTGCTGTCGAAGATGGCCATGATCCTGTCGGCGAGTTCGTCGTCGATGGGCAGGAATTCCTCCTGGTCGTCGCCCACCGGCACGACCTCCATGATCATGACCTCGATGGTGTCGTCCTCGTCGGCGTCCTCGTCCGCGTCCTCGACGTACTCGGTCAGCAGGGCGTACTCCTTGCCCTCGTAGCAGAGGTAATCCAGTACCTCCATGGTGATCTCATTGCCGGCGTCGTCCTCAAATACGACGAGATCCCGCTCCTCATCCATCTTCAAAACCTCCATCAAGTGAAATCAATGCTGTATTTATTCAACCGGCGCCACCATAAAGTCGATGGCCACCGAGGCTGAAACCTGTATCTGCTCGGAGAAGACCGGCGTGCCGGCCCCGGCGTCGCTCTTCTCCATGGCCGCCTCAAAGCGGTTCCCGGCGTAGTAGTTGTTGTACATGCCGCCGCCCTGCTCCACGATGGCGGCGATGCCGGTGACCTTCATGCCCGCGGCGGCGGCCAGCACCTCGGCCTTGTCGCGCGCGTTTTCGACGGACAGCTCCAGCGCCCGCTTCTTGGCGTCGGCGGTGTCCGAGGCGCTGAACGCGATGCCCGAGAAGGTGTTGGCCCCCGCCTCGAACACGGCGTCGATGTACTTCCCGGCGTTCTCGATGTCGCCGATGGTCACGGAGATGCTGTTCGCCGCGGCATAGGACTTTTCATCGGAATCGTCGTAGTTGTAGTCCTCGAAGATGTCGATGGAGCTGGTGTGGATGTCCTCGTCCGTGACCCCCATCGACTTGAGCTTCTCGATCACCTTCGTCAGCTTTTCGTTGACCCGGGCCTGCGCTTCCCCCACGTCCGGGGAGGATTCCCGCACGCCCAGCGTGATGGTGGCGGTATCGGGATCGAGGCTCACGATCCCCGTGCCCTGCACGGTGAGGGTCGCGCCCTCGGCCAGGGCGCACGCGCCCAGCATCAGCGCCAGCATCAGCGCCAGCATCAGCGCCAGCATGATCTTCATCTTCATCGTTCACGACCTCCTCGTGTCACTTTGACCTCAGCACCAGCAGAAGCGACGTCTCGCCGTCCACATTGAAGGCGTCCTTCGGCGCGCCGGACTGATCAAAATGCCGTATCGCCTCCAGAAACTCCGGGGCGTTGGCGGCGGGCAGGTCCACGTACAGGTTCGCGCAGGCCACGCCGTCCTCGTCAAAGGGCTGTATGTCGATGTCGCCCTCGTACTCCTGCGCCAGGTCCCGGGCGTAGTCGCAGACGCGGTTGACATCCTCCACCACCATGCCGATCTCGCGCATCGGCGCGGCGGCGCACCTGAGGGGCTGCTTCGCCGCCTCCGCCGCAAACTCGACCGCCGCTTCCATGTCCTCCGCGGCCTCGTCGGCCATGGCGTCCGCCTCCGCCGCGCCGTCCGTCTCGATCACCGCCGCGTCGGCGGCTTCAAGTACCGGCGCCATCGTGGCGCTGAGCATCCGCTTGTCGCTCTCCGCGGCCTCGTATTCCGGCGCCATCGCGGCGTTGAGCATCCCGGCGTCGCCCTTTGTCTCCTGTGTAAGCTCTCCGGTCTGCACGGCGCTCAGGCTCGCGCGGTTCCCGGCGGGGGTCTTGAGCGCGAAGGTCGCGCCCAGCGCCACCACCAGGGCGGCGGCGATTCCGCCGATCAGCCGGAAGCTCCGCCGCGCGGGCACCCTGGCCTCGCTTCTCACGGCCTCCCGCCACCTGGCCTGGGCCGTCAGCGGCACATCCATCTCGGGCGCCATTTCAGCGAACACGCGCATCATCCGGCGGTTGGCCTTCAGCTTTTCCGCGCAGGCGGCGCAGCCCTGACAGTGCGCTTCCACGGACTGCAATTCGTCCGCCGTCAGCGTGCCGTCCAGCATGGCGTCCAGGTATTGATCCAACTGCGTGCAATTCATAAGCGCCCTCCTTTCCGTAGTATCGCTCAAAGCATTCGTATTTAAACAGAATATCCGTTTGATCTGACCATTAGACGCCGTATCTGTCAAAAAGTTCCGACTTCGCCATGATTTTTTCCCGCAGCTTTTCGCGGCCCCGGCTGATGCGGGACTTGACCGTGCCCACGTTGGTGTCCAGTGCCTGGGCGATGTCCTCGTAGGACAGGCCCTGTATGTCCCGAAGCACCACCGCCGCGCGCATATCCTCCGGCAGCTCCCGTATGAAGCCGTACACGCTGCCTCGCACCTCGGCGCGCAGGGCGTGCTGCTCCGGCGTGTCCTGGGCGTCCGTGGGCATCCAGCCGGCGTCCAGCAGGCCGTCCAGCGACGTGTTGGGCCGGTTCTTGCGCCTGCGAAGCTCGTCCAGGCAGGTGTTCATGGTCACCCGGTACACCCAGGTCGAAAAGCTCGACTGGAACTTGAAGCCCGAGATCGACCGGAAGATGCGCAGCATGGCATGCGCATGGCCACGGCGTACATCCGCTTCTCCTGGGCGGACATCAGCTCGTTAAAGGCGCGGGCGTCTCCGCGAATCGCGCGCTCGATCAGCTTTCTCTCATCCACGTGCGCCCACCTCCGATCTTTGTCATCCATTATACACCAAACCGGCGCATTTTAAAAGCCCTGTTTGTTGATAAAAAATACTTGACTTTTTTACGGGAAATAAGTTATACTATGAAAGGTCAGCCGGTGTGGCGGAATTGGCAGACGCACCGCACTCAAAATGCGGCGGGAAACCATGCCGGTTCGAGTCCGGCCACCGGCACGCAATCCGTCCGAGAGCACAGCTTTCGGACGGATTATTTATATCCGTTTGATGATCCCGGGCAGCTGACGGATATCGTCGATCATGTATTCCGCGCCGTCCACATGTCCGAAGCCGTAGCGGGCGAACACGAAGGGCACGCCGGCATCATACGCCGACCGGGCATCGCCCGCGGTATCGCCCACGTAGACCCCGCGCTGTACGCCGTTGCGCGAGAGCACCAGGCGGATGTTCTCGGCCTTGCCCAGGCCGGAGCGGCCGGACTCCTCGTAATCGGTGAAGTACTTTTCAAAGCCGAAGGCGCGTATGAATCCCCAGGCGTAGTCCCGCTGGCAGTTGCTGACGATGAACAGCGGATACTCGGCGGACAGCGCCTCGAGGACCTCGGGCACGCCGTCGTACAGCCTGCCGCCGCCCTCGCCCATCCTGAGCACCTCCTGTTCGCCCAGCAGCGCCATGATCTCCGCCTGACGCGCCGGGGAGAGGTCCGGGAAGAAGGCCGAGCCGATCTCCGCCATCGTGCGGCCCATCTGCGCGCGCACGTCAGCCGCCGTGAGCCGAAGCGCCAGCCCTTCATCCTCAAACACACCGTTCCAGATGCGCGCCGCCATGGCCGTGGCATCCCACAGCGTGCCGTCCAGATCGAATACGATGCCCGTTTTGGTCATATCCATCGTCCCCCGCATATCAAAATGCCCTCCCGCGCGTCGGCGCAAGAGGGCGTTTTTCATGTGGAATCAAATCGCCTTGGCGTTGGCCAGCAGGTACTCCTCTGCCTCGCCGTTCCACAGGTTGTTGTGGCGCGCGCAGATCTCGGCCAGCCTGGCAAACAGCGGGTCGCTCTTGCCCGCCTCGGCGAAGTCGTCGATGGCGGTCAGGGGCAGGTCGATGTTGGTGTAGATCAGCTTCTTGCCGCCGGGGATGCGGGGCAGGTTGCAGGTGGTGTCCGCCACGGCGTTCAGGCCGCCCACGTGGGTGATCATGCCGGCGGGCTTCAAAGACCCGTCCGCGATCATCCTGAGCGCCTCGCGCATGTCCTCGGTGCTTCCGCCGGAGGTGCCTACCAGGTGGTGCGCGGCGTAGTGGACGTTGTAGAAGTTGAAGTTGGCGGAGAGCTGGGTGTTGGTGGGGCCGGCGAAGAAGTTCAGGCAGCCGTCCTGGCCCAGTATGGCGTCGCCCTGCTCGATCACGGCGGGCACGGGCGCGAACACCATCACGTCGTCATAGCCCTTGCCGTCAGTCAGCGCCATCAGCTTCTCCACGGCGTTCTCCCGGGTGTTGCAGTAGACCAGCTTCACGCCGTTCTTCGCGGCCTCCTCCACGGTGTAGATGGAGGCGGCGCGGTCCAGCCGGGCCTGGTCGATGTCGGTGACCACCAGCAGCCCGGGCTTGCGGTCGCAGTGTATGGCGTAGTCGATCGCGCCCAGGCCCATCGGGCCCGCCCCGGCCAGTATGGCCAGGTTGCCGCCCTCGACGATGCCCATGTCGTGCACGTACACGTTGGGTTTGGTGTGATACATGGCGTGGAAGGTGCCGATGATGCAGCTCAGCGGCTCGGACAGGGAGCCGTAGAAGAACTCGCTGGCCTTGTAGTCCAGCACGCAGTCCTGCTCCATCAGCTCCGGCAGCAGCACGGCGTACTGGGTGTCGCCGCCGCAGAACTCGAAGGCGTAGCCGGGGGTCATCATGGTGCCCTTGTAGGTGATGTTGGGCTGTATGGTCAGCTTCTCGCCCACGGAGAATTTGTCCTGCCACTTCGCGCCCACCTGCTCGATCACGCCGCAGAACTCGTGGCCGATGATCACGGGATGCTCGGCGATATCGTCCGGCACGCGCTTGTGGTTGGAGCCCTGTATGGCGGCCTTGTAGCTGGACATGCAGATCGAGTCGGAGACCACCCTGACGAGGATTTCATCGTCCTTGATGGCGGGCAGCTCGAAGGTATCCAGCCGCAGATCGTTCTGTCCGTGCATGCGCACAGCCTTGGTGATCATGTGTCGTGTCCTCCTTAAACGTTTATATCTTGTGAAGCCTGCGCTTTACGATGCGATACTCAGTGCCTGCCGCGCCCCGCGCCGCCGCCGGAGGAGTGCCCGCCGCCGAAGGAGCGGAAGCCGCCGCCGGAGGAGCGGAAACCGCCGCCGCCCGAGGAGCGACGCGAGCTGCCGGAGGAATGGCGGGAGCCGCCCGAGGAGTTGAGCATGCCCCAGAACAAGCCGTTCAGGAACGATGAGTCGCTCCGCCTGGGCGTCGGCGTCGGGCCTCGGTAGCCGCCCGGGCCGGGCACGTTGTCCACGCCGCGATAGCCGCCCGGGCCGGGCATGTTGTCCACGCCGCGGTAGCCGCCCGGTCCCACCGGGGGCGGGGGCGGCGGCGGCGCGACGAATACGGTGCGGCGCGCGCGCCGCCTGCGCATGGCGCCGGTCAGCATGATCACCAGCACGATGACGATCAGCACGCCCATTATCATCGCTAAGGAGTCGTCATCTTCTTCGGTCGCGCCCCGGGCCCCGCCGCCGCCGAACTGCGCCGCGTGCTGCGGCACGCCGCTTTCGGAGGCCCTGTAGGCCGCGATGCCCTGCTCCACGGTCACGTCCGCGTTGTAGGTATCCGCCACGCGGGCAAACGCCGCCTCGAAGAACTTCTTCACGCCCGCGTCGTAGCGCTTGGCGGCGAAGTCCGCCTCCAGGTATTTGTCAAAGTAATCCTTGAGCGCGCCGGCGGTGAACTTGGGCTGCAGGCCGACGCCGCACACGGCGTAGTAGTCGTCGTCGTCGATGGCCAGCAGCAGCAGAAAGCCGTTGCCCTTCTTCGCGTCGCCCACGCCCCAGGTGTTGAACAGCTCCGTGGCGTAGTCGTCGATGGTTTCGTTGCCGGTGGTGCCCACCGTCACGACCGCGATCTGCGCGCCGCACGCCTTGTACAGCAGGTCGTTTGAGAATACGATCTCGCCCTTCGTGGCGTCGGTCAGCACGTCCGACCTGTCCAGCACGTAGAGCTCCTTGCTGGGCTTGAGCTTCTTCGCGGCCACGTAGGTGTCGGCAAGCGCCCCCAATGAGAGCAGCAGGACCACCGCGAGGCACGCGCAAATCAGTCTCTTCACTTTCATGATCAACCTCCTGTCCGTGCTTGACGGTCATCCTCCGAAGGTGTTCAGGCTCCCCTGGCCCGTCAGCGTGGCCACCACGCCGCCCGGGAAGCTGGAGATCAGGCCGTTGTAGCCCTTGGCCAGCTTGTGGTACTCATCCCGGCCGATCATGTCGTCATAGCCCCAGAAGTCGTCGTAGGCCAGCTTGAAATCGCGGAAATCCTCGGCGCTGACGGCGGAATACATGTTGTTGTAGAGCTTCTCCACCTGGGCCTTCAGGTCGGTGTAGGCCTTGAAGCGCGCGTCCAGGTCGGCGGAGTCGTCCCCGATCAGCGCGGCGTTTTCAAGGGCGGCGGCGGTCAGCTCGCTTGCGCCGATGCGGGCCTCATACTCGTTGGCCATGATCCCGGCGGATTCTGCCGCGGCATCCAGATAGGCGTCCATGCTGTGCCGCGTGGCGAGGGAGGCATCCGAGCCGTCGTTGAACACCCTCATCACCTTCCTGCGCTCGCGCCCCAGCGCCGCGCCGCCAAAGGCAAACACGCTCAGCAGCACGCACACGACCAGCACGACGCAGGCGATCTTGCGATTTTCATCAAGACGCATATCCATTCGCCCTCCTTGGGTTGATCGCGGCGCGGATGTCCCCGCGCCGCGCATGTTCGTTCATGGGGTTTACTTGCGGATCTCCAATATCTTGTTGCGCAGCTCGCCCTCGATGTTGGCCAGCTCCTGCTCGGCGGCCAGGCGCTTCTCGTGGCCCTGCTGCTGTATGGTGAGCACCTCGTCCATGGTGTCGATGAGCATCTTGTTGGTCTTGGTCAGCGTCTCGATGTCCACGATGCCGCGCTCGGCCTCCTTGGCGGATTCCACGGTGGCCATGTGCAGCTTCTCGGCGTTCTTCACCAATAGCTCGTTGGTCAGGTCGGTCACGGCGCGCTGGGCCTTCATGGCGTCCTCGGTGTGGGCCAGGCCCATCGCCAGCACCATCTGGCTCTTCCACAGCGGGATGGTGTTCACCAGCGAGGTCTGGATCTTCTCGGCCATCAGCTGGTTGGAGGACTGGATCAGGCGGATCTGGGGCGCCATCTGTATGGAGATGTTGCGGGTCAGCTCGAGGTCGTACAGCTTCTTCTCGAAGCGGTCCGCCTTGTCGGCCAGGTCCTTGGCGGCCTGGGCGTCCTCGGGCAGCTTGCTGGCCTCGGCCTTGTCGCGGGCCTCCTGCAGCTCGTTGGCGCGGAAGTCCTCGAGGCGCTTCTTGCCGGCCACGATGTACATGGACAGCTCCTTGAAGTAGCTCAGGTTCTGGTCATAGAGCTTGTCCAGCATGGCGATGTCCTTCAAAAGCTGAATCTGATGCTGCTCCAGGCCCTCGGTGATCTTGTTGACGTTGATCTCCGTCTTGTCATACTGGGCCTTCATGACCTCGAGGCTGCGGGCCTTCTTCTTGAACAGGCCGAACAGGCCGCCCTTGTCCTCCTCGTCGGCGTTGAAGCTCTTGAGCTCCACCACCAGGTTGGAGATCATGTCGCCCACCTCGTCCAGGTCCTTGGTGCGGACGTTCTTGAGCGCCGCGTCGGAGAACTGGGAGATGTTCTGCTGGGCCGCCGCGCCGTAGGAGAACACCAGGTTGGCGTCCTTGACGTCGATCTGCTTGGAGAAGTCGTCGATCATCTGCTGCTCGGCCTCGGAGAAGTTCTGCATGTCCAGCGTGTCCTGCTGGACCTTCTTCTCCGCCTCGGCCTCGGCCTCGGCGAGCGCCTGGGTGGCGGCCTGGGCGGCATCCTCCACGGCCTCGGTGATCTGCTGGTCCTCGCTGCCAAAGGGATTCAGAGTCAATTTGATGTCGTCTGCCATGTTCGTGACCTCCTATAATGATGTGTTGTGAATGTACACTGTTGCACGTTGTCAGTGGCCGCCGAGGGTCAGCTTGATCTCCCGCTCGCCCTCGTCCTTGTTCTCCTCCGCGGGCGCGCTCTCCTGGTTTTTGGCGACGCTCCGGATGTCGTTGGCGGCGTTTTCGAGCAGGCTGTCGCCGGTCAGCATGGTCTTCATGACCTGGATCTCGGCGTCGATGTCCATCTCGTCGTCCTTGAACAGGTTGTCGGCGCACTTGGTGAAGGCGTCGGCGATCATGCCCATGCTGGACTCGATGCGCTGCATGGCGGACTGTATGTTCTCGCCCTTCACCTCCGCGGCGCTTAAGAGCTTGTACTGCTCCATCAGCTTTTCAGCCGTGGGCAGGTAGTAGTTCATGAAGCGCCTGACCAGCGTGACCTTCTTCGGGTCGCGCCCCAGTTCGCGGAAGATCTGCTCCCCCGCCTTGGTCATGCGGTCCAGGTCGCTGGTGATGCCGGGATGCGGTATCTCGGCGTTGGCGGCCTTCAGGCGCTCCAGGCGCGCGCGGCCGTCGGCGATGTCCTTGTCGAGCTGGGCGTCGCCGGTCTGTATCTTCTCCTCCACCGTGATGTCGCGGCCCGGAAACAGCTTCGACCCCACCGCGTAGCCCGCCACGGACACGACGATCGTGCCGATCAGCCCCGGCAGCTTCATCAACAGCTTGGGAAACACCAGTCCCGCCAGCAGCCACACGGCCGCGGCGATGTAGATCGGTATCGCGGATTTCAAATGTACCTTTTTCATATCATCACCCCGTCACAAGTCTATTGTACGCCATTTCAGGCCCCATGACAAGCGGTTTTGGCCCAACTTGTCCCAAATTTGCGCCGAAATGTCAGTTTGCGTCGATGTCGAGCTCCACCGGGCAGTGGTCGGAGCCCATGATTTCCTGATGGATTTTGGCGTCGATCATGCGCTCCCGGAGCTTTTCGGACACGATGAAGTAGTCGATGCGCCACCCGGCGTTGCGGGATCGCGCCCCGCCGATGTAGCTCCACCAGCTGTACGCCCCGGTGACCTCCGGGTAGAAGAAGCGGAAGGAATCGATGAACCCCGCGGACAGAAGCTCGGTCATCTTGCCGCGCTCCTCGTCGGTAAAGCCCGCGTTGTTCAGGTCTCCGGTGAGGATCACGGGCTTTTTCGCGTCAAGCGCCACCAGATATTCCCTGAAATCATCCTCCCACTTCATCCGGTAGTCCAACCGCTTTAATTCGTTCTGGGAGTTGGGCGTGTAGCAGCACACCAGGTAGAAGTCCTCAAACTCGCAGGTGATCGCGCGGCCCTCGTGGTCGTGTTCGTCGATGCCGATGCCGAAGCTCACGGACCTGATCGGCACCCGGGAAAACACCGCCGTGCCGGAGTAGCCCTTCCTGTCGGCGCAGTAGTAGTGCTGCTCGTAGCCGGGCAGGTCCACGTCGCACTGGCCCTTCTGCATCTTGATCTCCTGCAGGCAGATCACGTCCGCGTCCAGCGCGGCGAGGCTCTCGTAGAAACCCTTCTTGATCACCGCCCTGAGCCCGTTGACATTCCACGAAATCATTTTCATGAATGTAACACCATCCGTGACACAAATATGCTATACTAATGACATTATAACATATCATATCGGTTTTGCCAACTATGAATATTCGGAGATGATGACTTTGACTTTCAGGGAGAAGGCGCTGCTGGCGGAAAAGACCGCCCGGGCCGCCGGGGAGATGCTGGAGCGCCACGGCGCTGTGCACGTGCGCCGCAAGGCGGAAAACGATTTTGTGACCGAAATGGACATAAAGAGCGAAAACCTGATCCGGGAGATGCTGCTTGCCGCCTGCCCGGAGGACGCCTTCTTCGGCGAGGAGGGCGGCGGCGAAATCACAGCCCGGGGCCGCTGGGTCGTGGACCCCATCGACGGCACCGCCAACTTCATGCGCGGCCAGCGGCTCTACACCATCTCCATCGCCTACGAGCATGAGGGCGAACTGGTGATCGGGTGCGTGTACTGCCCCGGCACGGACGAGATGTTCGTCGGAGTGCGCGGCGAGGGCGCGACCTGCAACGGCAGGCCGATCCATGTCTCCGACGTCGGGCGCCTGCGGGACGCCGTCGTGCACATCGGCTTCGGCCACCGAAACCCGGAATACCTCGCCGAGACCGAGCCGGTACTATTCCCCCTGCTGCGCGCCGTCAGCGACCTGCGCCGCTCCGGCACGGCGGCCTACGACCTGTGCTGTGTCGCCGCGGGCCGGGCGGAAGCGTTCATCGAGCAGGGGCTCAACCTCTACGACTACGCCGCGGGCTACGTGATCCTCACCGAGGCCGGCGGGCGTCTGGACGCCTGGCGGCGCGGGCTGGACCCCCTCAAGACCGGCAGCCTGCTGGCAGGCAACGGCCGGGTCAACGCGGCCATACAGCAGCTGCTCAATCCTTAGAATTTTACCCGCCCGCGCTTGTTGTTTGCCCAGCGAACCACTATAATGGCATCAACCGCAACGATCAAAAGAGGGATGTCTTATGAAGCAAATGATGATTTACAACACGTTGAGCCGCAAGAAGGAGCCCTTTGTGCCCGTCAGGGAGGGCAAGGTGGGCATCTACGCCTGCGGCCCCACGGTGTACAACTACTTCCACATCGGCAACGCCCGGCCCTTCATCATCTTTGACACCCTGCGCCGCTTCATGCGGCACCTGGGCTATCAGGTGACGTTCGTTCAGAACTTCACCGACATCGACGACAAGATGATCAAGCGCGCCAACGAGGAGGGCACCACCGTCGAGGCCATCGCGGAGAAGTACATCGCCGAATACTTCAGGGACGCCGAGGCCATCGGCGTGGAGAAGGCGGACGTGCATCCCCGGGCCACGAAGCACATCTGGGAAATCATCGGCCTGATCAAAAAGCTCGAGGCCAAGGGGCTTGCGTACCGCGTCGAGAACGGCGACGTGTACTTCGACACCCAGGCGTGGCGCTCGAACTACGGCAGGCTGATCGGCCAGAACCTGGACGACCTGGAGTCCGGCGCGCGCGTGGAGGTCGGCGACCTCAAGCGCCACCCGATGGACTTCGCCCTGTGGAAGGCCAAAAAGCCCGGCGAGCCCTTCTGGAAGAGCCCCTGGGGCGAGGGCCGTCCCGGCTGGCACATCGAATGCTCCGCCATGTCCATGAAGTACCTGGGCGAGACCTTCGACATCCACTGCGGCGGCGTGGACCTGATCTTCCCCCACCACGAGAACGAGATCGCCCAGTCCGAGGGCGCCACCGGCAAGCCCTTCGCCCGCTACTGGATGCACAACGGCCACATCAACGTGGACAACAGGAAGATGTCCAAGTCCGCCGGCAACTTCTTCACCGTGCGGGACATCTCAAAGGAGTTCGACCCCGAGGTCGTGCGCATGTTCATGCTGTCGGCACACTACCGCAGCCCGATCAACTTCTCCCGCGACCTGATGGATCAGGCCAAGGCCGGCCTGGAGCGCCTCTACACCGCCCGGGACAACGCCGAGTTTGCCCTCGACCACGCCCCCGACCGCGACATGAACGACGAGGAAAAGGCGTTCGTCGAGCGCGCCAACGCCTTCGTGGACCGCTTCGACGACGCCATGTGCGACGATCTGAACACCTCCGAGGCCATGGGCGTGCTGTTCGAGTACGTGCGCGACATGAACACCGCGCTCTCCGACGCCAAGGCTCCGTGCAGGGCCGTCATCGAGGCGGGCTTGAAGGCCCTCAACGTGATGGCCCACGAGGTGCTGGGGCTCCTGATGAAGGAAGCCGACACCACCCCCGAGGACGTCAAGGCGCTGGTGCAGGCCCGCGTCGAGGCCAAGAAGGCGAAGAACTTTGCTGAAGCCGACCGGCTCCGCGACGAGGTGCTCGCAAAGGGGTACGTCATCGAGGACACCCCCAAGGGCCCGAAGGTCAAAAAGGCATAAAAAAACTACCGCTGACGTGAGATCATCGCGTCAGCGGCTTTTTCATTTATCCGACAGCACCTTCTTCTGCCAGCTCCACTTGCCGCACTCCGGGCACTTCATGTACCGCGTGCGGCCCATGTGCATCGACCACATGAACATGTTCATCGAAGGAATGTAGCGGTTCCCGCACTTTTCGCAGGCGTAGTAGCCCACGTTGCGCTCGAGCTTCATGGCGTACCACATGCCCACGCCGAAGATCACCACGGCCACGGCGATCAGTATCGCCTGCCACACCGTCTCCTTCACCAGGTAGCAGGCCGTGAACAGCAGTATCAGGAAGGATGCCGTGCACACGTAGCCGATCACCCATTCCAGCTGCAACAGCAGCTTGGCCTGCTCCTCGTACTTTTTCAGCTCTATGAGGTTTTCCTCCGCCTTTTTGCTGTAATCCTCCATCTGAATCCTCTCTCCCGTCAACAGCTCGTTGACCGTGATGTCCAGAAGGCCGCACAGCGCCAGCATGATGGACGAATCCGGCATGGACTTGCCCGTCTCCCACTTGGAGACCGCCCGGTCCGTGACGCCCAGTTTTTCGCCCAGCCGGGCCTGCGTCAGCCCCTTTTCCTTGCGACAGGCAGAAATGAATTTGCCGATACTGACCTGATCCACTCTCGTGCCTCCCTTCTGTGCGTATTGTATCCCCCTTGGATTCAGATGACCACACACCGGCGGTTGAAATCGACCCAACCGGCGGTTGAGTCAGCCATTTAAGTACCTTTCCGCGTCCGCTCTGGACCTGAATTGATGGATCTCCACGCCCCCGGCGCGCTCGAGGCACCGCACGATCCGCGGCCTGACCTCTTTATGAAAATCCCTGACGAACGCCGTGAACGCCGGGTCCTCCGCCGTCTCCACCCAGGGCATGTCCTCCCGGGCGACGCCGCGCCTGTCCGCGATGCCAGAAAGGCACACCGCCGCGGGGTAGTCGAGGAAGAACACCGTGTCGCACCGTTTAAGCCGCGCCTCCAGCGTCCGAGCGTAGTTGCCGTCGATGATCCATTCATCCCGTCGGAGCACCGCCTCAAGCCGCCGGTCAAACTCGTCCTGTGAAACCGCCGTCCGGTCCGCGTTCCAGTACAGCCGGTCCAGATAGACAAGCGGCAGGCCGGTCACATCCTCGAGCCGCCGCGCGAACGTGCTCTTGCCGCCGCCAGGGCAGCCGATCACCAGGGCGCGCCTCACGTCCGCCACTCCGCCGCGAGCCTGTCGGCGTTGTCGCTCTGCACCAGCACGCCCTTCCAGGGCTCGGCGTTGGTGAAGCATATGAAGCCGATCTCCACGCCCACGGGCACCCAGCGCTCCAGCGTCGCCTGTATGCGCGCGCCCAGTGCCGCCGTGACGGGCTGAAGCAGTCCCCGGCTGTCGATGGCCTCCAGCGCGGCGTCGGTGGTCACGCAGTTCTGTATGTCCTTCAAAAGCCCGACGTCCCCGCCGCATTGGAGCGCGCAGGCGATCAGCGTCTCCATGCGCCCGTCCCCGTAGGCGGAGTGGGTGTTGTGCAGCCCGATGCCCAGCTTCACCAGCTTGCCGATGTGCCCCACCAGCAGTATGCGCTCGAAGCCGTGGCTCACCGCCGCCTCGACGCCGTCGCCGATGAAGTTGCTCACGGACACCTGCCGCCGCATGTCGAGCCCCAGCGTCTCGCGGGCGAACACCTCCCCGTAGTTGCCGGGGCACAGCAGCACGCCCTTTGCGCCGGCGGCGGACAGCACGCTCAGCTCGAGCCGGATGGTATCCACCAGCGCCGCGTTGCTCATGGGCTCCACGATGCCGGTGGTGCCGATCACCGAGATGCCGCCCACGATGCCGATGCGCGGGTTGAACGTCTTTTTCGCCAGCGCCGCGCCGTCCGGGATGGAGACGGTGATCTTCACGCCCCCATTATAGCCCTGCGCGGCGCACACCGCCTCCACGGCCTCGCCGATCATGCGCCGCGGGGTGGAATTGATGGCCGCCGCGCCCACGGGCTGGTCCAGCCCTTCCTTCGTGACGCGCCCGACGCCCTCTCCCCCGTCGATAAAAATACCGACGTCGGTTTTTTCTGCCGTGGCATACACCAGTATGCCGTTGGTAATGTCCGGATCGTCGCCGCTGTCCTTCTGCACCGCGCACCGTGCAAAGCCCGCGCCAAACTGTATATCCAGTATCTCAAGCGTCAGCCGGATGCCCTTGGGGGTGTCCAGGTGCACGCTCTCCACCGGTTTTCCCGTCAGCAGCATTTCCGCCGCGGCCTTCGCCGCCCCCGCCGCGCAGGAGCCGGTGGTGTAGCCGCAGCGCATGGTCTTTCCGCCCTTGGTGATGTAATGACGCAGCATGGCTATCTCCCCAGCATGTACAGAAGCGCGTTGCAGATGGCCGCGGCCACGTTGCTGCCGCCCTTGCGGCCCCGGGCGACGATGTAGGGCACGTCGGCGGTCATGATGAGCTCCTTGGACTGCACGACGTTCACAAACCCCACCGGCACGCCGATGACGAGCTTCGGGTCGAGCCGGCCCTCCGAAATCATCTCGTAGATGTGTATGAGCGCCGTGGGGGCGTTTCCGATGGCGAAGATCAGCGGCCTTTTCAGCCCCGCGGCCTTCTCCATGGCCTGCACCGCGCGGGTGGTGCCGCTCTGCTTCGCGGCCTCCGCCACGTCGGGGTCGCCGATGAAGCAGAGCGCCTCGCCGCCGTGCTTCGCCAGCGCCTTCTTGTTGATGCCGGACATGGCCATGGTGGTGTCCGTCACGATGGCCGCGCCGCCGCGGATGGCTTCAAGCGCCTTCTCCACGACCCCCTCCGAGAAGCACAGCGTGTCGGCGTAGTCGAAGTCCGCCGTGGTGTGGATCACCCGCTTGACGATCGGCTCAAGCGTGGGATCGACGGGGTGCTTTAGCTCCTGCCCGATGATCTCAAAGCTCCGGGCCTCGATCTCCATGGGCGCGACCCGTTCCAATTCAATCTTCATGTTCGTCCTCCCGCCGCTGCATGGCGGCAATGGTGATGGGGTTGAGCGCCGTCATCAGGTGATAGCGCCCGGCCTTCCGGCTTCGGGAGAGGTTCATCTGGACGACCTCCGAATCGTCAAACCCGAATTTTGAGATGATTTGCGCGATCTCGCCCGTGGATTCCAGCGCAATGGCGTTGATCACGATGCGCACGCGCGGGTTTTTTTCAATCAGACGCGCCACGATGGCCTCCATATTGCCGCTGGAGCCGCCGATGAAGGCGTGGGTGGGCGCGGGCAGGTCCGCCATGGCCTCGGGGGCCAGGCCCCGAACCACCTCCAGATTCGAAAGAACAAACCGACGTCGGTTTGTTTCGATCAGTGCCGCCGCGTCCTCCCGGCATTCTATGGCGTACACCCGCCCTACCGGGCAGTTCAGCGCCAGCTCCACCGACACAGAGCCCGTGCCCGCGCCGATGTCGTAGACCACGGCGTCCTCCGTCAGCTTGAGCTTCGAGATCGACACCGCCCGCACCAGGCCAACGGGCAGCGTCCCCTTGGAAACCGGACGCTCCACCAGCATGGCGCTCAGCGGCGCGCAGGCGTATTCCTTCAATTCAAGCGCCGTGCCGCGGGTCAGCTTCTCGTCCGGGTAGGACAGCCGCTCGCCCACGCTCACCACGGCGTCGCCCAGGCCCGCGTCGATCAGGTCGGCGCAGACCCGCTTCACGGCGTCCGAGCCGTCCGTCAGCGCGAACACCTTGCCCCAGCGCCGGATCTCCGGCACGATGGAGCCCTCCCGCCCGTGCAGCGATATCGCCCGGGCATCGTCCCAGCTGGTTTTAAGCCGCGCGCACAATACCTGCATGGAGCTTAACCCCGGGATCACCCGAACCCGGTCGGTTTTAAGCATCGGCAGCAGCTTCTTCGTGCCGCTGTAAAACCCGGAATCCCCGGACATCACCACCGCGAAGCGTCGGTACTCCGGGTGGGCGTCCATGCACTCGGCAATCTTCTGCGGCGCGATCTCCGCAAAGCCGGGCCTTCCGTAGTCCGCCGTCGCCTCCAGCATGCGCCGCGCGCCGATCATGCAGTCGCAGTTGCGAAGCGCCTCGTCCGCCTCAAAGGTCATCGTGCCCCGGGAGCCCATGCCGATGCCGACCACCGCGACCTCCCGGGCGGGCGTCAGGCCGTACTTATCCACCAGCCAGCGCACGGTCTGCGCGTAGTCTATGCCCGCCTGCTGGGCGGGCTGGCCGATCACCACGCACTTCGCCCCGGCCAACCGCGCGGCCTCCAGCTTCTCCTCGAAGCCGCCGCTTTTGCCGGATTCCTTGGTGACCAGGTACTTCGCGCCGATGGCCTTCAGCGTAGCCACGTTCATCTCCACCGAAAACGGCCCCTGCATGGCGATGATGTGCGCCGGGGCAAACCCCGCCGCCGCGCAGGCCGCCAGCGACGACGCCATCGGCAGCACCCGCGGGTAGAACCGGTCCTGATAATCCGGCACATGGGTGTAGGGCGCGAGCTCCTTGCTGCCGGTGGCCAGCAGCGCGGCGCCCTCATGCTTTGCCAGATAGTCCGCCGCGCCCTGTATGGAATCCACGACCACGGCGTCCGCGTCGGCCGTCTCCCCGCCCCGGTTGAGCCGCATATAACCGACCCCGGTCGCTTCGCACGCCTCCCGGATGGTCTCGGAAGCCAGCGTGGCGAAGGGATGGGTGGCGTCGATCACGGCGTCAATGCGCCTATCGTCAAACAGCCGCCGCATGCCCGCGCCGTCCAGCCGCCCGGCCAGCACCTCGACGTTCTCTCCCCGGGGGATCAGCGCCTCGCCGTAGTCCGTCGCCACGCAGGCGCACACCTTCACCGGCTGTCCCACGAGGCATTCCACCAGCCGACGGCCCTCCGTCGTGCCCGCGAAGATGCAGATCTCAGACATCCTTATACCCCCTGGGCGTCACCATCCGGCCGCCGATGACCCGCGTGAAGGCGTTGCCGATGAACACGGTAGTGAACATGTCGGCGTCGTAGTCGCGCAGTTCGGAGAGCGTCATGACCTCCGCGGCCTCGCCCTCGCGGCCAATGTTGCGCACGATGCCGCACACGGTTTCCGGGCGCTGGTGTCTGAGCACGATGTTGCAGGCCCTTTGCAGGTAGTCCCGGCGCTTCAAACTGCGCGGATTGTAGAGCACGATGCCGAAGTTGCCCGCCGCCGCGCAGTCCAGCCGCTTTTCGATCAGCTCCCAGGGCGTCAGCAGGTCGGACAGGCTGATGACGGCAAAATCGTGGGTCAGCGGCGCGCCGAGCCGGCACCCGCCGGAGGTGGCCGCGGTCAGCCCGCCGATCACCTCGACCGCTACGGAATCGTCCTCGCCCAGCAGCTCGTAGATGAGCCCCGCCATGCCGTAGATGCCCGCGTCGCCGGAGCAGATCATCGCCACGTCCCGGCCCTCCCGGGCCATGTCCAGCGCCATTTTGCAGCGGTCCACCTCGCGGCGCATGGGGGTCGTGAAGAACTCCTTGTCCGGGAAGTGCGCCTTCACCAGGTCGACGTAGACGTGATAGCCCACGATCACGTCGCAGGCGTTCAGCGCGTTGACGGCCTTCACCGTCATCTCCTCATAGTCGCCGGGGCCGATGCCCACCACGCGAATCTTAGCCAAACTCAATCCCCCATTTCATCTCCGCCACGGCGACGGTCACGCCGTTTAACGCGGTCTTCGGTACGATGATGCGGCCGCCGGAGGCCGCCGCGGCCCGCTCGCAGACGTTGTCCACGCCCACGGTGCTCTGAACGAACGCGGAGGGCGTGAAGTCCCCCGCCACGGCGTTGAGCGCCTCCGCCGTGTGGAATGTGACCGGCCAGCCGAGGTCCCGGCAGCATTCAAGCAGCCCGGGCTCGTCGGCCTTTATGTCGATGGACGCCGCCTCGGCCACCGCCTCGAGGCGCAGGCCATGGTCGGACAGCACCCTGTAAACGGCCTCCCGGATGGCCTCGGCGGGCGTCCCGCGCCGGCAGCCGATACCGACGCGCAGCGCCCGGGGCACCAGCAAAAGCGTCTCGTCAAAGGGCTTTAGATTCCTGACGGACACGCACACCCCCAGGTCGCCCGCATTCGCCCAGAAAAGCCCCTCGGCCAGCCGTTCGGGCCGCTCGCCGTCCGACCAGAAGGGAATGTCCCGCTTCAGTATCTCCGCCGACACCTTCTTCGCCAGCGCCATGGAGGTAATCGCCATGCCGCGCTCCGCGGCCCAAGCGTCCACCGAAAAGCGCCCGTTGACGTCGGTGGCGGTGGTAATCACCGGGGTCGCGCCCAGCGCGAGGGCCAGCGTCCGCGCCAGCCGGTTCGCGCCGCCGATGTGGCCGGAGAGTATCGGTATGACGAACCGCCCGGCCTCGTCCAGGCACAGCACCGCGGGGTCGGAGCGCTTGCTGGCGACGTGCGGCGCGACGGCGCGCACCGCAATGCCCGCCGCGCCGACGAAGATCAGCGCGTCCCGGTCGAACACGCTGCCTACAAAGTCGCTCAGCGCGCCGGCGTAGGCGTCAAAGTCGGCGTCCGCGAGCTTTTCCGGCGTCCGGAGCAGCGCCTCCGCATCATTCAGCGCGTCCCGGACCCTGAGCGCCGTCCGCTTGCCCCGGGCGGTGAAGGCGAACAGTGCCGCCCTCATCGCTCCGCCTGCCTGAATTCGGTGGTGAAGCCCGGGTCGTACAGCTTCGAGCGGTCGTAGTTGTCGCCCAGGAAGCCGCCCACCACGATCAGCGAGGTTTTAGTCAGCTTGTTTGAGCGCACCGTCTCGCCCAGCGTGCCCACGGTGCAGCGGAATATCCGCTCATCGGGCCAAGTGGCCTTGTACACGATGGCCGCCGGGGTGTCCTCGGGATAGCCACCCTCGATGAGCTGCCGCTGGGCGTCGTCGGCCAGCGAGGTGGTCAGAAACAGCACCATCGTGGCCCTGTGCTGCGCGAAGGATCTGATGCTCTCCCGCTCCGGCACCGGCGTGCGGCCCGCCGCGCGGGTGATGATGACCGACTGCGACACGTCCGGCAGCGTGTACTCCGCCTTAAGCGCCGCCGCCGCGCCGCAGAAGGCGCTGACGCCGGGGCAGACGTCGTATGCAATGCCCAGCCGATCCAACTCGTCGAACTGTTCGCGCACCGCGCCGTAGATGCTTGAATCGCCGGTGTGCAGGCGCACGGTGGTCTTCCCCGCCGCCTCCGCGGCCCGGATCACGTCGATCACCTGCTCCAGCGTCATCTTCGCGCTGTCGTGGATCTCACACCCCTCCCGGGCGTAGTCCAGCAGCGCCGGGTTCACCAGCGAGCCCGCGTAGATGATCACGTCCGCCTCTTTCAGAAGCCGCGCGCCGCGCACCGTGATCAGGTCCACCGCGCCGCTGCCCGCGCCGACAAAATGTACCATACCCATACCTCCCTTTGTTCGATATGATTCTAACACATCTCCGAATACCCTGTCAATGTTGACAAAACCGATCAACCCATCTATAATCACCGTTGGGAGTTGATCTGCAAATGGACAAAAACAGATGGCTGGACTGGGCGAAGGAATTACAGGACCTCTCGCAAAACGCCCTGGCCTACTGCAAGGATGTCTACGATATCGAGCGCTTTGGGCGCATCCGGGAGATTTCCGCCGAAATGATGCGCGAAATCACCGACCTGCCGATCAAACAGGTGAAGGACTATTTCTGCGCCGGGGACGGCTACCAGACGCCCAAGATCGAGACCCGCGCGGCGGTGTTCCGCGACGGCGGCATACTGCTGGTGCAGGAGCGCACCGGGCGTTGGTCGATGCCCGGCGGCTGGGTGGATTAGAGTGTGTTTCTAAAATGCCTGAAGCGCATTTTCGGCGTCTTTGACTGCATTTCTGCGTTGCTTTCCCTTGACTTAGTCCCACTAAGCCTGCGGGGATGGTTGATTTTTAGACTGAAATTAGTATCAAATCCACTCGAAACTGCATCTCCCGGCATTTAGAAACACACTCTACAACCTGAGCGTGCGCAAAAACACCGTCAAGGAGGTGTTCGAGGAGGCCGGAATGACCGTCAAGGCCGAGCGCCTGATCGCGCTGGAGGACCGCAACCGGCACCACGAAAGGCGCCACGCCCACGAGATCCTGTCGGTGCTGGTATTGTGCAGATACGTCTCCGGGGCCTTTATGCCGAACGCGGAGACTCAGGACTGCGGCTTCTTCACCCCGGACAACCTGCCGCCTCTGGAAACCGCAAAGACGACCCGGGCGCATATCGAGATGAGCTTCCGAGCCCTCGCCGACCCGCACTGGCCGGTATTCTTCGATTAGTCCCCCTCCCGCCACGATTTGACGTACTCGATGAACCGCGTGGTGGACACCGACAGCGTCCGCCCCTCGGGATAGGCCAGGGCGATTTCGCGCTTCAGCGGCGGGTCGAGGGGGCGGCGCACGACGCGGAAGCTGGTGCGTTTAAGCACCAGGTCCGACAGCACGCTGACCCCCAGCCCGCCCTCCACCATGGCGATGATGGCGTGGTCGTCCTCCACCACGAACTGTGTGTTGGGCTTCACCGATCGGTTGTTCAGCATCACGCGGATGCCGCCGGGGGTATTCTCCGCGTACATGATGAAGGGCTCCGTCAGCAGCTCGTCCAGCGGGATCGCGGCCTTTTCAGACAGCGGATGCCCCTCCGGCAGCACCGCCAGCAGGTCGTCCGACTTGAGGTGCAGGCTCGAAAGCCCGTCCCTGAGCGGCAGCTGCGTAAAGCCAAGGTCCACCCGACCGCGCAGCAGCCACTCCTGGATCTGGGCGTAGTCGCCGTGCAGGAGCTCGAAGGTGATGTTCGGGTAGCTCTGCCTGAAGGCGTGTATGATGCCCGGCAGCCAGTGGGTGGACACGCTGGTGAACGTGCCGATGCGCAGATGGCCCGACTCCATGCCCTTGAGTTCGTCGCGCTTTTCACTGACCAGCCGCCAGCTCTCGTACAGCGCCTCGATGTAGGGCAGTATCTCCTGGCCGTCGCTGGTCAGCTGGACGCCCGTGCGGTCGCGCCGCAGAAGCTTGAGCCCGCATTCGTCCTCCAGCGAATTGAGGATGTAGGTCATGCCGGACTGGGTGTACCCCAGCGCGTCCGCGGCCCGGGTCAGGCTGCCCAGCTCCACGGTCTTTAAAAACGCCTCGTACTTCGATATGCTCACCGGCGACACCTCCTCGCCCTTCAATTATACCCCAATATCAACGCAAAAGCAATCCAGACCTCGATCCGGATTGCTAAGATCATTTCTATCCCTTTTGCTCTACCCGCACACTTGCAGGGAGGTGTCGGAGGGGCGCAGCACCCTCCGACGTTCAATCGTGCCTGGCGGCATGTACGTCAAGCACGCGGGCATTTTTCTGGCGGAAAATCTCATTTTCCAGAAGAAAAATGCCTTCCTTGCGGATTTTGCGGCCGGAGTTTTCCGCATGTTTGTTCCATTGTCCTTTCATTACCCACAAACAGGCGGAAAAATCAAGTAAAATCTGTCAAAGGGGTGGTATTGGCGGGGGAAGCAGTTCCCCCGCCAATATGTTTATTCCGGCTTCCACGCATGGAACGCCTGCTTGTTGATGTCCAGAAGCGCCGCCTTGCGCCCGGAGAAGGTCTTCTCCATGATCTTGTAGATCATCTCCACGGGCACGACCTTCGAGACCTCGACCACCGCGCCCAGCATGACCACGTTGGCGGTGCGGGCGTTGCCCAGGGACTGGGCGATGCCGCCGGCGTCGACGTAGTAGACGTTGATGTCGTCGCGGGTGGCCTTCTGCTCGATCAGCGTCGAGTTGATAAACAGGTTGCCGCCGGGCTTCACCAGCGATTCAAACTTCAAAAGCGACGGCAGGTTCATGACCACCACGTTGTCCGCCTCGTAGATCAGCGGGCAGGAGACGGGCTTGTCGGTGGAGATGACCACGGTGCAGTTGGCCGTGCCGCCGCGCATCTCGGGGCCGTAGGACGGAAGCCACGTGGCGTTCATGTCGGCATACATGGCGGCGTAGGTCACCATCTGGCCCATGGTCAGCACGCCCTGTCCGCCGGAGCCCGCGAAAAACAGTTTATTCGTCGCCATATCACTGCACCTCCGGTTCCCTGTACACGCCCAGCGGGTAGTACGGCATCATGTTCTCTTTAAGCCACTCCATGGCCTTGGGCGGGGTCAGGCCCCAGTTGGTGGGGCAGATGGACAGAAACTCCACAAAGGTGAAGCCCTTGCCCGAAAGCTGCGTCTCAAAGGCCCTGCGCACGGCCTTCTTGGCCTTGCGGATATTGGCCGGATCGCACAGCGCCACGCGCTCGATGTAGGCGGGGCCGTCCAGCGTGGACAGTATCTCGCACATCTTCAGCGGCATGCCCGCCTGCTCGCGGGTGCGGCCGTCCACGCAGGTGGTGGAGCGCTGGCCGATCAGCGTGGTGGGGGCCATCTGGCCGCCGGTCATGCCGTAGATGCAGTTGTTGATGAAGAAGGTGGAGAACTTCTCGCCGCGAGCCGCCGCGTGCATGATCTCGCCCATGCCGATGGAGGCCAGGTCGCCGTCGCCCTGATAGGTGAACACCACCTTGTCGGGATGCACACGCCGTATGCCGGAGGCCACCGCCGGCGCGCGGCCGTGGGCGGATTCGCACATATCGACGTTCATGAACTGGTGGGCCACCACGCTGCAGCCGATGGGGGCCACGCCGATGGTCTTGCCCAGCAGGCCCATCTCGTCCAGCGTCTCCATGATGAGGCGGTGCGCGACGCCGTGGGTGCAGCCGGGGCAATAGCTGGTGCTGACTTCCGTCATGCCCTTCGTATACTGAAATACAGGTTTCATCGCACTTCCTCCAATATCTTCTTGGTCTTGTCCACGATCTCCAGGGACGTGGGCAGCATGCCGCCGGTGCGGTGGATGAGCTTCACCGGGAAGCGTCCGCGCACGCCCAGCTTCACGTCCTCGATCAGCTGGCCCATGCTCAGCTCCGTGGAGATGACCACCTTCGTATTGTCCGTCAGGGCGTCAAAGGCGCCGTAAGGGAAGGGCCAGAGGGTGATCGGGCGGATCAGGCCGGCCCTGATGCCCTGACTCTGCAGAAGCTCCATGGCCTCGGTGGCCAGGCGGGCCATCGTGCCGAAGGCCACGAAGACCACCTCGGCGTCCTCGATATCGGTGCACTCGACCCTCTGAAGCTCCCGCTCCATGCGGTCGTACTTCTCAAACAGCTTTTCGACGTGCTGCTCCAGCACCTCGGGCTGCAGGCGCAGCGACTTCACCACGCTGCGTTCGCCCTTCTCGCTGCCGGAGATGGCCCAGGGCTTGGCCTTCGGGATGTCGGAGGACTTCAGCGGCTCCTTGGGCTCGGGCAACAGCACGGGCTCCATCATCTGGCCCATCAGGCCGTCCACCAGCACCATCACCGGGTTGCGCCACTCGTTGGCCAGCGCGGGGGCGTCGTAGAGGATATTGATGGCCTCCTGTATGGACGCCGGGGCGAACACCGGGATGCGGTAGTCGCCGTTGCCGCCGCCGCGGGTGACCTGGAAGTAGTCCGCCTGCCCGGGCTGTATGGACCCGATGCCGGGGCCGCCGCGGGAGGCGTTGAGCATTGTCAGGGGCACCTCGGCGGAGCACAGGAAGCTCATGCCCTCCTGCATCAGCGCGATGCCCGGGGAGGACGAGGAGATAAAGCCGTCGCCGCCCGCCGCGCCGCAGCCGTAGGCCATGTTCACCGCGCCCAGCTCGCTCTCGGCCTGGAGGAATTTGCCGCCCCACTTGGGCAGCTCGCGGCTCATGAACTCGGGGATCTCACTTTGAGGGGTGATCGGATAGCCGAAGTAGTACCGCGCGCCGCCGCGAATGACGGCCTCGGCAAAGGCCTCGTTGCCCTTCATCAATACCTTTTCAGCCATCGCTCATTCCTCCTCGTAGATCTCGATCGCGCCGTCGGGACAGACCAGCGCGCAGCTCTGGCAGCCGATGCACTGGCTCTGATCGGTCATGCGCGCCGGGCAGTAGCCCTTGGCGTTCACCTGCGTGTCCATCTCAATCAGCTTCTTGGGGCAGAAGGCTTTGCACAGCTCGCAGCCCTTGCACCGCTCGCGCTTGAAGACAACCCTGAATTGCTTTTTTGGCATTTGTTACCCTCCTATCTGTCAAGCCAGCCGGGGCGCATGTAGAGCCCCATAGGCATCAGATGCTCATAGCGTCCCGCGATTTCCGACTCCGGCACGATGCCCGCGGGATAGCAGTCACACCATATAAACCGGCCGGTCTCGGCGCACAGGCGCTCGCACAGCCTGTGGCCCTTTTCGATGCATCCCGCGTCGGTCTCCCGAAGCAGATGGGTGTTGTTGATAAGCCCGTCCACATGAAGGCCCGTGGCGCGCTCGATGGCCTGAAGGTGCGCCATCGCGCCGTCGAGGTCCCGGGTCTCCGGGCGGTTGGCGTTGATGACGATCAGCGTCAGCGTCTCCTCTTTGGAGAAGTTGTTGCTGAACTGGTTTAAAACGATGGCCCCGGAATCGTTGCCGCCCAGATCGACGATGGTGCGGCAGCCCTTGTCCTCCAGGGGCGCGCGCACGTCCGCCGAGAGCTCCGGCAGCTCCGCCGTCACGTCGTGCTGGTAGGCGCTGCCGTAGACGGGTATGCCCGCCGCCGCGAGCATCGCTTTACGCTCGCGGGACCGGAAATAGGGATTGATGATGTCCAGGTCGCAAAGCCCCATGCGCTCATAGGGCCCGAAGCCGTGCTTCGCCAGCAGCATCGCGAGGCTCACGCTGAATTCCGTCTTGCCGCTTCCGTAGTGGCCCGTGACCACCGTGACGCGCCGGTCGGGCTCCCGGATGCCGCGAAAAACCGACAAACGGTTCACCTCCCCCGATTTCATATAGGTTACATTAACAGTTTAACACGGTTTTGTCAAGCGTGATATACCGTCAAAGGTTTATTTCTGTTAATTATTATCACCCTTCAGACCGTTTTGTGCGGTTGATATTTTCGGTCTGTTATGGTATGATGAATGTGGGAGGTGGTCGACCGTGGCGGAGCAGGCGCGGGAATACCGGGATCGGTTGTTTTGCTTCATATTTGGCAGCGAGGCCCACAAGGAGTGGACGCTGAGCCTGTACAACGCGGTCAACGGCTCCAGCTACACCGATCCCGAGGGGATCACCATCGCCACGCTGTCGCAGGTGGTCTACATGGGCATGCACAACGACGTGGCGTTCCTCATCGCGGATGAGATTAACCTCTACGAGCAGCAGTCCACGTTCAACCCCAACATGCCGCTGAGGCTGTTGCAGTACACGGGCAACATCTACGAGAAGCTGATCGTGCTGAACCGCAAGAACAAGTACGGTCGGACGCTCATCCCCCTGCCCGTGCCCAAGCTGGTGGTGTTCTACAACGGCGCCGCGGAGCAGCCCGACGAGACGACGCTCCACCTCTCCGACGCCTTCCCCGCCCACCGGCGCGACGACGCCGACATCGCCGTGCGGGTGCGCATGATCAACATCAACAAGGGCCGCAATCCCGGCATCGCCGAGAGCTGCCAGCCCCTGGCCGAGTACGCCTGGCTGGTGGACGCCATCCGCCAGAACGAGCGCCACGACGCGCCGGAATCCGCCATTGACGAGGCCCTGGAGCGCATGCCCGACGATTTCCACATCAAACGTTATCTCGAAGCCCACAAAGCGGAGGTGAAGAAGATGCTGCTGACGGAGTACAACGAGGCTGAGACTCTGGCCATGTTCAAGGAGGAAGGTCGCGCGGAAGGCCGCGCGGAAGGTCGCGTCGAGGGACGCGCGGAAGGCCGCGCGGAAGCGGAGCAGAAGATGAGCCTGCTGATCTCAAAGCTGGTGGCCGCCGGGCGCACATCGGAGATCGCGTCCGTCGCCAACGCCGCGCGGCGCGAGCAGCTCTACCGGGAGTTCGGTATGGCGTGATACCAGCTGTATACCTTTAACGCGCCATGATTTAACAGAATCATCATTTGACAAGGTTACATCCCGGTGATAAAATTCTGTCAACTGAATAAGTTCTTCAAAGGCAATGACGAAGACGGCTGAGCCAAGCCGCTGTACAGAGAGTCGACCGCCTGCTGAAAGGTCGATCACGGATTGCTCACAAGCCCATCCCTTCCGAGCCGGAAGTCCCAAAGCATCAGGCCGCCAGTCTGGCGCGAGTAGGCGTTTCCCGTGATTGCTGCGTAAAGGCACAGGGCTTGATGGAGCCCGACGAGGGGCACAGCGATGTGCAATTTGAGTGGTACCGCGGGTTGTTTCAACCCGTCTCAAGAAAGCGCGACAGGCGTATTTTTGAGGCGGGTTTTTTCGTGCAGGCCATCACCTGGCGGAGAGCCCCGCAGATCAGATCGAGGGAGGAATGATCACCAATGAACACTTCAGAGATGACCGGCGTCCTGTTTGAGGTCGGCACCCGCATACGCGCCCTGCGCGAAATCGCGGGCTATTCCGTGGTCTACATGGCCGAGCAGACCGGCCTGGACGTGGAGACGTACATCAAGTACGAGTCCGGCACGGTCGATTTGCCGTTCACCTTTATCCACAACTGCGCGAAGATCTTCAACGTGGACATCACGGACATCATGGAGGGCCGCAGCGCCAACCTGCGCTCCTACACCGTCACCCGCAAGGGCAAGGCCATGACCACCGCCCACGAGGAGGGCATCGAGATACGCAACCTGGCCCCCGAGTTCAGCCGCAAGATCGCGGAGCCCTTCTGGGTCACCTACAGCTATTCCCGGGAGCTTCAGGACAAGCCCATCCACACCACCACCCACTCCGGCCAGGAGTTTGACCTGATACTCTCCGGCGAGCTGCTGGTGCGCGTGGGCGACCACGTGGAGCACCTGTACGAGGGCGACAGCATCTACTACAACTCCTCTACTCCCCACGGCATGATCGCCACCGGCGGCAGGGACTGCACCTTCGTGGCCGTGGTGCTGCCCGGCGCGGACACCGAATCCGAGCAGGTCACCCAGACCGTGATGGCCGTGCGCCCGGTGAAGGAAAAGCTGATCTACGACGAATTCGTGACGCTGGACGAGGACGACAACGGCCAGCTCAGGCACATCAGCTTCCCCAACTCCGAAAACTTCAACTTCGCCTTCGACATCGTGGACGCCCTGGCGGAGAAGAAGCCGGACAAGCTGGCCATGCTCTACCTTGACCGCTATCAGAACGAGAAGCGCTTCACCTTCGAGGACATCAGCCGAAAGTCCAGCCGCGCCGCCAACTACTTCAAGGCCCTGGGCATCAAGAAGGGCGACCGGGTGATGCTGGTGCTTCGGCGCAACTGGCAGTTCTGGGTGGTGATGATGGCGCTTCACAAGCTGGGCGCCGTCGCCATCCCCGCCACGGACCAGCTGTTGAAGAAGGATTACGAGTACCGCTTCGAGACCGCGGGCGTCAGCGCCATCTGCATCACCGCCGAGGGCGACGCCGCGTCCCACGCGGAAGAAGCGTTCGAGACCTGCCCCTATGTGACCAAGCGCATCATGTGCGGCGGCGAGCGCGAGGGCTGGCGCAACTTCGACGAGGAATACCTGCGCTACCGCTCCTCCTTCCCCCGCACCGGGGATTCCGCGAAGGGCAACGACCCCATGGTCATGTTCTTCTCCTCCGGCACCACCGGCTATCCCAAGCTGGCCATGCACACCCACCGCTACCCGCTGGGCCACTTCATCACGGCCCACTACTGGCACTGCGTGGAGCCCGACGGCCTGCACCTGACCATCTCCGACACCGGCTGGGGCAAGGCGCTGTGGGGCAAGCTGTACGGGCAATGGATGAACGAGGGCGCGGTGTTCACCTACGATTTCGACCGCTTCAACGCCCACGACATCCTTCCGATGTTCAAGAAGTACAACATCTCCACCTTCTGCGCGCCGCCCACCATGTACCGCTTCCTGATCCGCGAGGACATCTCGAAGTACGACCTGTCGAGCATCCACAACGCCTGCACGGCCGGCGAGGCCTTGAACCCCGAGGTGTTCAACATCTTCAAGAAGAACACCGGCCTGTCCATCATGGAGGCCTTCGGCCAGACCGAGACCACGCTGGTGCTGGGCAACTTCTACGGCATGGTGCCGAAGGTGGGCTCCATGGGCAAGCCCAGCCCGCTGTTCGACGTGGTGCTGCTGGATGCCGACGGCAACGAGGTCAAGGCCGGCGAGCCCGGCGAGATCTGCATCCGCACCGACCGCGAGGTGCCCTGCGGCCTGTTCGCCGGCTACTACGGCAACGAGGAGGCCACCCGCGCGGTGTGGCACGACGGCGTGTATCACACCCGCGACATGGCGTGGCGCGACGAGGACGGCTACTTCTGGTACGTGAGCCGCACCGACGACGTCATCAAGTCCTCCGGCTACCGCATCGGGCCGTTTGAGATCGAATCGGTCATCATGGAGCTGCCCTACGTGCTGGAGTGCGGCGTGTCCGCCGCGCCGGACGAGATCCGCGGCCAGGTGGTCAAGGCCTCCGTGGTGCTCACCAAGGGCACCGTGGGCACCGACGCGCTGGCCAAGGAGATCCAGAACTACGTCAAGAAGCGCACCGCGCCCTACAAGTACCCCCGCATCGTGGTCTTCCGCGACGAGCTGCCCAAGACCATCAGCGGCAAGATACAGCGAAACAAGCTGTGATCCCAAAAAAGCGCCCCGGACGAAGCGCATCGCGCCTCGTCCGGGGCTTTGTTTATACCCTCACAATCTCCGTCACCACGTCGTCCATGACCACCACCACGTAGGGCTGTCCCCTGCCGGAGCGGGGCTCTATGGCCACGTCCTCGGTGTTGCAGGCGGTAACGGTCCCGCCCTTCTGGATGATGCGGAAGTCGAAGGCTTCCTTCACCGTCAGCGCGCCGGCGACCGTCCTGCCGTTCTGGCCGTTCTTTAGGAAGTTGAACGCCTTCAAGCCCTTGCCTCCGCGGGCCTGCCGGTCGAAGTCGATCAGCAGGCAGCGCTTCATGTAGCCGAGGTCGGAGATCATCACGACCTCCCCCTCGCTGTTGTGCAGGAAGGCGAAGGCCACGGCGTCGTCCGGGGAGAGCGTGATGGCCTTCACGCCCGCGGCGGTCCGGCCGATCAGCGAGACCTCCTCCACCGCGAAGTGTATCGCCATGCCCTGCCGGGTCAAAAGCAGCGCGCTCTCGAAGCCCTCGGGCCGCTGCACGCTCATGAGCCTGTCGCCGTTTTTGAGGTTGATGGCGGCGAAGCGCGACTTTCTAACGTTGTAGTCCGCAAGACCTGTGCGCTTCGCGAGGCCCTTTTCGGTCACGAACAGCAATTCGCCCTGCCAGTCGCCGGAGTCCAGCATCGCCACGAGGTGTTCGTCGTTCTCAAGCCCCGCCAGCACGCCGCCCAGCGGCAGGCCGCGGTCCTTGGGCTTTGTAGTCTCGGTGACCTGCGCGGCGGGTAATAGGTAACAGTTGCCCACGTCGGTGAAGAACATCAGCTTGCGGTCCGTCATGGTGTTGACGGCGATTCTCGGCGGGTCGGTGAACTCCGCCTTCTCATAGGCCTTGGGCGGCATGCGCTTGACAAAGCCCGCCTGGGTGTAGATCACCACGGTCTCGTCCGCCGGGGCCTTCTCCTCCTCGACGGCGATCTCCTCGAAGGAGTCCACCAGCTCCGTGCGCCGGGGGTCGGCGTACTTGTCGCGGATCTCCTGTATCTCCTT
>CADASI010000043.1 GCA_902790525.1 uncultured Eubacteriales bacterium
GCCGGAGGGCGACGAGCCCCGCACCGTGCAGGCCGCGGCGCGGATACGCGACGAGGGCCTGGCCCGGCCGATACTGCTGGGGGATGCGGACGCCATACGCGCCGTCGCGGCGCAGTACGGCGCGGACCTCGCGGGCATCGACATCATTGACCCCGCCGACAGCCCGAAGGCCGGCGCGTATGCCGACGCCCTCTATGAATTGCGCAAGGCGAAGGGTTTAAGCCGCGAGGACGCCGCGCGCCTCGCCGCCGACGGCATGTACTACGGCATGCTGATGGTCAAGCTGGACGACGCGGACGGGCTGGTGTCCGGCGCGGTGCACACCACCGGCGACATGCTCCGCCCCGCGCTGCAGATCATCAAGACGAAGCCGGGGATAAGCATCGTCTCCTCCAGCTTCCTGATGAACTGCCCCAACAAAAGCCTCGGGGAGGACGGGCTGCTGGTGTACGCCGACTGCGTGGTCGTCCCCTGCCCCACCGCCGGGGAGCTGGCGCAGATCGCCGTCTCCGCCGCCGACACCGCCCGCGTGCTGTGCGGCATTGAAGAGCCGCGGGTCGCGCTATTGTCCTTCTCCACGAAGGGCAGCGCGAAGCACGCGCTGGTCAACAAGGTGCAGCAGGCTACGGCGCTGGCCCATGAACTCGCCCCGGACCTCATGCTGGACGGCGAGCTCCAATTCGACGCCGCGCTGGTGCCGGAGATCGGCCAATCCAAGGCCCCCGGCAGTCCCGTCGCCGGGCGCGCGAACGTGCTGATCTTCCCGGACCTGCAGGCCGGCAACATCGGCTACAAGATCACCCAGCGCATCGGCAACGCGGAGTGCTACGCGGTGCTGCAGGGGCTGGCGAAGCCCTGCAACGACCTGTCCCGCGGCTGCTCCGTGCAGGACATCGTGAACACCGTCGCCCTGACCGCCGTGCAGGCCGGGGCGTGACAGTATCGATAAATACAACAGCCGCAGGGGCGTCCGACGGACGCCCCTGCGGCTGTTGTATGCGCTACGCCTCCCGCGCGGTCCGGGTGCGCACGCCCGCCACCAGCTTTTCCTCCGCGCCGTCCCGGTATCGGGCGATCCTCAGGCTGACGGGCTTCGGCTGCCCGTTGATCACCAGCCGGTAGTCCATCCGGAAGATGCGGCGCTCCCGTGTTTCCCGGAGGACGTTCTCCTTCGTGAAGCGCGCCAGGTAGCCGGGCAGGTCGTCCGGGTGGACCGTCTTTTTGCCGTCGACGATTCCCTGCAGGAAGAAATCCGCGCCCTCCTTGGCGAAGCCGAGGGTCTCGTACTCGTCCGACGCGCTGTACTCGATGTAGCGGCCGGTGTCCGGGTCCACCGAATAAAGGCTCAGATAGTCCTCGGACAGCGCCATCACCCTGGCCAGTGCATCGCGCTCCCGCAGGATGCGGTTCTGGGCCTCCTCCTGCTTCATCTGGGCGTCGATGATGCTGATGCCGATGATGATGCGCTGGCGGTCGCTCTGCATGCGGGTGACCTTCATGTTCACGTACACGGGCGCGCCGGTGTCCACCAGACGGTAGGTCGCCGTAAAGACCCCCTGCTGGTCCAGCGCCCGGACGACCTTTTCCTTCGAGAAGGCCGCGTAGAAGGTCTCCCGGTCCTCGGCGTAGATGCGATAGGCGTCGCGCTTGCTGGACTCGAAGAAGTCCTCGCCGTGGCGCTCCATGGCCAGCTCCTCCTCGCCGACCTGGGAGGAGTATTCTATGTAGCGGTCCGTGTCGAGGTCCACGATGTAGATGTTGTAGTAGTCCGCCGCCAGCGCCCGGGCGATCTCGGCGTAGGAGGCCCCCTCGTCGGGCTCGCTGACGGACAGCACCGCCACGGCCACGGCCATGTCCCCGTTGACCGGGTTCACGGCGATGCGCCGGGCGAAGGAGTGCACCACCGAGCCGTCCGGCATCTTCTCCTCGAAGAAGGACCGGACCCCCTGCTCGCAGCACACCTTCACGACGTTGTGCATGAACACGTCGCCGTACTTGCCGAAGGCGCCGGTCTGGAACAACTGGTCGGAGCTGAAAAAGCGGTTGATAAAGTCGCGGTAGGACTGGTTGCTCCGCACGAAGCGGGCCTCGTTGCCCCGGACCTCTATGATGCTCATCGGCAGGGTGTTGAAGGTGTTCTGGAAGGCGCTGTCGTCCACGTTGGCCAGCACCGCCAGGTCGTAGAGGTTCACGCAGCCGATGGCCTCGTAGTAGACCGATTCCTCCGGGTTCTCATAGCCGTTTTCACGGTGTTCCCGGTGCCACTCGAGCACATGGGACAGCGGCCTGGGCCTGTCGAAGTAGAAGCCCTGCAGCTTGGAGCAGCCGATCTCCTGCAAAAACCGCACCTGCGCCTCGGTCTCCACGCCCTCGCACACCGTGTCTTCATGAGCTCTGTGAGTATGATCTTGCCGCTGTCGCCCGCGTCCAGCTTGCGCATGAAGCTCATGTCAAACTTGATCAGTTCAAAGCGTATGCTCTGCAGCACGTCCAGCGACGAGTAGCCGCTGCCGAAATCGTCCATCCACACCGGGAAGCCCAGGCTCTGGAACCGCTCGATCTGGGCCTTCATGAACTCGAAGTCGCCGCCCACGATGCTCTCGGTGATCTCGATGGTGATGCGGTCCCGCTCGACCCCCGCGGCGTCCACCCGCCGGCAGATCTCCTCCACGATGTCGCAGGCGTCAAAATCGGACCGTGACAGGTTGACGGAGTGCGGGACGATGTAGAGCCCCTCCGCCTTAAATGCCCTGATCTTCTGAAGCACCTGCTCCAGCACGTACAGGTCCAGCTTGTAGATGAGCCCGGCCTCCTCCAGCGTGGGTATGAAATCCCCGGGGGACAGCAAGCCCTCGACGGGGTCGATCCACCGCGCCAGCGCCTCCTCGTCGCACACCTTCTCGGTCACGGCCCGTATGATGGGTTGGTAATACACCTGTATCCAGCCCTCCCGGACGGCCCGGTCGATGTTTTCGATGATGTACTGCCGCCGCTCGGCGTTGTCATTCAGGTCCTGGCTGTAATAGTTCACCGCCATGCCGTACCTGCCCTTGATCGCGTCGCAGGCGATCTTGGCGCGGTCCAGGGCGATGCTGACGTGGATATTCTCGTTCTGGCTTAAATAGACGCCCACGTGCACGGGGATCTGCTTCCCGCCGCCGGTCTGCTGGAAGTCGTCGAACAGCTGCCGGAGCTTTTCGTCCAGCCCCGCCTGCTCCGAGTGCACGGCGAAGTGGTCGCCGCCGATCCGGCAGCACTGCTCGCTGCCGAAGATCTGGCTGAGCACCATGGCGAAGGATTGCAGCAGCTTGTCGCCCTCGGCGAAGCCGTAGCGGGTGTTGTAGAACTTCATGCCGCTGAAATCCATGTACATCAGCACCGGGCGGCCGCCCCGCTTGAGGATTTCCGCCTTGCCCGCCGCGACCAGCTCGAAGAAATAGGTCATGCTGGGGAGCCCGGTCAGCAGGTCGTAGTATTTGCCCTTCAGCAGGTTCTCCCTCAGATGCTCCTCCAGGTCGTCCCGGTACTCCTTCTTCTCGTTCTCCATGACGAAGCTGTGCAACAGGCAGCTTCCCAGCATACAGCCGATGGCGTACAGCGGCAAAAGCGGAAACAGCGACTGGGCGATGACAAACCCCGCCATGGCCGCGCTGAACAGCCCGATGGTGCGGTGCCTAAGCTTCATGGTGCCCTTCCCGTCCCCGGCGACGACCAGCGCGTACACGGCGGTCATCAGGTACATGGCGATCTGCATGACCAGCGTGACGTAGCGCGCCTTCTCCGCGCGGTACGCGCCGTTCGCGTCGAAGGAATACAGCACCGGCGCGAAGAAGTTCACGCAGACCATCAGCACCTGAAAGGCGAATATGACCCTGCCCGTCCAGGTCAGTATCCTGCCGAATGCGTTGTCCTTTTTCAGGTAGTCGATCACATAGCGCGTCCACAGCAGTACGGAGAACGCCATGGCGGTGAAGTACAGCGCCGTGTCGGCGAAGGTCAGCGCGATCAGGCGCCGCTCGTAGAACAGCCCCCAGAGGATGTCCGTGACGTAGTAGACCGCCACCGCGATCAGAAACGCGCGGTAGGACCGGTGGGCGGGAATGCCCTCCGTCACGCGGGCGTCGCCCAGCAAATCGTTATTGATGATCAGAAGAATGATCAGGGCCAGAAGCCCGGCACTGGAATAAAGCATACTCTCGTCTCCGGTTTTATTGCCTGTGTTCGACAGTCTTCGTCTGGGTCAGCCGCGCCTGCGACCCGCGGGGAGGTGTCCGCAGAGCCGCTCCACCCCCGTCACCACCCCCATCATGACCGCCATGTAGGCCGCGAGTATCGCGGTTCCCGGGAGCAGGTACAGAAACGGCACGGGAATCCAATGGTAGAACAGCTCCAGTATGGCGTTCCCCTCCGTCTCCGCGGAGAAGAAGTAGTTGGCCTTCGGATGAAGCCCCGTGCCCCGCAGGATCAGGTTGACGCCGAATATGGCCAGCGCGATCAGCAACAGCGTGCCGACCGTTGCGGGCAGGTCCCTGAGCCTGGGCCGGTACAGCCCCAGCGTCGCCAGCGCCAGGCCCTCCAGCATGATGGCGAAGTGGGTGCCATAGTAGCACAGCATCCGCGGCAGCCATATGGGATAGCCGTCGAACCCCAGCCCCGGCATGAACAGCGCCATCATCGCCCCCAGCGGGCCCACGAAGAAGCAGAAGCTCTTGAGCGGGCGGCTATCAAAGTGCACGGCGAACGGCATCAGCAGCATGTTGATGTTGCAAAGGTGCAGCGGCAGCTCCCCCCACCAGTTGAAGCCGCCCATGGGGGCTGTGATCCTGTCGAACTCCCCGTCGTTGAACAGCACCACCTTGTACGCCACGAACACCGCCATCGTCGCGACGCTCGCGATGATGAGCACGCGCCGCCGGGTCTGTTCGGGCCGCTTGCGCAGCGCGACGCTCACAACCCCCAGAAGCAACAGCAGCACAATGGTACATAACAGCGTGTCGGTTGGTCGCATGGGCTCGTCCTCGTTTCAATATTGATCGTCGGTCACTCCATCATCGTCAGCGTGCCGCGGGCCAGGGCCTTTCCGCTCTCCTTATCGAACAGCACCGCCGCCTTGTTGAAGGAGAACCGCACCTTCCGGTCCACCGGGAAGTCCACATCCCCGAACACCACCGAGGTCAGGGAGATGTCGTTGACGTTCATCTTCACCGTGGTCTCCATGCCGGAGGGCAGCGTGGAGTACACCGTGCCCTCCAGCGGCCCCTCCGCGCCGATGCGGATGTGCTCGGGCCGTATGCCCACGATCACGTCCCGCTCCCCGAGGGTGACGGCGTTGAAGGGCTCAAACCTCGCCCTCAGGCCGCCGAAGGTCAGTTCCCCCGCCTCGGTCAGGTGGCCGTCGATGAAGTTCATGGCCGGGTTGCCCAGGAAGTCCGCCACGAACACGTTGGCGGGGTTGTTGTACATCGGCAGCGGCGGCGCATACTGTTGCAACCGTCCCTTGTCGATCACGCACACCATGGTGGAGAGCGTCATGGCCTCCTGCTGGTCGTGGGTGACGTAGACGATGGTGGAGTCCGTGTCCCGGTGCAGCCGCTTGAGCTCTGCGCGCATCTCCATGCGCAGCTTGGAGTCCAGGTTGCTCAGCGGCTCGTCCATGAACAGCACCTTCGGCCCCGGGGCCAGCGTGCGGGCGATGGCCACGCGCTGCTGCTGGCCGCCGGAGAGCTCGCTGGGATAGCGGTTCTCATACGGCTCGATGCGCAGCATTTTGAGCAGCGCCTTCACCTTGTCCCGGATCTCATCCTTCTCCCACTTCAGGTTTTCAAGCCCGAAGGCGATGTTCTGGTACACCGTCATGTGGGGCCACAGGGCGTAGTTCTGAAACAGGAAGCCCACGTCCCGCTTGTTGGGGGGCAGGTTGATGCCCTGGTCGGCGTCGAACACCACCTTGTTGCCGATGGTGATCTGCCCCTCCGTGGGGGTCTCCAGCCCGGCGATCATGCGCAGTATGGTGGTCTTGCCGCAGCCGGAGGGACCCAGCAGGGTCAGAAAGGCGTTGCTCAATATCTGCAGGTTCAGCCTGTCCACCGCCACGACCTTGCCATAGTGCTTGGATACGTTTTTCAGAAAGATTTCCGGCATATCAGCCACCCACTCCCTTATCAATAGAAGCGCCCGTCAGCTTATTGACGATGAAGTTCACCAGCAGCACCACGATGATGATCAGCAGGTTGATGGCGTTGCCGAACTGCGCCCAGCCCTTTTCGGAATACTGCATCAGCATGGTGGTGAGTATGGCGTTGCTTGTGGGCACCAGCAGCACGAACAGCGACAGCTCCCGCATGCAGGACACCATGGGCACCAGGTAGCCGGACAGGAAGCCGGCCTTCTGGATGGGGAAGATCACCTTCAGCATGCGCTTCCACCAGGGCACGCCGGTGATGACGGCGGCCTCCTCGATCTCGCCGGAGAGCTGGAGCATGGCGTTTAAACCGGACCGGGACGCGAACGGCAAATACTTCACGGACCCCACCAGCACCAGCAGCGGGAAGCCGCGCAGCCACGGGATCTTCGAGCTCATGGCCAGGTAGATGGCGCCGAAGGCCAGCGAGGGCATCAGGTACGGGAAGAAGGCCATGGCGTTGACCGCGTTGGCCAGCTTGCTGCCCCGGCGCTTGGACACGCCGTAGCCCACCAGTATGCCGCAGGTGCCCGCGATGAAGGCGGATAAAAGCGCCAGCCCCAGGCTGTACCCCAGCGCGTTCCAGACCTTGGGGTTTAACAGTATGCCGGTGGAATCGCCCTGATCCAGCCGCTTTGTGAGGTCGGTGTCGATCCAGAAGTCCAGCGTCATGTTGGAGGGGGTGTAGTCCCCCGCCTTGACGATGACCGACTCCAGCGCGAAGGTGATCAGCGGGGCCACCGCCACCAGCAGAAGCACGATCACCAGCAGTATCGTCAGCGGCGTTCTGGCGCGGCCCAGGTCGATCCGCTTGATCTGATGGCTTTTGCCCGACACCGTGGTGTACTGCCTGCGGCTGCCGGTCACCCGCTGGTTCAAGAGCAGTATGACCATGCCCATCAGGATCATGACCGCCGCGATGATGTACGCCTGGCCGGGGTAGCTGTCGATCAGCGACTTCATCTTCGTGGACAGCATGTAGTAGCGCACCGGCGAGCCCAGAAACACGGGCACCGAGTAGGCGCTCATGGAGCTTGCGAACACCAGCAAAAACGTTGACATGATGGCGGGCCGCACCACCGGCAGCGTGATGCGGCGGATGATGCGGAAGCGGCCGGTGCGAAGGATGGTGGCCGCCTCCTCAAGGCTCGCGTCCATGTTGCGAAGCATGGTGCCGATGAGTATGAAGGCATACGGCGCGTAGTGCAGCCCCAGCACCAGCGCGATGGGAAACGCGCCGTACACGAACCACTCCGGCATGTACACGCCAAACACCGCGGCCATGATGCCGTTGGAGGTCTTTAAACCGATATTGACGTTTTTGAAGAAGTTCTCCCAGAACAGCGCCAGCGTCCAGGAGGGCATGATGTAGGGAAAGGTGAACACCGCGGACACGAATTTGATGTACCTGAGGTTGGTGCGCATCTCCAGGAAGGCGACGGTGCCGCCGAATACGATGGCGATCAGGGAGGCCGCCAGCGAGACCGTCAGCGTGTTTACGAAGGGCTCGTAGAACTGTATCCTGCTGTAATCGTTTTCCCGCGTGGCGAACAGCCGCTCGAAGTGATAGAGGGTGCGCGCCCCCGCCGCCTCGTGCGCCGCGCGCGTCTCGCGGCCCGCGTGGACCGTGACCGTCTCCGTCAGAAGCGACACGAGCGGGTACAGCGTCAGCACGACCAGCGCGACCAGGAAAACCAGCAGTATGATATTGGCCGGCTTGGTAAACCAGGCCAGCGTGCGACCCTTCATGCGGCTCAGGGCGACGTTTCGGGCCTTGACCTCTTCCATCGGGCTCCCCCCTATGGGAATGAATAGAAAAACGGCGGGACGGCCCCCGCCGGGTGAGTTTGTTCAATCAGTTCTGACAATGCTGCAGCACGAAGTCCTCCACATCAAAGCTCTCCAGGATATAATCCGCGTCCTCTACCACCAGGGCGTCCTTCCAGACGTCGATGGTCAGGTCGCCGTCGTTGACCGCGAAAGCGGGGTTCGGGGAATACGCGCCGATGTTCTTGCCCCAGGGCTTGAAGCCCTCCTCGGTCATCAGGTATTCGATGAACAGCATGGCGGTGTAGGGGCGGGTGGCGTTGGTGTTGACCATGGTGTACATGGGGTACATAAACCCCGCGAAGGGCTCCACGGCGTAGCCGTTGGCGGTGGCGTCATACGCGGCCACGGTGAGGTTGTCGGTCAGCACGGAGGAGGAGCGCAGCTTGCTCAGCACGAACAGGCCGATGGTGCCCGCGGCGGTCTCCTGGCTGACCTCCTCGGCGATGGAGGTGTCAGACTTGCCGAAGGTCACGTTGTCCAGGAACTCGGCCACCCACTTGTAGCCGGCGTTTTGGTACTCGCCCAGGTTGATCTCCTCGCCCTTCCATTCCCTGTACGCCTCGGCCAGTTTGTCGGCCCACTCGTCTTTGGTGCACATCACCAGGAAGTTCATGTTGACCTTCTCGTTCTCGGGGTTCTTGAAGATCACCCGGCCCTTCATCTCCGGGGCGGTGAGCTCCCACACGTTGTGGATGGCGGGCACGTTATCCCCGAGGTTATTGTAGATGAACAGCTTGTTGATGTACTGGTGCACCAGCGCGGGCTGTTGGTCCGACTCGTCCAGCGCGTCCGCCACGGAGCCGGGCACGAAGTTGAGCACCAGCCCCTCGTCGATGGCGTCGGTGAGCTGTGCGCCGTCCTGGATCATCACCATGTCGGCGGCGTCGTTGCCGGTCACGTAGCGCAGCTTCTCGTAGATCTCCTGGTCCTTCAGGTTGTTGGGCTCGAAGGGTATGTCGTAGAGCGCGCCGAATTCCTCCGCCGCGGTCTCGATGCGGCTGGTGTTGCCGTACACCACGAAGGTGCCGGTCTCGGCCAGAGCCTTCTCCACCAGCTCGTCGTGGGTCATGGACTGACCCGCTTCCACGTCGGCGGCCACGTCCGCCAGGGCCGGAACCGCGCACAAGAGTATCGCCAGCGACAGCATCAGGGACAGGATTCTCCTCATCGTAATTACCTCCCGCATTCGTCGTCCATGGTCCATAGAGTGATCTGTCAGGATTATACCATCATTGCCGGTCAAACGCAATAGCGCATAGGCTACGTCTCCGCCTCGGCCTCGTAGATCAGCTCGCCCAGCGTCTGCATCAGGTGCTCGGACTCCACGGGCTTGCTCAGGTGCGCGTTCATGCCCGCCTGCAAACTGCGCTGCACGTCCTCGTCGAAGGCGTTGGCGGTCAGCGCGATGATCGGTATGCGCTTGGCGTCCGTTCGGTCGAGGGCGCGTATGGCGGCGGTGGCCTCGAGGCCGTCCATCTCCGGCATCCTGACGTCCATCAGTATGGCGTCGTAGTAGCCGGGCGCGCTGTTTTCGAACATCTCCACCGCGATCTTGCCGTTCTCGGCGTGCTCCGCCTCCACGTCCTCGATGGAGAGCAGGTCCATCATGATCTCGGCGTTGATCTCCATGTCCTCCGCCAGCAGTATGCGCCGCCCCGCCATCTCAGCCCGCTTCTTCTCCTTGAACAGGCTCATGCGGTTGCGGCGGGCGACCCGCTCGAACTCCTCGATCACATTGGAGGCGAACAGCGGCTTCGACAGGAAGCTGTCCACGCCCACGGTGTGGGCCTCCTCCTGGATGTCGTCCCAGTTGTAGGCGGTCAGCACGACCACGGTGGTCTCGCTGTCGTGCCGCTCGCGGATGGCCTTGGTGGCCTCCATGCCGTTCATCTCGGGCATGCTCCAGTCCATCAGCACCAGGTTGTAGGGGGACTGCTTGGCGTGCTGCACCTCGATCATGCGCAGTGCCTCCTCGCCGTTGTTGGCGACGTCGGCGCGGATGCCCACCTCGTCGAGCACCATGCGGGCGTGCTCCGCCGCGATGATGTCGTCGTCCACCACCAGCACGCGCATGGCGGCGGGATCGATGGCGTTCTCCCGGTCGGGGTCCCTGTGCTCGCTGTTTCTGAGCGTCACCGTGACGATGAACTCCGTGCCCACGCCCTTCTCGGACTCGACGTTGATGGAGCCGTTCATCATCTCCACGATGCTCTTGGTGATGGCCATGCCCAGGCCGGTGGAGCCGTACTTTGTCTTGCGGCTTCCGTCCTCCTGGGAGAACGCCTCGAAGATCTTGGGGATGAACTCCTTGTCCATGCCGATGCCGGTGTCCTTGATGCGGAAGCACAGCGTGGACTGGTCCTCGTACTGCGCCGTGCGCTCCACCGTGAGGGTGACGCTGCCCGGCGCGTCGGTGAACTTGATGGCGTTGGACAGTATGTTGATGAGCACTTCCTTGAGCTTCATGTCGTCGCCGATGTAGTAGTCGTCGACGAGGCTCAGCATCCGGCACTCGTAGTTCAGGCCCTTGTCGCCGCACTGGGACATGACCATGGTGTTGATCTGCTCCAGCATCCCGCTGATGGAGAACTCCTCCCGCCTGAGCACCAGCCGGCCGGACTCGATGCGGCTCATGTTGAGGATATCGTTGATGAGCCCCAGCAGGTGCCGGGCGCTGCCGCCGATCTTCTCCAGGTACTCCCGGGTCTCCTGATCGAGGTTTGCCTTTCTCAGCGCCAGCGTGTCCAGGCCGATGATGGCGTTCATGGGCGTGCGGATCTCGTGGCTCATGTTGGACAGGAACGTGGTCTTGGCCTTGTTGGCCTCCTCGGCCATGGCCAGTGCCTCGGCCAGCGCCTCGTTCTTGGCCATGGACTCGCGCATCTCGGCGTCGATCTCCGTAAGCCCCAGGCCGACGGCGTGCACCATGTGGTCGTCCCGGTCCTCCATGCGGCGCACGCCGGCCATGCGGATCATCTCGTAGTATTCGCGGCCCTCGCGCCGGGCCAGGTAGCGATAGGCGATGAGCGGCTGCCTCGACAGGGCGTCGCGGATGTGGTCGGGATCGATGAAATCCAAAAAGCCCGCGCGGTAGCTCTCGGTCACCGCGGTGTTGGCGTACCAGGTCAGGCGCTCATGGTACGGAAACTGTATGCCCTCCGGCGTCTGGTCGGGGTCGTTGGGGTCGCCGCGGAAGCAGATGCAGATGTCCTTGTCCAGATCGGCGTAGTACACGCAGCGGTAGTCCGAGGCCATGGCGGTGATCATGCTGTTGGCCTGGGTGTTCATGTGGCTGACGTGCTGGCGCAGGTCGTTGCGCAGGCCGGCGATGGTCCTGTCCATCTTCGTCAGGCTGTCGTCCCGAAGCTCCGTCTCCGCGACCGGCGCGCTTGCGGCGTTGCCCGTCAGCTCCAGCATGTCGTTTTCGAGGTCGGTGAGGTTGCCGTTGATCTGCTCGATCCGGCGGCCGAACTGGCGCGACATGATCAGCACCAGCGCGATGCCGAGACCCAGTGAGAGCACGCAGGCGATGACGATCGTCCGGGTGTTCTTGTTGAGCTGGCTCTCGTACCAGCCCGCGTCGAAGTCCACGGCCACGATGCCGCCCACCTTGCCCTGCGAATCGAGCACCGGGCTGTACGCGCTGTAAAAGCGCCCCCACCGGTCCTCGTAGGGCACGCCGTCCACGGCAGCGATCCCGAGGCTGGCGCTGTGGAGCGCCTCCGTATAGGCGATGGGCGCGCCGAACTCGGCGGGGTCGTCGGCGTCGGAATCAATGGTGAAGGCGAAGGACCCGTCCCCCAGGTCCTGTATGCAGTAGATGTAGGACAGGGCGATGTTGTCCCTGAAGCAGTTGAGCGTGTCCATGACCGCCTGATACTCCGGCGTCGCGCTGTCCTCCGCCGTCAGGCGCTTGAGCACGTCGCCGTCGAGCATGTCGGAGGCCGTGTTGACCACGTCCAGCATGCGCTCGTCGATCTGCGTCTTCATGGCCTGGCGCGACTGCCGCATCAGCGCGGCGCCCAGCGCCAGGTTTGTGACGAGCAAAAACACCGACGCAATGATTATGATTCGGGCCCGCAGTCCAATGGATTTCATCAAAGCCCTCCTTCGTCCTCAGTTGCCCGGACGAGCGTGTGTCCCCGTCGATTAACATTATATTCCCATGATCTGTCATTTATAGTTTATCACATCCCGGCAAGCGCCGTCAATGGGCGAGGATGTTCAAATCAGGCCAATTCTGCCGCCGCACTGCATTTTTCCGCGTACGCCGCTTCGTCACAAATTGTTTCCATTTTACCCAATCCGTTGGCATGATTTAATGCTATAATTTGCCCGGAAACAAACATGAAGGAGGCATTACCATGAGCGAGGAATTCATCAGAGCCATTGAACTGAACGAGGAAGAGCTGTCCGAGGTCACCGGCGGCAAGAGCCACACCTACATCGAGGGCGACGACGGCAAGTCCAACGTGCGCATCGGCCCCGGCCTGCAATACAAGTCCCTGGGCGTGCTGCACGTCGGCGAGGACGCCCGGTTCATGGGCAAGACCTCGGTCGACGACCGCGGCGTGCCGTGGTACAAGGTCATGTGGAACGGGCGCGAGGCCTGGGTCAGCTCCCGCTACACCTGCAAAGTGAAGTACTGACGCCAAGAGCCCTCCCCGGAGACAAGCTCCGGGGAGGGTGCGTTTTTGGGTTGTCGGGAGGGTGAATCCATGCTATAATAACAGCGGAACGCCCGCGCGTTTATCACCGATACCGCCGAAAGGTTTTGTATATTTATGAAGCGATTCATTTGCAAATGCGCATCGGCGCTGCTCGCCGTCATGCTGCTGTCCCCGGCCTGCGTCTCGGAGGGCGCGATCGAGGCCGCCGCGGCGGATCTCTTTGCGGAGGAGTCAGAGGTCGCCGCCCCGCAGGACGAGCAGGTCCCCGGGGAGCTTTGGGACCTGGACCTCCCGTCGGAGGACGGCGACGGCATCGCCGAGGACATCGCCGAGGACATCCCGGAGGACGTCACGGAGGATATCACTGAGGACGTCACAGAGGACATCATGGAAGATTATCCGCAGGATACTCCGGAAGATACCCCGGAAGACGCCCCGGAGGCGCAGGACGCCGACAGCGACGCCGCGCCGGAAGCGCCGGAGGCACCTGAGACACCGGAAGCGCCGGAATCGCCCGATGAAGCCGAAGCGGACGCCCCTGCCCCGGAGGAATCGGAAGCCTCGGCCTCAGAGGCGGCAGCCTTCGCCGAAGCGAGCGATATCGCCGCGGAACCCGACCCCGCGCAGGCCGCCGCGCCTGCCCCCGAGGCTGCGCCGAGCCTCGATCTGGTCGAGGAGGCGGAGCAGCCGAAGCTGGCGGAGGCCGGCGGCATCCCACAGAAGCTGGTACTGGGCCGCAAGGAGCGCTTCCAGCTCAGCGGCGCCGACGCCTACGTCTCGTCCAGGCCGAAGGTGGCGTCGGTGGACGCCACGGGCCTCATACGGGCCCGGAAGCGCGGCAAGGCCGTCATCACCGCGACCGCCGGCGGCGCGGTCGTGGGGGTCTGCACGGTCACCGTCAAGGCCGCCCCGAAGAAGATCAAGCTGCCCAAGAAGCGGACGGTCATACTGGGCCAGACGCTGCGCCTGAACCCGAAGATCAAGGGCGGCGCGTCCCACACCGTCACCTGGACCAGCCGGAACCCCGCCGTGGCCACCGTGGACGCCAACGGCGTCGTGACCGGCGTGGGCGTGGGCCGGGCGAAGATCGTCGCCCGGACCTACAACAAGAAGAAGGCCGTGTGCACCGTCAGGGTCAACTCGCCCGACACGCCCACCTCGGTGGCCTTCCCCATGCCCACGCTGCTTGTCGGAATGGGCGAGCGCGTGACGCTCAAGCCCGTGCTCAATCCCGGCGCGGTGGCCGTGTTCACGTATCAGTCGAAGAACAAGAAGGTCGCCAGCGTCACCCGGAAGGGCGGCGTGGTGAAGGGCAAGAAACTCAACAAATCCACCAAGATCACCGTCAAAACCCACAACGGAAAGAAGGCCGCGCTGACCGTGAAGGTTCTGCCCGCCCCCTCCGAGGTCACCATGAGCCTCGCAAACGCCACGATGAACGTGGGCGAAGTCGTCGAGCTGACGGCGCTCTTGCCCGTGGGCACGGCGTCCCAGATCGCGTGGTCGAGCAGCGATCCCTCGGTGGCCGCCGTGGGCGAGGCCAACCCCTTCACGGAGGGCATCGGCGGCTCCATGGCCGTCACCGCCATCAACCCCGGCAGCGCCGTCATCACGGCCAAGACCTTCAACGGGCAGACGACCACCTGCAAGGTCAACGTGAACAAGCCCCACTCGGAGGAGGACGATGCGGACATCCTCAAGCTGCTCTTCATCGGCAACAGCCACACCTACTACAACTCCCTGCCCCTCATGGTGCAGCGGCGGGCCGGCAACGCCGGGTATGACTGCGACGTCGTCCGGATCACCGGCGACGGCTGGTCCCTTCAGCAGCATGCGGAGGACCCCACCGTGTCCGCGACCATACTCAACGACAGCTTCGATTACGTCATCCTCCAGGAGAAGGTCAACCCCATGGACGCCGATGCGTTCCTGGCCGCCGCCCGGACGCTGAACAGCGTCATCCGGGAGGCCAAGGCCGTGCCCGTCATCTACGAGTGCTGGGCCAGGGCGGACGACTTCAACAATCAGGCCGTCATCAACAACGCCAACCGGCGGGTGGCCAACGACATCAACGCCCTCATCGCGCCCGTGGGCGAGCTGTGGTGGGATTACAAGGACGCCCACCCCGATGTGAACCTGTACAACGACGACGGCATACACGCCTCCAAGGCCGGGTCGGAGTTCGCGGCGAACATCATCTGGAACACCATCAACAGCCACCTCAAGGGAAACTGACACGCCCCGACTAAAACGCATAAAAAGGAGCGCCACCATGCAACAGATCTTTGTCCACGAATCCCCGTTGACCTTTCATTTGCAAAACGACGCGCTGAGTTACATCATCGCCATACTGCCGGGCGGGCTTCCCGGGCAGCTCTACTGCGGCAAGCGGATCCACGACCGGGAGTCCTTTGCGCACCTGCGGGGCAAGGCCATGCCGTTCAGCGTGGCGCTGACGCTGGCGAACGGTTCCGTCCCCGAGGAGAGCATGCGGCTGGAGTACCCCTGCTACGGCAGCTCCGACTACCGGCAGGGCGCGGTCAGCCTGTTGCAGGAAAACGGCAGCCGGCTGGCGGCGTTCATGTATGATTCCTACGAGATCCTCCCCGGCAAGCCGCGGCTCGAGGGCCTGCCGGCGACCTACGTCGAAGCGCCGGAGGAGGCGACCACGCTGGTGCTGAGGCTCCGGGACAGGGTCGCCGGGGCGCTGTGCGAGCTGTATTATACCATATTCTCCGGAGGCGGCGTTCTCGCCCGCAGCGCGCGGATCGTGAACGAGGGCGCGCAGACGCTCGTGCTCGAGCGGGCCATGAGCCTGTGCCTGGACCTGCCGGACCACGACTACGAGTGGATCTCGCTGAACGGGGCCTGGGCCAGGGAGCGCACCCCCGCCGTCGCCCCCCTGACCGCGGGCTTCCAGGGCGTCGAGAGCATCCGCGGCAACTCCTCCCACCAGAACAACCCCTTCCTGGCCTTCAGGCGGCCGCACACCACGGAGCACAGCGGCGAGGTGCTGGGCTTCTCCCTCGTTTACAGCGGCAACTTCCTGGCGCAGGCGCAGGTCGATCAGAACGGCTACACCCGCGTGCTGATGGGCATCAATCCCACCTGGTTCTCGTGGGAGCTAAAGAGCGGCGACAGCTTCCAGACCCCGGAGGCGGTGATGGTCTACTCCGATGAGGGCTTAAACGGCATGAGCCGGAGCTTCCACCGGCTGTACCGCGCGCGGCTCGTCCGCGGGCCCTGGCGCGACCGGCCGCGGCCGATACTCATCAACAACTGGGAGGCCACGGAGTTCGACATCAGCGAGGAACACATACTGAAAATCGCCGGGAAGGCCCGGGAATGCGGCATCGAGATGTTCGTGCTGGACGACGGCTGGTTCGGCGCGCGCCGCAGCGACCGCGCCGGGCTCGGGGACTGGGTGCCCGCCCCGGAGGTGCTGCCCAACGGCATCAGGGGGCTCTCGGAGAAGGTGACCGCGCTGGGCATGAAGTTCGGCCTGTGGATCGAGCCGGAGATGGTCAACCCCGATTCGGACCTGTACCGCGCCCACCCGGACTGGATACTGCGCATCCCCGGCCGCCGCGAGACGCTGTTCCGCAACCAGTGCGTGCTGGACTTCTCCCGAAGCGAGGTCGTGGACCACATCCACGGCATGCTCGCGAAGATACTGCGGGAATCCAAAATCTCCTACATCAAGTGGGACATGAACCGAAGCATCACCGAGTGCTTCTCCGCCGCGCTCCCGCCCCGGCGGCAGGGCGAGGTCTTCCACCGCTACATACTGGGCGTCTACGCGCTGTACGAGCGGCTGATTTCGGAGTTCCCCGACATACTGTTCGAGTCCTGCGCCAGCGGCGGCGGGCGCTTCGACCCCGGCATGCTGTACTACGCGCCCCAGGCCTGGACCAGCGACGACACCGACGCCTACGAGCGGCTCAAGATACAGTACGGCACCTCCCTGGTCTACCCGGTCAGCGCCATGGGCAGCCACGTTTCGGCGGTGCCGAGCCTCCAGTCCGGCCGGCGCGTGTCCCTGCGGATGCGCGCGGACGTGGCCTTCTTCGGCACCTTCGGCTATGAGCTGGACCTGGACACCCTCACGCCCGCGGAGCAGGAAGCGGTCGCGCGGGACACCGCCTTCATGAAGGCGCACCGGCAGCTCATACAGTTCGGCGACTTCTACCGCCTCGCCTCCCCCTTCAAGGGCAACGACGCCGGGTGGATGGTGGTCAGCGGCGACCGCGCGGCAGCCATCGTCGGCTGGTATCACGCGCTGCACGCGGTCAACACCCCTGCTCCGACCCTCCGGCTGACGGGCCTGAAGCCCGACGCCGCCTACGCCGTCGCGCTCCTCTCCGGGGACGGCACAGAAAAAAAGCTCGGCGCCTTCTATGGCGACGAGCTGATGAACGCGGGCCTGATCTCCCACCCGGACCAGTCCGAGGTCGACGGCTTCCTCCATCCCGCCGGGGACTTCTCCTCCGAGATCTTCATCCTTTCGGAAACCCCCGGCGAATGAGCGCGAAACCTCTCTATTAGCTGCCGATTTTGCCGACCGTGTTCACGAGGGTCTTGAAGTTGCCGCCGCGATCGTCGGTGGCCCCGCTGCGGGCAAAGGCCAGCAGCGCCACGAACAGCAGGCTCAGGTCCGTCTCCGCGGTGCGGATGCGGTAGAAGCCCTGCACGGGCACGAGGCTGGCCAGCTTCGGCTGCGCCGCCTCGTCCTCCTCGTGGATGTTCTGGCTGCCGGACACCGCCACGGCGATCTCCCGCCCGTCGCGCAGTATGCGGTACTCGGTTCGCGCCATACCGGTCAGGCTGGATTCGACGGTGACGCCGTTGCGCTTCAAGTGCTTCCAGATGTCCTCGCCGTCGAAGGTGAAGGTGTAGTGGTTGTCCAGCAGCAGGCTGTTGCCCCAGTCCGTCTCCTCCTCGTGGCCCACCAGGTGCGGCGTGGTCGTGCCGTGCTCGTGGTCGATGAAGTCGAAGCCGAAGGGTGCGGTCAGCGTGAACTTCGTCATCTTCGCCTCGTAGAGCACGTTGTGCTCGGCGTCCTCAATGCGATGCCCCGCCTTCGCGGTGCCCAGGTCGGTCAGGAAGTACAGCGCGCGCTCCGGGCCGGGCGCGGACGCCGGATAGCCGGCCCCGCCGCCGGACGCCTGCGCCGCCTTCACCTCCGTCAGCGCCCGCCGCTTGCGGATCTCGGTGACGACGATCACCGCCAGGATCAACACACCTATGCCCAGCGCGTACAGCCCCATGAAGTCGCCGCTGTGCACCACGCCGGGATTGTTCGGATTGTACAGCACGGCGACCGTCTTGCCCACCTTGTAGGAGGGGCTGCTGGAATCCAGCTCGCGGGTGTAGACGGTCCCGTCGACGGTGTACTCCACCGTGGCGACGGATCGCTTTTCGTCGGTCGCCACGTCGGTGGTCTCCTCGATCGCCACGATGGTCGCCGTGGTCTTCTCGAAGCCGCTGGAGTGAAAAAACGTCAGGTATACGCCCAGCGCGATGGCGATGATCGCCATGATCAGCGCGAAATACTTGATGCCGATGCCCTTGATTGAAAACATCTGTATGCCCCCTTATTGGTCAGATAATCGTCGATAAGCCCGTGATGCGCCGCCGTTCGTCAGCGCTTCCGCCAGCCCTGCGATCCTACGCATATAGACATACCATTCTTTTGGCTCTTCACGGAAAGTTGTGGGATTCGAGCCAAGCGAGAGGCAGAGCGAGATAGCGGATGAGGGTGAAGAAGTATGCTTCTTCTATCTTCGGGTTGCCGGTCTTGGAGAAGCGCAGCGGTTTCCCCTTATGTTTATAGCTGCTGATCGAGGGCTTCAATCCTGTTTTTGCCGCAAAGGATCGCATCTCCTTCATCATCTCTGACAGCTTGTGAAGATTGGCAGTACACACAACTTCCAGGAACGGAACACGCCCAGTGCGCCAGTCATCGTACTTTGCCTTGTCCAGCACACCGATGTCCATAAGCACATCGACCGGGGCAGCATAACCCCGGCTCTTGCATTGGCGGTACATCGCATCTGAGATTTTCGACGGCATGTCTTTCATCTGTGTGGCTCTCCTGTGGGTGGTCTGATATATAGACAAAGAGAAACCCTCCGCACCGCCACCCCGTAGGTGGGATGGGGATTAGAGGGTAACTCATTTCATAGTCTTGATTTACAACTTTGCAATTTCATCCATGGACAATCCCGTAACGCTGGAAATAATCGCCGGATCTACGCCTTTTTCCTTAAAACCTCTCGCATCCTTGATGTGGGCATTTCTCTCTGCTACCGACACTTTTGTAGCCACATCGCGCTTGCCATCCTCAAACATCCTGTAGCGTCGGATTAAGTCCGGATCATTTATCGCGTAGTTGTACTGTGCAGCGAAATTCCTTAATCCTTCTGTCATACCCGATAACACCTCCATTTCATCAGGATCTTGATATCCACGGTCAAACATGTACAGCCACGAGTTGAAAGTGTCACCCTTTACAGATTCCAGAGTTTTATGTTCCTTCCGAAATGCTGGAAGCTGAATATGGTACATCTTAAACTTCTCAGTAGCGACCTCTCCGGGGTTATTAACATAAGAAAGCACAACCGGCTCAACAACGTTAGAGTGGTCATCCCTTACGTAAAAATCCACAATGTTGATCACACGAACATCGGGCAACTTATCGTAGGATTCCCCCGGTTTAAACTCATCTTCACCCATCCGTCCTCCGTAGAAAAAGCCACGTTCATTCATGAAGTCCTTATCAATCTGCACTTCAATGTCGAAAAGCCGACCGGACTCCGCTTTTACTCTCACGTCTAAACGACCATATTTCTGGTCTGCGCTTTCACCAAAGACCGCATATTCGCTCTTCATGTCGAGGATTTCAACAATGGGTTCCTCGCCGACATGCTCCAAAACAGCGTTCAGGAACTCCATCATAGCCTTCCCAGCCTTCTCGACATCTTGAAAAATACAGGCAAAAACCACAGCGTTAAGTGGGCTCACCCGCACAACTTTCTTTTCAATGCTCATTCGCAACCGCCTCCTTTCGAGGTCATGCAAACCAAGATGGACATACTCCACCTAGTTTAAGTTAAGGATACCACCAACGACCCGGAATGTCAATCTGGTCAACGCTTCCGGCCGAAATTTAACAGCCTCGTCTCAACCACAATCATATATACCACCACCTCCTCCAGACTTCTCCAAAACACAAAAAATACCGGGAGTACGACCACACTCAGCAGCCATACTCCCGGCATTCCAGGTTTTCCTTTTCCCAT
>CADASI010000044.1:0-13179 GCA_902790525.1 uncultured Eubacteriales bacterium
GACTGCTATTGCCCCACTAAGCCTGCGGGAAATCGCCTTGAAATGCAGTCAAATCCACTCGAAACTGCATCTCCCGGCATTTAGAAACACACTCTAGGAGATAGGAATTAGGAATTTTGAAATGCCGGGAACCCGGCACATGGACGTCCCATGGGGCGTCCGTTCACGGCGAAATACTGCGGATGCTCTGCGCGGCAGCCGGCACTCAATTCCTATATCCTAACTCAATTCCTCATTTACACGGGCTAATTCACGTTTGCCGTGACGACCGAACAGAGGTGTTTTATGGGCAAAATAATCAAGTTGTTGTCCCTCCTGCTTGCAGGTTTGATCTTGACCGCCTGCGGGGCGGGTTTATCCGAGGGCGGGCAGGACGTGACGTTGTTCGCCGTGAACGTAGGCAAGGGCGACGCGCTGATCCTACAGGTGGACGGCTACGCCTGCCTGATCGACGCAGGCAGGCCCTACGCCCGGGGCAAGGTGCGCTCGGCGCTCGAGGCCATGGGCGTGGGAGCGCTGGACGCGGTGTTTCTGACCCACACCGACGGCGACCACGCGGGCGGGCTGTGGTGGCTGTCGGAGAGCGACATCCCCGTGGGCGCGTGGTACGCCCCGGCCTATTACACCGACGTGAAGGACGAAAAACACCCGGCGGTGAAGGCGGCGCTCGCGCGCGGGCAGTCGGTGCAGTGGCTCAGGCGGGGCGACAGCGTACCGCTGGGCGACACCGGCGCGGTGCTTCGCGTGCTGGCCCCGGACCGCCTGTTTGAGGACAAGGACAACAACAACTCGCTGGTGATGATGCTGGAGACGGCCCAGGGCCGCATGCTGCTGACCGGGGACATGGAGCTGCCGGAGGAGGCTGTGCTGCTTGGGCAAGGCGACGACCTGTCCTGCGCGGTGCTCAAGGTGCCCAACCACGCCGACGACGACACCGTCTCGGAAGCCTTCGCCCGCGCGACCTCCGCGAAGGTCGCGGTGATCTCCACCGATTCCAATGAGAAGCCCGAGACCCCGGACCCCGGGGTGGTGTCCCGACTGACGGCGGCGGGCGCGAGCTGCTGCGTCACGCAGGACGCGGGGCTGGGCCTCAGGGTGACGCTGAATGGCGGACAGCCCGCCGTGACGGCGGTGGACATCGACGCGCCCCGGGCCGCCGGCGTCGCGATCCAGAGCGTCGTGCCGGGGGACGATCTCATCACCCTCCGTAACGACGGCGCGGACTGCGACCTGACCGGCTGGTACCTGTATTCCGACCGGGGCGGCGAGCTGTACGCCTTCCCGTCGGGGGTTGTACTGAGGGCCGGGGCGACGGTCACCGTCGGCACGCGCTCCAGCGACGACGGGGATTACGACCTGCTGTGGGACGACAAGAAGGTCGTGCATAAGTCAAAGCGGGACGATATCGCGCTGTACGACGGATGGGGGAGGATCATCGACGCCATGTCGAACGGGTTCTGAATAGAAAGCGGGCGGTCGTTAAGACCGCCCGTTCATCATTATGGCAGCGTCGCCAGCCCCTTCTCCACCAGCTTTTGCAGGCTCAATAATATGCCCAGCTTGGCGTGATACCAGGTCAGGCCGCCCTGGAAGTACACGGCGTAGGGCGGGCGGATGGGCCCGTCGGCGGAGAGCTCGATGGAGCTGCCCTGCACGAAAGCCCCCGCGGCCATGATGACCTCGGCGTCGTAGCCGGGCATGGCCCAGGGCTCGGGCATCACGTAGCTGTCCACCGGCGCGGCGGCCTGTATGCCGTGGCAGAAGGCGGACATGGCCTCGGCGGAGCCCAGCTCCACTGCCTGGATGATGTCGTGGCGCGGCTCCCTGCCGTCGGGCACCACCCTAAACCCCAGCCTTTCGTAGATGTTCGCGGCAAATATCGCGCCCTTCAGCGCCCCGGCCACCACGGTGGGGGCCAGGAACAGGCCCTGGTACAGCGCGGGCAGCAGGCCCAGGTTCGCGCCCACCTCCTGGCCCAGCCCGGGGGCGCTCAGGCGGTACGCGCAGCGGGACACGCATTCGGCGCGGCCCACGATGTAGCCCCCGATGGGCGCCAGCCCGCCGCCGGGGTTCTTGATGAGGCTGCCCACGGTCATGTCCGCGCCCACGTCGGAGGGCTCCATCGTCTCCACAAACTCGCCGTAGCAGTTGTCCACCATCACGTTGAGGCCGGGCTTTACGGACTTGATGAAGGCGATCAGCTCCCCGATCTGACGAACCGAGAACGTGGGCCGCGTGGCGTAGCCCTTGGAGCGCTGGATGGTCACGAGCTTCGTATGATCATTGATGGCCGCGCGGATGCCGTCGTAGTCAAAGGTCCCGTCGGGCAAAAGATCCACCTGCCGGTAGCCGACGCCGTACTCCCTCAGGCTGCACTGGGAGGGACGGATGCCAATGACCTCCTCCAGCGTGTCGTAGGGCGCGCCCACGGGGCTCAACAGCTCGTCGCCGGGCAGCAGGTTCGCCGACAGCGCCACGGCCAGCGCGTGGGTGCCGCAGGTGATCTGCGGCCGCACCAGCGCGGCCTCGGTGTGAAACACGTCCGCGTACACCTTTTCGAGGGTGTCGCGGCCCATGTCGTCGTAGCCGTAGCCCGTGGTGGCGGCAAAGCACGCGGCGCTGACCCGGTTTTGCTGCATGGCGGCGAGCACCTTGGCCTGGTTGTACTCCGCCACGGCGTCCACCGTGTCAAAGCGCGCCCGCAGGTCCTCGAGGATGCCCTCGCCGTAGCGGTACACCGCCGGGCTCAGGCCGAGAGACAGATACATGTCGCTGAGATTCATATTTTCATCACCGTTCGTCGTTATTGCACGAAATATGATAACAAAGCGGCGGGAGATTGTCAAGGCTGTGGGATGTCACAATTGTTTCACGCCATTGACCCGGTTTGAAGGCTACCAATCGCCCCCCGGATGCGTCTATAATAATAGATGTACAAAGGGGGGAATATCATGTCTCTGAAAAAGATCGTCTGCTTCGCGCTGGTGCTGGTGCTCTCGATGGGCGTGCTCTCGGCCCAGGCCGCGACCCTCAAGCGCGCGTGGATGGAATATGAGGATTACTCCGGCAAGCGCGCCGAACAGTCCGTGACCGATGCAAAGACGCTTCGGGAGCTCTCCAAAATACTGCTGAGCGCCAGGGACAACAAGGCCAAGCTGGACGGCTGCACGCTCAACTGCACGCTGTTTTGCATGACCGGGTCCGGCAAGATCGTCGACTTCGCCTGCGCCACCGACGGCTGCCCGTACATCCAGAACCGCGCCAACGGCGATACCTACAACCTGGGCGTGGAGTACCAGCGCTTCTGGGAGATCTTCTCGAAGATCCGCGACGGCATGGGCCTGGAGGCCAGCGCCGTGTTCAACTGGTGAACGTGTATCACTGGTGAACATAACACGTTCTCTGTTGACAACCTTCCCGGCGCATGCTATACTTATGACACTATGAAGGGCCGGTTTGCGCGACCCTGAGAAACGGAGAGGAAACATCAATGAAGAGGATTCAGACCATCAATACCCGCGACCTCAACAAGAGCACTGCCACCGGCGGCTGCGGCGAATGCCAGACCTCCTGCCAGTCCGCCTGCAAGACCTCCTGCGGCGTGGCGAACCAGAAGTGCGAGAACAAGAACAAGTAAGATCATTCTTATGAAAATGCCGCCCGAACAGGCGGCGTTTTTTATGCGGGAGAGTAAAGATATGGTTCACCAGTATAAACTCAACGGCTACAACATCGTGCTGGACATGGCCTCCGGAGCCGTGCATGCGGTGGACGAGGTGGCCTACGACATCATCGCGCTGTATCCCGATCACGCCCCGGAGGAGATCGTGAAGATCATCACGGAGAAGTACCCGGACCTCACCCGGGACGACGTCACGGAGTGCATCGCGGACGTGGCGGTGCTCAAGGCCGACGGCAAGCTGTTCTCCGAGGATAAATACGAAAACCTCGCCTTCGACTTCAAGGCGCGGCCGGTGGTCGTCAAGGCGCTGTGCCTGCACGTGGCCCACACCTGCAACCTGAACTGTTCCTACTGCTTCGCCAGCCAGGGCAAGTACCACGGCGAGCGGGCGCTGATGTCCTTCGAGGTGGGCAAACAGGCGCTGGACTTTTTGATCGCCCACTCCGGCACGCGCCACAACCTGGAGGTGGACTTCTTCGGCGGCGAGCCGCTGATGAACTGGGACGTGTGCAAGCGGCTGGTGGCCTACGCGCGGGCGCAGGAAAAGGTCCATGACAAGCACTTCCGCTTTACGCTGACCACCAACGGCATGCTGATCGACGACGACGTGATCGACTTTGCCAACCGCGAGATGAGCAACGTGGTGCTGTCGCTGGACGGCCGGAGGGAGATCCACGACGCGCTGCGGGTGGACTACGCCGGTCACGGCAGCTACGACCGCATCGTGCCGAAGTTCCAAAAGCTGGTAAAGGCCCGCGGCGGCAAGGACTACTACATGCGCGGCACCTACACCCGCCGGAACCTGGATTTTACGAACGACGTGTTCCACATGCTGGATTTGGGCTTCACCGAGACCAGCATGGAGCCGGTGGTGTGTCCCCCCGGCGACCCGGAGGCGCTTAAAGAGGAGGACCTGCCGGTGCTGTTTGAGCAGTACGAGATCCTCGCAAAAGAGATGATCAGGCGGAAGAAGGAGGGCCGGCCCTTCACCTTCTACCATTATATGATCGACCTGACCGGCGGGCCCTGCATCTACAAGCGGATCTCCGGCTGCGGCAGCGGCACCGAGTACATGGCCGTGACCCCCTGGGGCGACCTCTACCCCTGCCACCAGTTCGTGGGCGATCCCAAGTACCTGATGGGCAACGTGTGGGACGGCGTGACCAACACCGCCGTGCGGGACGAGTTCAAGCGCGTCAACGCCTACGCCCGCCCCGAGTGCCGGGACTGCTGGGCGAAGCTCTACTGCTCCGGCGGCTGTGCCGCCAACGCCTACCACGCCACAGGCAACATCCGCGGCGTGTACGATTTCGGCTGCGCGCTGTTCAAAAAGCGCATCGAGTGCGCCGTGATGGTCAAGGTGGCGGAGGCCGTGGAGGACGGCGGGGAGGTCGGGAGCAGTGACTGTGGGGCTGGCTGTGAGGAATGTACGAAATGAGAATTGGGAATTAGGAATGAGGAATTAGGAATTGAGTTACCGGCTGCCGCAGACAGAACTAACCCCCTTGCCTCCTCTCCCAGGGGAGGTGCCCCCGAAGGGGGCAGAGAGGTTCCGTAAGCGATGGAGTATCCCACAAGTATCCGTGAAGCGCCTTCTATAATTCCTAATTCCTAACTCCTAATTCCTCATTATTGCGAAGCAGGAACTGCCATGAACACTCCCATCTACACCTTCGTCACGCGATACCTCGAATCCGGCGCAGCGCGTCTCCACATGCCCGGGCACAAGGGGCGGGGGGCGCTGGGGTGCGAGGCGCGGGACATCACCGAGATCGCCGGGGCGGACGAGCTGTACGCCGCCTCGGGCATCATCGCGGAGAGCGAGATGAACGCCGCTACGCTGTTTGGCGCGGGGGCGACGTTCTATGCCGCGGAGGGCTCCAGCCAGTGCGTGCGAGCCATGCTGTACCTGGCGATGGTGAACCGCCCGGACCCCGCGGGGCGGCCGGTGGCGCTCGCGGCGCGCAACGCCCACAAGTCTTTCCTGTACGCCGCGGCGCTGTGCGACTTCGACGTGGAATGGCTGTTTCCCGAGGGGGCGGGGAGCCTGTGCGCCTGCCCGGTGACCCCGGAGGCGCTGGCGGCGCGGCTTGACGCCATGGCGAAAAAGCCCTTCTGCGTGTTCGTCACCTCCCCGGACTACCTGGGCGGCATGCAGGACGTGCGCGGACTGTCGGCGGTGTGTCGACGCTACGGCGTGCCGCTGCTCGTGGACAATGCCCACGGCGCGTACCTGCGGTTTCTGCCGGAGTCGCTTCACCCGATGGACCTGGGCGCGGACATGTGCTGCGATTCGGCCCACAAGACGCTGCCGGTGCTGACCGGGGGCGCGTATCTGCACGTCTCGCGGGAGGCCGACCCGAGGTTCATCGCGGGCGCGAAAGCAGCGCTTTCGCTGTTCGGCTCCACCAGCCCGTCGTGGCTGATATTGCAGTCGCTGGACCTGTGCAATGCTCGGCTAGCGGGGGAGCTTCCCGACGAGATTGCGCGGACCGTCGGGCGGGTCGGTGGGCTGAAGCGGCGGCTCAAGGAGCGGGGCTTTGAGGTCCTGGACGGCGAACCGATGAAGCTGACCCTGCGGGGCGACGGCCTCGCGCTGGCGGAGGACCTGCGCCGGGGCGGCGTGGTGTGCGAGTACGCCGATCGGGAGCACGTCGTGCTGATGCCCGCGCCGGACAACCCGACCTCCGACTGTGACCGGATCGCCGCGGCGCTTCGCACGCTCCGGCCCCGCGCCGGGACGCCCGCCCCCGCGCTGCCCCGGCCCGCGCGGGCCGTGAGCGTGCGGCAGGCGGTGTTTGCGCCCTGTGAGGACGTCCGCGTGGACGAGGCCGTGGGCCGGGTGTGCGCCGCGCCCACGGCCTCCTGCCCGCCCGCGGTGCCCGTGGCCGTCAGCGGGGAGATCGTCACCGCCGAGGTCGCCCGGGCGCTTCGGTATTACGGCACGGAGGTCATCAGCGTGTGTAAAGAATAAGCGCGAGGTTTGACAACCCTGTCGAATGGTGTATAATAGAGAATCATATACATCCATGCAGCGAAAGGACGGTGGAGGCATGGCGACAAAGAAGACGAGCATCGGCGGACAGGCGCTGATCGAGGGCATCATGATGCGCGGGCCGGAGAAGACGGCCATGGCGGTGCGCAACACCAAGACCAACGAGATCATCCTCGAGGAATACCCGACGAAGGGCAAGGACCGGGCGAAGCTGTTCAAGCTGCCGTTCATACGGGGCATATTCAACATGTACGACTCGCTGTCCTTCGGCTACAAGTGCCTGATGCGCTCGGCGGAGCTGTCGGGCCTGGAGGACGAGGAGGAGAACAAGCAGCCCTCGAAGTGGGACAAGCTGTTCAACGCCATACTGATGCCGGTGGCGACGGTGCTGGCCGTGGCGCTGGCGCTGGGGCTGTTCGTGTACCTGCCGATGCAGATCTGGAAGTGGATCACCGCCTCGGCCCCGGCGGTGCAGCAGAACTACTACGCCCGGGCGGGCTTTGAGGGCGTGATGCGCATCATACTGTTCGTGGGCTACGTGTGGGCGACGTCGCTGATGAAGGACATCCGCCGCACCTACCAGTACCACGGCGCGGAGCACAAGACCATATTCTGCTACGAGGCGGGCCTGCCGCTGACGGTGGAGAACATACGGCCCCAGTCCCGGTTCCATCCGCGGTGCGGCACGTCGTTTATGGTGCTGATGCTGATCGTGGGCATCATCGTGTCCATGTTCATACGGGTGGACAACCTGCTGCTGCGCACCTGCTTCAAGCTGCTGACCTTCCCCATCGTGGTGGGGGTGGGCTACGAGCTCATCAAGCTGGCGGGCCGGCGGGACGACCTCTTTACCCGCATCATCTCCGCGCCGGGCAAGTGGCTCCAGCACGTGACCACCCGCGAGCCCGACGACAGCATGATCGAGTGCGCCATCGAGGCCATGAACAGGGTCATCCCCGCGGACGGCTCCGACAACTGGTGATATCACATTTCCCACACATAAATGGCAAGAAATGTTTGACTGAAAGTCTTTGCATTTGGATGGGTCCTCCGGTATGATATAGAATGCGATCATATACCGGAGGATTTTTCATGCGTTTTTCGCGTTTCATGCGCGCCGCGCGGCGCACATTCTTCAAGACCATGGCGGCGCTTCTGATGCTGTCGCTGGCCGCGGGCTGTCCCGGGAGCGACGCCCTGCAGGCGGGGCGGTTCAGGCTGATGCCGGACACCGTGGCCCAGCCGTCGGCGCCGGCGCGGGTATTGTCGATCACCACCGCACGCCGCGGGCACTACTACGGCTCCCATCCCGCCGAGGACGTGTACGTCACCCAGACCATCAAGCACACCTGCACGCTGGTGGCCGCCACCATGATGATCCGCAACTACGCCTGCCAGCGGGGCACGCCCTACGCGCACATGACCTCGTCGGTGGTCAGCCGCTACTGCTGGACCAAGCGCTACGGCCTGAGCCGGAGCTTCTCCGTGGGCCAGGTGGAGGTGGCCTGCTCGCCGGAGATCGGCAAATGCAGGGACAAGAAGCAGTACCTGATCGACCAGCTCAAGAAGCACCGGGAGGGCGTGGTGATCTACGACACCGGCGCGCCCCACGCCATATGGCTGTTCGGCTACGACGCCGAGGCCGATATCTTCTGGTGCGCCGACACCATCCGAAGCCGCGGCGGGCACGCCATACCGCTTCAGGACTCCATCATCAAGGGCGAGACCCAGCAGGACAAGGTGAACACCATCGACAAGATCTGGTACATCGTGAACCGGGAATACGCGGTATGAATCAGGATATCTTGAACCGCGCGTATGCGCGGATCGGGGCGCTGACCCCGATGCTCCGGGACTGCGGGGCGCTGTGCGGCGCGGCCTGCTGCCAGACGGACGCCGACGGCCAGGGCGGGGTGCACCTGTTCCCCGGCGAGGCGGCGCGACTTAAGGACTGCGATTGGGTGGATCGCGTCGTGCCCGGCAGCTTTGCGCCAATCATGATCTGCTCGGGACAGTGCGACAGGAATCTGCGGCCCCTGGGCTGTCGCATCTTCCCGCTGACGCCCGTCCGGGGGAAGGGCGTCCGGTGGACCGTGCGGCTGGACGCCCGGGCGCGAGCCATGTGCCCGCTGGTGGCAAGCGGCATCGGCGGGCTCGACCCGGATTTCGTGAAGGCCGCGCGGGACGCAGTGCGCATCGTCGCCGATGACCCGGAGGGGGATGCGTTCCTCGAAAAGTGGCTTGAACTGGAGGAAGAATACAGAAAACCGCTGTGGTGAAAAGCTGAATCCTGCGGAAACTGTGAGCATATCGCTTGAACAATTAACACAGCGTCATTATAATAAAACACATCAACAAGGCTTCGCCCGGTGCGGGTCGAAGCCCTTTTCATGATTACAGGGAGGCACAGCCATGAAGGTCAGAAATCTCGTTTCCAAGCGCTTCAAGGAGACCCCGGCGGACTGCCAGATCGCGTCCCAGGCGCTGATGATGCGCGGCGGCTACATCAAGCCCGTGGGCAACGGCATATTCACGCTGTTTCCGATCACCAAGCGCATCACCTCGAAGATCGAAAACATCATCCGCGAGGAGATGAACCGCATCGACGGCCAGGAGGTGCTGTTCCCGGTGACCATGCCCGCCGATCTGTGGCGCAAGTCCGGGCGGTTCGACGCCATCGGCTCCGAGCTTCTGCGGTTCAAGGACCGCTCCGGCGCGGACATGGTGCTGGGCATGACCCACGAGGAGGCGTCCGTCCAGCTGATGACCGACGTGGCCGACTCCTACACCCAGTACCCGTTCATGATCTACCAGATCCAGACCAAGTTCCGCGACGAGCCCCGCTGCCGCGGCGGCCTGATCCGCGTGCGCGAGTTCACCATGAAGGACGCCTACTCCTTCCACACCGGTGGCCTCCGACAGCGGCATGATGGGCGGCAAGGTGAGCCACGAGTACATGCTGCTCACCGACGTGGGCGAGGACACCATCGTGCTCTGCCGCGACTGCGACTACCGCGCCAACATGGAGGCCGCCCCCTGCCTGCTGACCAACGAGCCCGGCGAGATCGCGCCGCTCGAGAAGGTGGACACCCCGGACTGCAAGACAATCGACGACCTGTGCGCCTTCCTCAAGATCAACGCGAAGCAGACCTGCAAGGCCGTGATGTACCAGCGCAACGCGGACGACAGCTACGTGATCGTGTTCATCCGCGGCGACCTGGACGTCAACGAGACCAAGCTGCGCAACTATCTCAAGGCCGAGGTGCACCCCGCCGTGGTCACCGAGGACAGCGGCATACACGCCGGCTTCACTGGCCCCATCGGCCTGCCCGCGGGCGTGACCGTGGTGTACGACCGAAGCCTCAAGGGCATCGAGTGGTTCGCCACCGGCGCCTGCGAGGACGATAAGCACTATGTGGGCTTCAACATCGCCCGCGACGTGGGCGACGTGGCGTATGTGGACGTGGCCAAGGCGTTTGAAGGCGGCATCTGCCCCGTGTGCGGCAAGCCCCACATCTACACCTCCCGCGGCATCGAGGTGGGCAACATCTTCCAGCTCGGCACCAAGTACACCGAGTCGATGGACATGACCTATGTGGACCAGGACGGCAGCCTCAAGCATCCCATCATGGGCTGCTACGGCATCGGCGTGGGACGCCTGGCCGCCTCCGTGTGCGAGGCGCACCGGGACGACTACGGCCCCATCTGGCCCATCAGCATCGCCCCCTGGCACGTGCAGATCTGCTCCCTGCGCGCCGACCAGCCTGAGGTGGCCGAGCAGAGCCAGAAGCTCTACGACGCCCTCACCGCCCGCGGTGTCGAGGTGCTCTGGGACGACCGGCAGGTGTCCGCAGGCGTCATGTTCTCCGACGCGGACCTGTTCGGCGTGCCCATGCGCGTGGTCGTCAGCCCCAAGGGCCTGAAGAACGGCACCATCGAGATCGCCAGCCGCGATAAGTCCATGAAGGAGATCGTGCCCGTCGATCAGGCCGAGGGTTTCGTGTATGATTACGTCGTGAAGGCGCTTCAAAAGCTGGAGTGCCGGCTGTAAATATTAAGAATAAACAAAGCGCCATGAATCATAGGCGCTTTGTTTATTCATGTGTGCCATGTACTATCAATAGTTTAGGAGAACAATATGAATTTACATCTCGATTCATACCAAACAGAGAAGTATAAAAGCGCTTCACAAAAGGCGCGCATTCTTACTGAAAGCTGGGTTGGATCAAATCTGTATTGTCCTGTCTGTGGGAATGACGCTTTATATCACTTTCCGAATAACATGAAAGTCGCTGATTTTTATTGCCCGGCATGTATGGAACAATATGAACTAAAGAGCAAAAACGGTAAACTCGGGCATAAAATCGCCGATGGAGCGTATGATACCTTTGTTCAGCGTATAACGGATAAAACAAGTCCGGATTTTGTTTTCATGAGTTATGACACGGGAGATATGATGGTACATCAACTGTATTTTGTTCCTAAATTCTTTTTTGTTCCTTCTATTGCGGAAAAAAGAAAACCCCTTGGCGAAAAGGCGAAAAGGTGCGGTTGGGTGGGATGCAATATATTGTACGATCAGATACCTTTACAGGGTCGAATTGCGATTGTCAAGGATACTCAGGAAGTTGACAGACAACTCGTAAGGGAAAGTGTAAAACGTGCCTTTGGCATACGTATAGACAATCTTGAATCCCGTGGATGGATGTTTGATGTGCTTCATTGTATAAATGGAATTGCTTCCTCTGAATTTACATTATCGCAAATGTATCAATTTGAAAAAGTGTTGGAAATGAAATACCCATCCAATCACAATATCAGACCGAAAATACGCCAGCAACTTCAAGTATTAAGAGATCGGGGAATAATAGAATTTCTTGGAAACGGCAATTACAGGAAAGTATAGAATGACATTTAGGGTGTAGTATTGTTTATGATATGAATCCAGCGGTGCAAAATAACGAGGACCTGAATATGGACAAAGAGGGTATTTGCGAGGTTATACGGGATGGCATACCACTGGTTGAGACTTTTATGAACAATGACTTCATCAGAACCAATAACAGTCAAGGGACTTTCTTAAAACGCATAATTATTTAAATGTATGCATGTTGTAGGGGCGCCGATGCGCCGCCCGCCGTGATGTACGTTACGTATCGTACCCGGGCGGGTGCCGCATCGGCGCCCCTACGCATGTCTCATGAATCTATATACGTTTTGAGACAGCCACGTTTTTTCTTTACAGTATTTCGATCAGCTTATCCGCATACGCCTCGGCGGTCATCTCGCGGGGCTTATCGCCGGCGGCGTCGAGGGCGGCGTCCAGTCTGGCGGCGGGCTCGGTGCGGGCGATGTGGCGAAGCAGCATGGCGGCGGCGCGGAGTATGGAGGCGGGGTTGGCGAAGGCGCCGCGCCCGGTCTCGATCATGCGGGGGGCGGAGCCGTGGATGGCCTCGAACATGGCGTACTGGTCGCCGATGTTGGCGCTGCCGGCGGTGCCCACGCCGCCCTGGATCTGCGCGGCCTCGTCGGTGATGATGTCGCCGTAGAGGTTGGGCAGCAGGAACACCTGGAACTTCGAGCGGATGTTCTCGTCCACCAGCTTGGCGGTCATGATGTCGATGTACCAGTCCTCGACCTCGATGCCGGGGTACTCGGCGGCGACCTCGCGGCACAGCGCGGAGAACATGCCGTCGGTCTTCTTCATGATGTTGGCCTTGGTGACGACGGCGACGTAGTGCTTGCCGTTGTTCTTCGCGTACTCGAAGGCCGCGCGGGCGATGCGCTTTGTGCCCGGGACGGTGGTGACCTTGAAGTCCATGGTCAGCATGCCGGGCACCTCGATGCCCTTGCTGCCCAGCGCGTACTCGCCCTCGGTGTTCTCGCGGAAGAAGATCCAGTCGATGTTCTTCTCCGGCACGGACACCGGTCGCACGTTGGCGTAGAGGTCCAGCTCCCGGCGCATGGCCACGTTGGCGGACTCCATCGTGCCGCCCTTGGGGGTCTCGGTGGGGCCTTTGAGCAGCACGTCGCAGGTCTTGATCTCCGCGAGGATGTCGCTGGGGATGGCCTCGCCCTTCGCCAGCCGGTTTTCGATGGTCAGGCCCTCGATGGGCTTGAGGATGAGGCTGCCCGCGGCGATCTCGTCCTTCAGAAGCGCCTGTAAGACCCGCATGCTCTGGCCGGTGATGATGGGGCCGATGCCGTCGCCGTCGATCACGCCCACGGTGACCACTGGCAGGGCCTTGAAGTCCTTGGCGGGGGCGGCGTTCTGCATGCGCTCGGTGCGCGCGAGCTGGGCTTCCAGCAGGGCGCGGTAGTGCTGGATTGCGTTGTCGATAGTATTTTCGATAGTATTCATGGTTTTGCCTCCGTTGTCTTTTTCGCAGGTGGATTGGGGGTGACGACCTCTTCCGTCTTGCGCTTCGCGCAATCCACCGTTCCGGGGGCCTGCCGGCCCGTTCTCGCTGAAAACAGTCCACTGGACTGTTTTCCGGGCGCT
>CADASI010000044.1:13218-33959 GCA_902790525.1 uncultured Eubacteriales bacterium
ACCCTGTTTTCGCAAGCATTGCCTCGGAAAGAAACCTTGTTTTACAGGGTTTTCCGAAGTAATGTATGCGGCAAAGTGAGGTTTTTCGAGGTCCCCTGAAGGGGAAGGCAGGACCTCTCAGTCAGCAGGGCAAGCCCTGCTGCCAGCTCCCCTGAGAGGGGAGCCAAGGCTGCCGCGCGGTAACCCCAACTCCTAATTCCTAATTTCTAACTCCTAACTCATTTCTCCTGCCCATTCAGCGCGCGGTCGATGGCGTTTTCGATGTGCTGGCGCATCTTTTCGACGGCCAGGTCGGCGTCGCGGGCGGTGATGGCCTCCAGTATGGCCCGGTGCTCCTGCACGGAGTTTTTGGCGCGCAGGGGGGCCTGGAGGGCGTTGTGCCGGTACTGCTGTATCTTCTTGTGCAGCGGGGCGAGGGTGTCCTGGAGGACCCGGCTGCCGCAGCCGGCGTAGATGATCTCGTGGAACTGGCCGTCCAGCGCGCGCAGGTGGTCCACGTCGCCCCGGGTCAGGTAGAACTCCTGGAAGTCCACGGCCTCGTTGAGCTCCTTGCGGTTGTCCTCGGTCATGTTGGCCACGAAGCCGCGCACCGCCAGCTCCTCGATGCGCAGGCGGATCTCGGACATGTCGAGGTAGTCCTTCGGGGTGATGCCCAGCACCATGGTGCCCTTGGGGGTGTCCTCGATGAGGTGCTCCTGGAACAGGCGGCGCAGGGCCTCCCGCACCGGCGTGCGGCTTACGCCCAGCTCCGAGCAGAGCTGGAGCTCCGTGACGATCTCGCCGCGCCGGTACTTGCCGCTGAGAATGTCCGTCTCGAGGTGCTCGAACACCTGATCCGACAGGGAAACGGTCTTGTAATCCATCATATTCTTAGCCTCCTGTTCTGGGGTCACAGCCGCTTATACTTGCCGTCGCTCAGCGCCTCGATCTTCGCCTCCAGCTCGTCGTTGGAGAGGGAGGTCTGCCGGCCGCCGGCGTACTCGGCGTCGATCCAGTCCTTGAGTTTGATGACCAGCTCGGACTTCTTGTCCACCTGCTCGTCGCCCTCAAGGCTGTAGTTGTCGTTGATCCAGTAGGCGATGCCCGCCAGGCCGCTGGCCTTGCCGATCATCACCGAGGGGGAGCGGCCCAGTATCTTGTTGGTGTTGAAGATGGTGTACACCTCGGCGTCCTTCAACAGGCCGTCGGCGTGGATGCCCGCCCGGGTGGTGTTGAACTGACGCCCCACGAACGGGGTCATCACCGGGATTTCGTAGCCGATCTCGTCGTGGAAGTAGCGGGCGATGTCGGTGATGGCGGTGGGGTCCATGCCGTCGAGGGAGCCGCGCAGGCTGGCGTACTCCATCACCATGGCCTCCAGCGGGATGTTGCCGGTGCGCTCGCCGATACCCAGCAGCGAGCAGTTCACGCCGCACGCGCCGTACAGCCAGGCGGTGGAGGCGTTGGCCACGGCCTTGTAGAAGTCGTTGTGGCCGTGCCACTCCAGCATCTCGCTGGGCACGTCGGAGTAGTGTTGCAGGCCGTAGATGATGCCCGGCACGCTGCGGGGCAGTGCCACCTCGGAGTAGGGCACGCCGTAGCCCATGGTGTCGCAGGCGCGGATCTTCACCGGGATGCCGGCGTCCTGGCTCATCTCCTGCAGGGCGTTGACGAAGGGCACCACGAAGCCGTAGAAGTCCGCGCGGGTGATGTCCTCCAGGTGGCAGCGGGGCATGACCCCGGCCTCGAAGGCGTCCGCCACGGTCTTGAGGTAGTACTCCATGCACTGCTTGCGGCTCATCTGCATCTTTTTGAAGATGTGGTAGTCGCTGCAGGACACCAGTATGCCCGTCTCGCGGATGCCCAGGTCCTTCACCAGCTTGAAGTCGTCCCGGGTGGCGCGTATCCAGGTGGTGATCTCCGGGAAGCGGTAGCCCAGGTCCATGCAGCGGGCGATGGCCTCGCGGTCCTTCTCGGAGTACACGAAGAACTCCGTCTGCCGGATGACGCCATAGGGGCCGCCCAGCCGGGCCATTAGCTTGTAGAGGTCCACGATCTGTTTGACCGTGTAGGGCTCCACCGACTGCTGGCCGTCGCGGAAGGAGGTGTCCGTGATCCAGATGTCCTCCGGCATGCCCATCGGCACGCGCCGGTGGTTGAACGCCACGCGGGGGATCTCGTCGTAGGGGTAGATGTCCCGGTACAGGTTCGGGTTCGGAACATCCTGCAATGAATATTTGTACTGCTTCTGTTCCAGCAGGTTGGTCTTGTTGGACATTTCCAGCATGGTCTCATCTCCTCAGATCGCTTTAATAGGGTGACGCAATTTAGGTATTATTGTATACACGGATGCAGAGGTTGTCAAGCGGTTTTGCCAAGACTTAATAAAACCTCCCTGCGACGTGCGCAGGGAGGTATGGGCGGGACGATCAGAGATATTGGTTGAACTCCAGCTTTTCCCGGTTGGGGCCCAGTATGGTGAAGTATTTGACGCCGTTGGTCCAGAAGGGGAGCTGGCCCTCCTCGATGACCTCGAGCTTCATGGCGTCGGCGATGCGGCGGGCCGCGTCGACGTCGGTGACGTTGATGGCGATGTGGTCCACCGCGCCGGCCTGCCCGACGGCCTTGCCGTTCTGGTAGGTCTCGATGGTCAGGTCGCCCAGCCGGAGAAACGCCACCTGCTCGCCGTTGTTGTCGGCACGGTGGGCCACCTCAAAGCCCAGGGCGGTGTAGAAGCGGAGGGTCGCCTCGATGTCGTTGGTGGGCACGCCGATGTGCTGAAGCCCCGTTGCGATCTTTGAAAATGCCATGTGAAAGCCTCCTTTGTATCACTCGATCCCCTGGTTTCGGGGGATATTTTTATCCCTTACGCGCCGCGTGACCAGTATCGCCGCGCATGCGACGGCGGCCAGCACGCTCAGCGCCTGCGAGACGCGCACGGGCCCCCAGTACAGGCTGTCCGTGCGCAGGCCCTCCACCAGCGCGCGCTCCACGGCGTAGAGCAGCACGTAGGTGAAGAAGGTGTCGCCGGGGCGCCTGAACAGGCCCCTGCGGTCGGCGGCGAGCAGGAAGATTACGATCAGCAGGCACCAGACGGATTCGTAGAAGAAGGTGGCGAAGTGCCACAGGCCGTCCGCGCGGATGAACACCGCCACGGGGAAGCGCCGCATCCAGTCCGCGGCGACGGCGCGCCCGTAGGCCTCCTGGTTGAAGAAGTTGCCCCAGCGCCCGACGGCCTGCCCCAGCGCGAAGGACGGGGCGACCAGGTCGGCCAGCGTCAGGAAGCGCAGGCCCTTTATGCGGGCGTAGATCAGTCCCGCCAGCAGCCCGCCCAGTATGCCGCCGTAGATGGCCAGCCCGCCCTCCCAGACGCGCAGCGCGGCGAGGGGGTCGGCGGCGTAGTCGGCCCAGGAGAAGATCACGTAGTACAGCCGCGCGCCGACGATGGCCGCGGGCACGCCGCACAGGGCCAGGTCGATCACTGTGTCCTTCGGCAGGCCGAAGCGCTTCTCGCGGCGCAGGGCCAGCAGCACCCCCAGGCCGATGCCCAGCGCGATCAGCAGGCCGTACCAGCGCACGGACAGGCCGAGGATCGAAAAGCCGGTGGAATAGAATCGCATGTCGTCGCCTCGATGTCGATGGGTTTTGGCGGACGCCATGAATGGCGTCCCTACAGCCTAGAGTGTGTTTCTAAAATGCCTGAAGCGCATTTTCGGCGTCTTTGGCTGCATTTCTGCGTTGATTTCCCTTGACTTAGCCCCACTAAGCCTGCGGAATAGAAACACACTCTAATTGATAACATTATAATCTCAAAAGCACGAAAAAGTCAACATAACCGCATTGCATCTGCCCGGATTGTGGCGTATAATATAGAATACCATGGTAAGCTATGGCTATTATGCACGAACGGGGCGTGGGCTATGCGCAAGAAGCGGAGGGTGACCGGCAGGTTTTACTTGTTCCTGCTGTTGCTGCTGGTGATCGCGTTTCTGATCGCCCGCCCGTTTTTGTTCGGTGGGCCGAGGGTATCCCAGATCATGATGGCGAACGCCCCGCAGGAGCAGACGGTGGACTGCGTGCTGATCCGCGACGAGCACCTGATTGAGTCGGACTCCACCGCCCGGGTGGAGTACATCGCGCCGGAGAACTCGCTGGTGGCCGCCGGGGACGTGGTGGCGAACCTGTACACCACCGGCTACTCAGAGAACCTTCTGAACAATCTTGAGGCCACGCGCTCCAAGATACAGGAGTACCACAAGCAGCTGCTCAACAACATCGTGGACGCCGACCTGAACCGGCTGGACCAGCTCGTGGACATGATGGCGATGGAGTTCAAGAACCTCATCACCCACCAGACCACGGGCAACCTGAAAAACGTCACCGCCCAGCTCGAGACAGCCATGGTGAAGCGGCAGGAATACCTGAGGCAGAACAAGCGCACCGACAACAAGCTCACCAAGCTCTACGAGGAAGAGAACGCCCGCATGACCAACATACAGTCCTGGCGCAAGGTGGTCAACGCGGACCGGGACGGCGTGGTGTCCTTCTACCTGGACGGCTACGAGAAGGACCTGACCCCCGCCACCATCAAGAGCCTGACCATACAGGACATCCGCACGGTGCTGGGCGGCGCGCCGCTGGCCACCACGCAGTCCACCCGGCAAAACGGCATCTGCCGCATCGTGGACCAGGACAAGTGGTACGTGGCGGTGCTCATCGAGGGCAACAACTGGACCCCCATGGTGGGGCAGGACAACTACTACATGATGATGGAGGGCTTCGACGACCTGGCCTTCAACGCCGCCGTCACCAGCGTGCAGAAGGACAGCGGCATCACGCTGGCCGTGTTCGAGGTGGACAACCCCATGGGGCCGCTGATCTACCGCCGCACCGGGCGGGCGCAGTTCAGCATCACGCTGCAGGGCCTGGCCGTGCGCGCCGAGGCGCTCTACAACGACAACGGCCAGATGGGCGTGTGGGTGTACGACGTGCCCGGCGGCACGTTCGTGCCGGTGGAGGTGCTCTCCACAAACGGCAATATCGCCATGATACAGCCCCTGGCGGACGGCGCGCTGACGGTGGGCCAGACGGTGCTGATCAAATAAGGAAGTTGACGAAGCATGAATCAGGAAGCGCTGCTTAAAAACATTTACGACTGGCAGCAGAAGATCGGCGAGGCGTCCGCGAAGTGGGGCGGGGCCGAGATCTGCGGCGTCAGCAAGACCATCGACCCGGAGGTCATCAACATGGCCTGGGACGGCGGCATACGCACCCTCGGCGAAAACCGGGTGCAGGAGCTTATGTCCAAGATCGACCGGCTGAACCCGGAGTATAAGATCCACCTGATCGGGCAGCTCCAGACCAACAAGGTCAAGTACATCGTCGACAGGGTGGCCATGATACAGTCCGTGGACCGGGACGCCCTGGCCGACGAGATCGACCGCCGCGCTACGGCCGCGGGGCGGGTGATGCCGGTGCTGGTGCAGGTGAACATCGCCAAAGAGCCCCAGAAGGCCGGCATCGACGAGGAGGGCTTGCTGCCCTTCATCCGGCGGCTGTCCGGCATGCGGGGGCTCAGGGTCGAGGGCCTGATGGCCATCATGCCCATCGCCGACGATCCCGAGGCCGTGCGGCCTTACTTCCGCCGCATGCGGGAGTGGTTCGAGCGGCTTAAGGACATGGACATCCCCAATGTGTCCATGAACACGCTGTCCATGGGCATGTCGGACGACTGCCTGGTGGCCTGCCAGGAGGGCGCGACGATGGTGCGCCTGGGCCGGGCGCTGTTCGGGGAACGCCACTACAACATATAGGTAGACGCTGATCATTCCGCGGCGTCGATCATTCGTATAAACACCGGACTTCAGGAGGGGAAGAGCACTATGGCGCGAAACAAATCCGGCGCGTTCAACCGGCTTTTGAATTTCATCGGCCTGGTGGACGACGGGGATTCCCGCGACACCTACGGGGAGGAGTACCAGAACGGCAACTACGGACGCCAGGCGGCCTATACGCCCGCCCGGCCGGCGCGCAACAGCGGCGGCAGCGGCAGGACGTCGTCCCGGCAGCCGCAGCGCCGCAGCCTGCCGGAGCCGCGCCAGAGCCGCTTCGACGACCGCTCGGGCAGCCGTTCGGGCTATTCGGACCGCGGCCAGGCGGGCTATGACGATTACGCCGACACCAACCGGCGCGCGGCCTCCCGCTTTGACGACGGGGATTATGAGGATTACGGCAGCCGCGCCTCCAGCCGGTTCGCCCAGCAGCCGGAGCGACGCCCCGTGGCCAATCCGCCCCAGACGCGGCCGCAGAACCGCATGCGCGTCTCCAGCCGGTCCCGCACGGTGATGTATTCGCTGCACTCGCTGGAGGACTGCTGCGAGGTCATCGACCAGCTCATCGCCAACAACACCGTGGTGCTCACCATGGACGAGTTGGACGGGCGGCTCATGCAGCGCGCCGTGGACACGCTCTCCGGCGCGGTGTTCGCGCTGCACGCCTCCATCCGCAAGGCCTCCGACCGCACCTACCTGGTCGCGCCGATGTCCGTGGAGGTCAACGACGCATACGATGTCGAGAGGGGATTCAGGTAAGAGAACAGAGTTCAGAGTACAGAGTACAGAGTACAGTTTTGGTGCAAATCCCTGCGGGATTTGTTTGATTGAACTGTATATACGATGATTGTACGGATTGCCGTAGCCTTATGATCAAAAGAAATCCGAAAGGATTTCTTCCAAAACTGCACTCTGCACTCTGCACTCTGCACTCTGCACTCTGCACTCTGCACTCTGCACTCTGCACTCTCCACTCTCTGAACAGTACCCGCATATCGCTTTCAGACCAGCGATATAATGACCATAGATCATACTTGGGGAGGTGTGCCCATGCTGAGTCTGTACACCGTGTTCCGCGCGGTTTCCATGTTTCTGTCGATCATTGAATGGGCCATCGTCATCTACTGCGTGCTCAGCTGGTTCCAGCCGAGGTTCAAGGCCTTCTACATGCTTCGACAGTTCATCATGCCCTTCGTGTCGCCGTTTCAGAAGCTGTCCATGAAGGTCTCCCGGTACTTCAACGCGCCCATCGACTTCACCTGCCTGTTCGCCATACTCGCCTTCCAGATCCTGGGGCGGCTGTGGTGGCGGCTGTACGTGCTGATCGCCTACGGGATGCGCTGACGGCCGGCGCGGCGGCGCCGAAGCGCCCGCGGATGCCCTGTATCCGCGTAAAAATGAAGAATATGATAAGAATGGGCGGCAAGGCAGGAATTACGGCCTTCCTTGTCGAATAATTCCCCAAATGATTACATACACACAACGAAAGGAGATCATCCCATGGCGATCAGCGTAAGAGATATCCAGGAAAAGGAGTTTGCGACGCAGGCGAAGAACGGCTACAATGTCGAAGAGGTGGACGATTTTCTCGATGAAATCGCCGAGCAGCTCTCCGCGCTGGTGCGTGAGAATCTGGAGCTGAAAAAGCAGGCCGCCGACCTGGAGGCCGAGGTGGACGCCGCCAAACAGGCCGCCGAGGACGCCGCGAAGAAGACCCCCGAGTACAACGAGAAGGTCTACTTCGACAACCTGCAGAAGTCCATGCGCGAGGCCATGATCGGCGCGCAGCGCATCGCCGACGAGACCAAGGCCGAGGCCGAGGCCCAGGCGGCCCAGACCAAGGCCGAGGCCGAGGACCTGGCCAACGCCACCCTGAACAAGGCCCAGGCCGACGCGGAAAAGCTCACCGCCCAGGCGCAGGCCAAGCTGGAGGCCCTGACGGAGCAGTACGAGACCATGAAGGCCGCCGCCAAGGCGTTCAAGGCGGATTTCAGCAGCATGATCGAGTCCCAGTCGGCGCTTTTGCGGGACAAGACCAACCTGTTCTGATCGACCAATGACGAAGGGGGCCTCTGCGCGAGGCCCCTTTGTCGTGCATAACCCGGCGCAGAAATGTCAATCCTTTCCATCGGAGGTGGAGGGCTTTGACGGGACGCGACCGGGAGAACATCGAGCGACTGATCGCCACGCTGGAGCGCATGCGCCTGGACGAATACGTGGCCCACGTCAGCCGCCGGGGCCGCCTGGTGTGGGACAACCTGCTCTACGGCGTGTGCCGGGGGCTGGGGTTCACGCTGGGCTTCTCGGTGCTGGGGGCGCTGCTGGCGGTGGCGCTTCGGTCGGTGGTGGTGGACAACATACCGCTGATCGGCGGTTTTCTGGCGGAGGTCATACATGCAATTGAGGCGAGGATGTAGGGGCTGGCAGTGGATGCTGCTGGCCGTGGCGGCGGACCGGATCACCAAGGTACTGGCGAAGCGCCGGGCGCTGCCCCGGACGCTGATCCCCGGCGTCGTCGGCTTTCGCAACGCGCGCAATTCGGGCATGGCGTTCTCGATGCTGTCCGGCCACTTCTGGCTTTTGACGGTGTTCACCGCGCTGTTGATCGCGGGCATACTGTTCTTCCTGCTCAGCCGCCCCGGGGAGCCGCCGCTTCTGCGCGCGGGGCTGTGGCTCATCGCGGGCGGCGGGCTGGGCAACCTGTACGATCGGGTGACCATGGGCTCGGTGATCGACTTCATCGAGCTGAAATTCGTGCGCTTCGCCATATTCAACGTGGCCGACGTGTGCATCTGCGTGGGCGCGGCGCTGGTGCTGCTGGGCGCGTGGCGCAACGAGCGCAAGAAGGAGCGGACGCATGGCGAGGTTTGAGCAGACGGCCGCGGCGGCGGAGCGCCTGGACGTGTTCGCCGCAGCGCTGGCGGACATCACGCGCTCCCGCGCCGGGGCGCTCATACGCGACGGCCTGGTGACCGTGGACGGCGCGCCTCAGATGAAAGCGGGCTTCAGGCTCAAACCCGGCATGGCGGTGGCCGTGGAGGTGCCGGAGCCGGTGCCCACCTGCGCGCAGGCGGAGGACATACCGCTTGAGATCGTCTATCAGGATCAGGACCTGGCCGTGGTGTTCAAGCCTTCCGGCATGGTGGTGCACCCCGCGGCGGGCAACGAGACCGGCACGCTGGTGAACGCGCTTTTGAAGCACCTGGACAACCTGTCGGGCATCGGCGGGGAGATTCGCCCCGGTATCGTGCACCGCATCGACAAGGACACCTCCGGGCTTCTGCTGGTGGCCAAGAACGACATGGCCCACGTCGCCCTGTCCGGGCAGATCAAGGCCCACAGCGTCCACAGGGTGTACCGCGCCATCGTGATCGGCGGCTTCAAGGCGGAATCCGGCACCGTGGACGCCCCCATCGGACGCCACCCCACCGATCGCAAGCGCATGGCCATCGTGCCCGACGGCCGGGAGGCGGTGACCCACTGGACGGTACTGGAGCCCCTCAGGGGCGCGACCTTGATCGAGTGCCGCCTGACCACCGGGCGCACCCACCAGATTCGCGTCCATATGGCCTCCATAGGCCACCCCGTGCTGGGCGACCCGGTCTACGGGCCGAAGAAGTCGCCGTATCCCGTCGCCGGTGGACAGCTCCTGCACGCCTGCCGCATAGGCTTCGTGCACCCCCGCACCGGCGAGGAGATGATCTTCGAGGCCCCGCCGGAGGAGCGGTTTTTAGAGTGGTTAAGGAAGCTGGAAATATAAAAAACAGCCCGGACGCCGCCGCAGGGGGAGCGGCGGGGCGGGAACGGCACTTCCCGCCGTGACGTCCGGGACCGATGGATCGCCGCGACGCCGGGTACCAGTCCGCCGCGCGGGCATGAAAATCGGGATATACCGGTCCAAGCCCGCATATCCCGTAGTGAACGTCTCTCCGGCGGGCTCGCGGCGGCAACCGCGACCCCTCCGGGTCAGGCGCGCAGGACATATCTTTCTTGAGGCCGAAGAAAACGATACTTCATTCGCAGGCAGGTCTTCTGACTCGGGTTCATCGCGTCGCGCGCCTTCTCAGCTTGCGCCAATGGCATCTGCGCGCCGCTCATCCATACAGCAGCGGTCCTGTCGGGGATTCGCACCCCGTTCCCTTTTGATCTGGCGATTGCCAGAACCTGTGAATTTCCCGATATTCAATTATCCTTACCTATAATAGCACAATCCGCCGCATTTGTAAAGCCTCTATCCGTTCCGTAAAGAAATGAAAAAAGCATTGACAAGATATTTCTGAAATGATATAATTATTACAAAAGTATGAAACATTGAATACAGAAATATCATTTGAGGTACGGATATGCTTGAGAAAAGGATGCGCGCGCTGACGGTGATGCTGCTGGTGGCGCTTATGATGGGCACGGCTCCCTCGGCGATGGCCGCTGGCTTCAAGGCCGTGGTGAAGAGCAAGGAGATGAAGGTCTATTCGCAGGACTCCGGCCACGAACTGATCGGGGTCGTGCCGATGGACGAGACCGTCACGGTCAACGCCTACTCCGGCGACGCGGCGCTGATCACCTACAACGGCCACACGGGCCTCGCGCGGGTGAGCGACATGACCGCGGTGACGGGCAATGCCTCGATGGAGGCGTCGTCACAGACGACGGACGACGGGGAGGCCAGGACCGTGGTGACCGCCAGAGCGGCGAAGGTGTTCAAGAAGGCCAGCGCCAAGTCCGGCTATGTGAAAGTCAAGAAGGGCACCAAGCTCACGCTGCTGGCCGTGAAGGGCAAGTTCGCGAAGGTGAAGCGCGGCGGCACGGTGGGCTACATCAACACCCGCAACCTGACCGGGTCCGTCCAGGAGGACGCCGCGGAGGACGCCGTGTCCGCGGGCTCGGGCAGCGTGCAGAAGTACGACCGCAAGGCCATGGTGACCACCCAGCAGTGCCGGGTGTACGCGCGGCCCAGCACGTCCAGCGACTCCGTGAGCGTCGAGAAGGGCGCGAAGCTTTTGCTGCTGGCCACCAAGGGCAACTGCGCCATGGTGGAGCGGGACGGCAAGGTGGGCTACATGGACAAGGCCAACCTGACCGAGGACGCGGAGACCAGCGCCGCCCGCACCGCGGACAACGTCGCAGACAGCCAGGTGGACCTCTCCGGCAACAACGAGCAGATCGTGTTCAGGTTCCTCACCAAGACCATGGGCTACAACACCGCCGCGGCCTGCGGCGTGATGGCCAACATCAAGTATGAGTCCGGCTACAAGCCCACCGCCGGCGGCGACAGGGGCTCCAGCTACGGCATCGTGCAGTGGCACCTGGGGCGCAAGACCCGCCTGGAGAGCTGGTGCAGCACCAACGGCTTCGACCACACCACGCTGGAGGGCCAGCTCTACTTCCTGGCCTACGAGCTCAAGAACCGCTATCCCGCGGTGCACAAGCGGCTGCTGGCCGTGAGTAATGACGAGCAGGGCGCCTACGACGCGGGCTACGATTTCTGCTACAACTTCGAGGCCCCCTCGAATCGCGCGAGCAGGTCCGTCACCCGCGGCAATTACGCCCGGGAGACGCTGTGGAACCGGTACAAGACATGATGAAATAAGCAAAAGCCACCGGCAATCGTCGGTGGCTTTTACTATGTCGTCACAGCGCGGCTTTGATGGCGGCGAGCAGGTCGTCGTATGCCTCAAAGGCGGGCAGGTCGGGGTTATCCTTCACGATCTGCTCGGTGGAGCGGAACAGGAACCCGGCCTTGCTGGCGCGGATCATGCCCAGGTCGTTGTAGCTGTCGCCGCAGGCGATGGTGTCGAAGCCCACGGATTGCAGCGCCTTCACGGTGCTCAGCTTGGACTCGGCGATGCGGATCTTATAGCCGGAGATCATGCCGTCCGGGGCGACCTCCAGCGCGTTGCACAGCAGCGTCGGCCAGCCCAGCTTCTCCATCAGCGGTTTGGCGAACTGTGTGAAGGTGTCCGAGAGGATCACCGCCTGCGTGGTGGCGCGCAATTCGTCGAGGAAATCCTTCGCGCCCGGCAGCGGTTCGATTTTGGCGATGGTGGCCTGGATGTCCTTCAGGCCCAGGCCGTGGTCCTTCAGTATGCCCAGGCGCCAGCGCATCAGCTTGTCGTAGTCGGGCTCGTCCCGGGTGGTGCGGCGAAGCTCCGGTATGCCGCTGGCCTCGGAAAACGCGATCCAGATCTCCGGCACCAGCACGCCCTCGAGATCCAGGCAGACGATGTTCAGATCACTCATGATACGGCCCCCGCTTTCGTGTGAATGGGTATATTCTATCATAGGAATGTGAAGATTACAAGGGATGCGCCCGAAACCACTGGCGGGTGGCCTCCAGGTCCCGGCTGAGCTGGGATTTGAGGGCTTCCGGGCCGTCGAAGCGGCGCTCGGCCCGCAAAAAGTGCAGGTACTCCACCCGCACGCGCATGCCGTACAGGTCGCCGTCGTAGTTCAGAAGGTGCGCCTCGATGGTGGGCTTGCCTTCGGGCAGGGTGGGGTGGAGGCCCTGGTTCAGCATGCAGGGACGGGCCGCGGCCTCGCCCTCCAGCAGCACCGCGGCCGCGTAGACGCCGTTTTCCGGCAGGGCGGGGGAGCCCTCCGGCCGGATGTTCGCCGTGGGAAAGCCCAGCTGCCGGCCCATCTGCTTGCCGTGCTCCACCGTGCCCGTGAATGTCATGGCGAGAACCTCCTGATGATGATGAAACCATTATACCACATATCCGCCAATAAAAGAAGGGTCATCATGTAGGGTTGTCACAGGAGTGTTGGACTTTTGTTTGAAATTCAGCCGACTTTGTTCATACTGGGTACATCTTTGGAATATATAATAGCATCATTGAGGGTTCGCCACCTTCATGGTCCGGCAGACGTGCCGGGAGATTGCGCGACAGCCGCACGCCAGCGGTGCTCGCGCATGACAACCGCATCCCCAAACACTGATCCCCGCCTCGCGGCGCCAACTTGCAAGGGTGTCGCGCACAGGCGGGGACAGACAATTGTCAGAGTGCAGAGTGCAGAGTACAGAGTGCAGAGTACAGAGTGCAGAGTGCAGAGTGCAGAGTACAGAGTGCAGAGTGCAGAGTGCAGAGTACAGAGTGCAGAGTGCAGAGTGCAGAGTGCAGAGGGCAGAGTGCAGAGTGCAGAGTACAGAGTACAGAGAAGGCCGCCTCCGTTCGGTTTGCGAACGGAGGCGGTTCATTATAGCTGCACGACGCGGTTGGTGCTGGTGCGCTGCTGGAGCTCGCGCTGCCGGGAGCGCATGACCACGTTGAGCACCAGGCCGACGCCCATCATGTTGGTGAGCATGTTGGAACCGCCGTAGCTGACGAAGGGCAGGGGGATGCCTGTGACGGGCAAAAGCCCGATGACCATGCCCACGTTCTCCACCACGTGGAAGATCATCATGGCGGACACGCCCACGATCAGGTAGGAGCCGTAGGGGTCGTTGACCCGTATGGCGAGCCAGATCATGCGGGCGATCATCGCCATGTAGGCGAGCACCAGCGTGCAGCCGCCGACGAGCCCGAAGGATTCGCACACGATGGCGAATATGAAGTCGGTGTGGTCGTCGGAGATGTAGCCCAGGGAGGCGAAGCTGCCGGGGGACACGATGCCCTTGCCCCACACGCCGCCGGAGCCGATGGCGATCTGCCCGTTGATGACCTGCCGGGCCTCGTCGGGGTAGGCCTCCGGGTCCAGCCAGATCAGTATGCGGGTGAAGCGGAAGTTGCCGGAGGAGGAGTTGTTCATGAAGTACCAAAGCGGCACCAGCAGCAGCAGGAATGCGATGATGACGCCCCAGATCAGCTTGGCGTTGGTGCCGGACACCAGCACCATCACCGCGAACACTGCCAGGTACACCAGCGCCGTGCCCACGTCCGGCTGGGCCACGATCAGCACCAGCGGGATGCCGGTGTAGATGGCCAGCGGGATGATGTCCGAGAACTTCATGATGGGCTTGGTGCGCACCGAGAACGCCTTCGCGAGGGCGATGATGATGGCGATCTTGCCGATCTCCGAGGTCTGAAAGCCGCGGTCGCCGCCGCCCCAGGACAGGAATGCCGTCATGCCGCCGCGGCCCACCTGGGCCACCAGCAGCGTGAACACCAGAAGGCCGATGTTGGCGGTGTACACCACGTTGGCGTACTGGCCGTAGAGGTCGTAGGGGAAGAATATGATGACCGCCATGGCGACGAGCCCCGCGCCGATCCACATCAGCTGGAGCCTGGGGTAGAGTATGGACTGGGTCTGAAGCATCTCCACAAGGTTCGCGGGATACTCCGTCACCTGGCTGGAGGTCGCGGAGAATATGCACACGACCCCGAACAGCGATATGACGATGACGATCAGAAACAGCGGCCAGTCGAAGTACTTCATCAGGCTGCGGTCGAACTGATTGTCCCGGATGTATTTGAAGAATGCCCGGATTCTTGAGAACATTTACGAACTCCTTTTCGTGCGCGTTACTCCGCCAGCGTAAACTCACCCGCCACGGTGGTGGTCTCGACGTGCTGCAGGCTGTCGAGGTAGTATTCGATGGTGCGGATGACCGCGGGGGAGGAATACGCGCCGGAATAGCCGTTCTGGATGTAGCACACCACGACGATCTTCGGGTCGTCCGCCGGGGCGTAGGCCACCATCCAGCTGTTGTTTTCCACGTCGAGCTGGGTCCTCTGGGAGGTCCCGGTCTTGGCGGCGATCTTGTAGCGCGCCTCGCGGAAGTACTTGGAGGCGGTGCCGCCGGCGACCTCGTCGGTAACCTCCTCCATGCCCTTGCGGATGGCGGCGTAGTAGGCGGGGTCGGTGTCGATGACGTTGGCGATGACCGGCTGCTTTTCCAGCACGATCTGCCCGTCGGGGGCGATGATCTTGTCCACGATCTGCGCGTCGTACACGGTACCGCCGTTGACGATGGCACTGACGTAGCGCGCGACGGCCACCGGGGTCACCTGCGTGACGGACTGGCCGATGCCGCACATGATGGTTTCGTTCGGGGTCCAGAACAGGTCGGCCAGGTAGGTGACGTAGGTGTTGACCATGTAGTGGCTGGCGATGTAGTCCGCCGGCAGGCCCAGGTCGTACTGCAATATCTCGCGGATGGGGCGGTACCAGTCGGTCTTCTTCTCATAGCTGACCGCGATGCGCATCAGATCGGCGATGGCTTTCTCCATCACCTCGTTGGTGATGTTCATCTGCCGCTCGGTGATGGTCTTGGTCAGGCTGGCCTTGATGGCCTCGTAGGTCAGAAGCGGCTTGGCGGTGTTCTGCCAGGTGGGGGAGTTGTCCGGGTCGTAGAGCATGTGCTGGTTGCCCACGATGGAGGTGGCCTCGCCGGGCAGCTCGATGTTGGTCTTGCTGGTCAGGCCCAGGGCGGCGGCCCACTGGTACAGCCGATCGATGCCCAGGCGGTAGCTGCACTCGTAGAAGAAGTAGTTGCAGGAGTTCTTGAGGCCCTCCACGATGGTCTGGTTCTGGTGAAGCGACGGGTCGCTGGTCCAGCACTTGGCGGGGTTGGTCTGGTTGGTCTTGTAGAAGCCGCCCATGTCGCTGATGCGCTCGTCCAGCGTCAGCACGCCCTCGGACAGCGAGCCCAGCGCCGTGCACAGCTTGAATATGGAGCCGGGGGCGTCCTTGGTGGAGATGGCGCGGTTGTACAGGGGGTCGTTGCCCTCCATGGCCTCGGACCACAGGGACTCGTCCACCTTGCCGTCGTTGAATATGGACAGGTCGTAGTCGGGGTAGCTGATCATGCCCAGCACCCGGCCGGTGTAGGGGTCCATGGCCACCATCGCGCCGGATTCCGCCAGGCTGATGGTCCAGTCGTTTTCCTTGTACTGCTTGACGATGTCCTCGTTCTCGCGCTTCCAGTGGTCGCGGCGCATGGTCTTTTCCTGCTGCTGCCGGATGTCCAGTATGGTGGACTTCAGCGCGGCGGACATCACGTCCTCCAGGTCCACGTCGATGGTCAATACCACGGAGTTTCCGTCGGTGGGCGCGGTGTAGGAAAGCTCGCGCACGGCCTTGCCGCGGGTGTCCACCTCCACCACGCGCTTGCCCTGCCGGTACTCGATGAAGGGGGTGAGCTGGTCCTCCAGGGAGCGCTCGATGCCGTCGGAGCCGATGTAGGCGTCGTTGGGGTAGCCCTGGCTCTGGTACGACTCCAGCGCGTTCTGGCTGATCTTGCTGATGTAGCCGGTGACGTGGCAGGCAGTGCGCCCCTGGGGGTACACCCGGGAGGAGCTCTCGGACACGTCGATGCCCAGCAGGTCCAGCGCCCGCACCTCGATCTCGGAGACGGTCTCGTAGCCCACGTCGTAGGCGATGGTCACCGGGGTGGAGTTGAAGGCGTTCATGCGGCTCTCCTGCCACAGGGCCAGCACCTTCACGATCAGGTCCTCGTCCTGCACCAGGTCGATGTCGCCCCTTTGGGCCAGCTCCGTCAGGCAGTACTTGTTCAGCAGCGAGGGGTAGAGCTCACGCTCGTCCACCTTGCTCAGGTAGAAGTTGGAGCGCCACTGGCGTTCGCGGGTGTTCTCCACCGCGGGGACGCCGGAGCCGGAATCGAAGTGCCAGTAGCCGTCCTCGCCCTTTTGGAGCCAGAAGTCGTTCACGCAGGACTTGCCGTTGGATTCCACCAGCTTGATCACCTGTATCAGCGTCTGGGTGTAGGCCAGGCGGTCGGCGTCATTGTTGCGGGTGGGGTCGCGGTAGAAGGTCACGTTGAAGCTGCGGCGGTCGTAGGCCAGGGGCACCATGTTGGTGTCGAATATCGTGCCGCGGTTGCCGTAGAGTGTGATGGTCTTGGTGGAGCGGGTCGCGGCGCGGTTGGCGTAGCGGTCGCCGGTGACGCGGATCATGTAGTTCAGCCGCACGAAGAAGGCGATGAACACCACCACCAGTATGCCGGACAGCACCAGCATGCGCTTGAAATAAGGTTTCAAAAGTTTTTCACCTCCCGATTGCGGGAAAGGCCGCGGCCCGGGTTTTTGCCCAGCAGCAGCCGCTGCATTGCGGGGCGCAAGAGCATCGTGAGCGCGGTGCAGATCAGCGCGCGGATCAATATATTGAGCAGGTACAGCCACTGCATGGCGGCGGTGTTGAAGTACTGCGCCACCAGTATGGCGATCTCACCGACGGTGTACAGCGCGAACACCCAGACGGCCTGCCACATGTTCCTGCGGCGCTGCTTGCGCCGGGAGGGCAGCAGGCGCTCGGCGGGGACGTACACGATCAGGCCGATCATGAACCCCACGAACATGAAGAAGAAGGTCATGGTGCCCAGGGTGCCGGTGGTGATGTCCATCAACAGCCCGCCCAGCGTGCCGAACAAAAGCCCGCTCATGCGCCCCAGCACCATGCCGATGCCGAAGACGGCCACGATCGTCAGCGGCACGGTGTACACCCCGCCGTAGACGATGGGCATGACGGCGGTGTCCAGCAGGAAACACGCCAGTATGAGCAGTATCGGGCTGAGTCGACGGAACAATAGCGTTACCTCCTACGTCGTCCTGACCCATTCGTCCTCGGGCAGCGTTTCGATCTGCGGCTGCACGCTGGCGGACGGGTAGGTCCAGTTGGCCTCGGCGGGCGTGGGCGACGGCGTCGGCGTGACGTTGGCGCCCGGGGCCGGGGTGGCCTGGGTGACGGGCTTCATGGTGTTGACGGTGCTGGGCAGGTTCTCGTCGGAATCGGTCTCGACGACCTCGCGCAGCACGAAGACCTCCTCGAGGTGCTGGAAATCCACCGAGGGCGCGACCACCGCGTAGCTGCCCTCGCTGCCGGCGTCCATGGACACGGCGGTGACGGTGCCGATGTGCAGCCCCTTGGGGAACAGCGAATCGGTGCCGGAGGTGATGACCGTGTCGCCGGGCACCACGTTGTTCAGGCTGGGCAGGTAGTACACATAGCACTCCGCCCGCACGGCGGACTGGGTGATCTCGCCGCGCATGATGCCGTTGTCGCGGGTGGACTGCACCATGCACGCCACGGCGGAGCGGGTGTCGATGATGCAGATGACCTTGGCGTAGTTGTTGCCGGCCTCGTACACGCGGCCCACCAGGCCGTCGCCGTTGACCACGGCCATGCCGGCGCTGACGCCGTCGTTCTTGCCGCGGTTGATGGAGAACGTCTCGAACCACTGGCCCGGGGCCCGGGCGATCACCCTGGCGTAGATGGGGTCCAGCGATTCGTAGCGGCTCTTGGCGTCCAGGCTGTTCTTCAGGCGATCGTTTTCCTGCATGGCCTCCTGGGCGGCGTTCAGCTGCAGCGACGCCTCCTGGTACTTGAGCGACAGCTCGTTGTACTCCTGCTCCAGCACGTCGTAGTTGTGCCAGCGCGTGACGAACTCGCGCACGCCGCTGGTAGCGCTGGTGAAGGCGCTCTGCACGCGGCTGAACAGCGAGCCGATGCCGTTCTCTGCCAGCGATATATCGTTGGAATTGCGCAAAATCAGGAAGAACACGACCGCCGCGACCACCAGTATGACCAGTATGGAGAACAGTATGTTGCGCCGACGGATGCGGCGCAGGCGGATCTCCTGCGGCGAGCGCTTCCTGGCGTAGCGCTTGTTTGTCTTTCTCTTCTTCTTGGAAGGCATTTATCGCACGCTCCAATTAAACTTCAATCAAACACCCGCTGAGTGAAATTTTCTGCGCCAGCCGGTCGTTGGAGGCGGCCAGGCACGCGCCCAGGGCGACGTCGTCCTGGGGGTTTTCGTGGACCATGACGTTGAGCTTGAGCATCTCGCCCAGCCGGTCGGACAGCCCCTCGAGCTGCGCGCCGCCGCCGGACAGGTAGATGCCCTGCGGCAGTATGTCCTCGGCAAGCTCCGGGGGGATGTTCTCGAAGGCGTCCCGGATGTTTTCCACCAGCATCTCCAGCGGCGGCATGATGGCCTTGTGGATGTCCTCGGCGGTGATCTCCACCGTGGCGGGCTTGCCGCTGATGGCGTCGCGGCCCCTGAGTGCCACTTTGTCGCGGGAGAGGTTGGGGTTCGACACGGCGGTGCCGAGGTCGATCTTCAGGTCCTCGGCGGTGCGCTGGCCGATGATCAGCTTCTTCTCCCGGCGTATGTAGCGCATGATGGCCTCGTCCAGCGCCAGCGAGCCGGTGCGCATGGCGCGCGCGGCCACCACGCCGTTCATGGACATGATGCACACCTCGGTGGTGGAGCCGCCGATCAGTATCAGCATCGAGCCGCGGGGCTCCTCGATGGGGATGCCCGCGCCCAGCGCCGCCGCCACGGAGGTGCGGATCAGCGCGGCGCGGCGCGCGCCGGTGGTGCGCACGGCCTCCTCCAGCGCGGCGCGCTCCACCCGGGTCGCGCCCTGGGACATGGAGACCACCAGCCGGTTCTTCTCAAGTGCCCGCCGCTTGCCCAGCGCCTTTTCCGCAAGGCGCTTCAACAGCGCCGTGGTCAGCTCGATGTTGCCCACCGCGCCGTCCATCACGGGACTTATAAGCGTGCAGTCCCTCGGGGTGCGGCCCAGCATCTGCCGGGCGTCGCGGCCCACGGCGATGATTTCGTCGATGTCGTCCCGCAGGGTCAGCACATAGCTGGGCTCCCGCAGCACGATGCCCTCGTTTTCAAGACAGATCGTCACATTGGCGGAACCCAGGTCGATGCCCACGCCGCCGGTAGAAAATACGCCCATGCGCCCTCCAGATTACAGATCAAAGTGTGAAAGCATTTCCCGGACCTCGTCCACGGGAAAGCCCATGACGTTTTCAAAGGAGCCGTCCAGCTTCGTGACAAACGCCCCCGCGCCGCCCTGTATGGCGTAGGCCCCGGCCTTGTCCATGGGCTCGCCGGTGGCGACGTAGGCGTCGATCTCCTGATCCGTCAGCGCCCGGAAGGTCACCCCCGTGCGCACGGACCGGGTCTCGTGCCGCCCCGTTTCGATGTCCATAACGCACACGCCGGAGAACACCTCGTGCTCCCGGTCCGACAGCGCCCGGAGCATCCGCCGCGCGTCGTCCGCGTCCTCCGGCTTGCCCAGCGGCGCGCCGTCAAGCGACACCAGCGTGTCCGAGGCGATGATGACGCCCTTTTCACAGTGCGCCGCTCCCGCCTTGGCCTTGCGCTCCGCCAGCGTGGATACGATGTCCCTCGCGTGGCCGGCGATGTGTTCGTCCACGTCCGGCGTGCAGATGTCGAATGTATAGCCCATCTTCGTCAGCAGCTCCCGGCGGCGGGGGGAGCCCGAAGCCAGGATCAGCGGCCTTTGCGTTGCCATAGAATCACCCCATAATAAATCAACTTATATTATACCACACGGGACCTGTGAATTAAAGTTAATTGTAGGATTGTCACGAATATATTACATTTGTTTGACATAAAACCGCCAAAAACCGCGGGTCAGGCCGCGGGGACGGGCCGGGCGGCGGGGGCATAGTATGAGTGATCCTGTTGGAGGATTGATGCTGTGCCGAAAGGTGTGTGAAGCCATGTATTGTGAGAATATGCCGCTGTATCCGGGCATGCGCCCGCCCTGCGACCCCAGCCCCTGCATGCGGGTGAGGCTGTTCGACGACGGTTGCAACCATGACGGCTGCGGGCGCGACGGCGCCTGCGGGCGTAACGAGGGCTGCTGCCGCCACGCCCCGCCGATGCGGGTGTGCGAGCGGGTGATGATCGACAATCCCTGCCGGGCGGGGGAGCGGGCCGAGGTGGTGCTGGGGGTGGATGACTGCGGGAACCTGGTGATCTGCGTGCACCGGCTGTGCGGGTGCGAGCGGCCGTGCCGTCCGGAGCCGTGCCGCCCGCGCCGCAGGCATCGGCCCGACTGGGTGTGCTGCCGGTGAAGCTGATTGGCGGGGGAACTTGCTTCCCCCGCCATGTTATTACTTCGGCAGCTATATATTACCACGATCTGCTTGTCTAAAGCGCCAGCTGCTGCGTTGTCGTCAGTCGCCGATGCTACGGCATCGCCTCCC
>CADASI010000045.1 GCA_902790525.1 uncultured Eubacteriales bacterium
GATCCTGCGATGTTCCTGCAGATGCACTCGACGCCGGTCATGATCGACGAGGTGCAGTATGCGCCGGAGCTCTTCTCCTACATCAAAATCGAGATCGACAGGGGCGCCGCGCCCGGAACCTATTGGCTCACAGGATCGCAGGCGTTCAGGCTCATGGGGCTGGCGCAGGAATCCCTCGCCGGCCGCGTCGCCATACTGCACATGTCCGGCCTTTCGCAGCATGAAATTTTCGGAACGGGAAGCAGCGCGCCCTTTTCGCCGGAGCTGAAGGCGCTGAAGGCGCGCGAAAAGACGCATGCGCCTGCCGATATCTCCGCGATCTATGCGCGCATTTGGAACGGCTCCATGCCCGGGCTTGTCAGCGGCAAGTTCTCCGACCGCGACGTGTTTTATTCCAGCTATCTGCAAACCTATATCGACCGGGATGTCAAGGATCAGGTGCAGCTCGCCGACCCGCTTTTGTTCAGCGATTTTGTCCGCGCTGCCGCCTGCCGCGCAGGGCAGATGCTGAACGTGCACGACATCGCCCAGGACGTCGGCGTCTCCGACGACACCGCAAAGCGCTGGCTGCAGGTGCTTGAAAAATCCGACGTCGTCTTCTTCCTGCGGCCGTACTCCAACAATCTGCTGAAGCGCACGGTCAAGACGCCCAAGCTGTATTTCTTTGATACGGGCCTGGTCGCCTACCTGACGCGGTATTCCTCGCCCGGGATCCTGGCAAACGGCGCGATCAACGGCGCCATTCTGGAGAACTTTGTGGTCGCCGAGCTGTTGAAGACTTACCACAACAACGCCAAAGAGTGCCTGCTGTGGTACTACCGCGACAGCAACTCCAACGAGATCGACATGGTGATCGAGAGCGACGGCGCGCTCCACCCGCTGGAGATCAAGCGCTCCGTCAATCCGGGAACCGAGCTGATCCATGCGTTTCATCTGCTGGACAGGGCCTCTGTCCCGCGCGGTGTCGGCGCGATACTCTGTATGCGGCCCAGGCTCTCGGCCATCGACTCCGAGAACTTCATCGTGCCGATCTGGATGATCTGATACCTCTTTTGCACAGAAAAACCTCTTTTGCCCTGGTGGACAAAAGAGGTTTTTATTTGGCGACGCGGAAGGGGCTCGAACCCTCGACCTCCAGCGTGACAGGCTGGCATTCTAACCAACTGAACTACCGCGCCATCAATGAGTGGGCCTTCAGGGATTTGAACCCCGGACCGATCGGTTATGAGCCGACTGCTCTAACCGCTGAGCTAAAGGCCCACAACCTGCCACATTGTGCCTCGACAACAGTCTGATTATAACGCAAAAATGCCGATTCGTCAATAGAATCAATCAAGATATAACACAGCCATGCCTCACGTTCCAGTCGTGATCGCGTCCCTCAGCCGGTCCAGCGCCGCCTTCAGCGTGGCGCGCGGGCAGGCCAGCACGAAGCGCTGGAACTGCGCGCCCTCATCGCCGAAGATGTGGCCGTCGTCCAGCCACAGCCGGGCCTTATCGGCCACCAGCGCGTGCAGGGCGGAGGGGGTCAGGTTCAGCGCGGAGAAGTCCACCCAGGCGAGGTAGGTGCCCTCGGGCTCGATCAGCCGAAGCATCGGCAGGTTGTCCCGCAGAGTGTCGCGCATGAAGGCCACGTTGCCCCGCAGGTAGTCCTTCAGCGCGTCCAGCCAGGGCGCGCCGAAGCGGTAGGCCGCCTTGCACGCCGCCTGTCCCACGCCGTTCAGGCCGCCCCAGCCGGTGCGCCCCAGCGCGTCGGCAAAGCGCCTGCGCAGGGCCTCGCCGGGGATGAAGGCGTTGGACGCCTGCAGGCCCGCCAGGTTGAAGGTCTTGCTGGGGGCGGTGCACACCACGCAGCGCTCCGCCATCTCGGGGATCGCCCGGACGAAGGGCGTGTGCGGGTGCTCCGGCCAGCTGAAATCGCAGTGGATCTCGTCCGACACCACGACCACATCGTGGCGCAGGCAGATCTCGCCCATGCGCCGAAGCTCCTCCGCCGTCCATACCCGGCCGGTGGGGTTGTGCGGGCTGCACAGTATGAACATTTTGACTTTTCCGTCCACGATGGCCTTCTCAAAGGCGTCAAAATCGACCGCGTAGCGCCCGCCGTTCAACACCAGCGGACATTCCACCAGCTTCCGGCCGTTTTTCCGCACCACGTTAAAGAAGGGCGGGTAGACCGGCGGCTGGATCAGCACGCCCTCGCCGGGCTCGGTCAGCCCCCGCACGGCGGTGGCCAGCGCGAACACCACGCCGGGGGTGGGCACGATCCACTCGCGCCGGGTAGGCCAGTCGAAGCGGGCCTCAAACCAGCCTGTCACCGCATCGAAGTAGTCCTGCTTTTGGCCGGTGTAGCCGAATATGCCGTGGTCGACGCAGCCGCGGATCGCCTCCAGCACCTCCGGCGGGGCCTGGAAGTCCATGTCCGCCACCCACAGCGGCAGCACGTCCGCCGGGAGGCCGTGCTCCACCGCGAAGTCGAACTTCTCGCAGTCCGTGCCGCGGCGGTCTATCACCCTGTCAAAATCGTAAGTCATGCCCTTTGATCCTTCTTCTTTTTCTTCTTCGGTTTGGAGCGTATGAACCTGCGGAACGCGGGGAACCGCCTCGCCAGCGCCCGCACGATAACGATGGCCAGCTCCGCCGCGAAGATGCCCACGATGATGCCCGCGAACACGTCCGTGGGGTAGTGCACGCCCACGTGAAGCCGGGTAAAGCAGATGAGCAGCGCCAGTATCAGCGCCGGGACGCCGACCTTTTTGTCCAGCAGCCGGAACATCACCCAGGCGCAGGCCAGGGCGTTGGTGGCGTGGCCCGAGGGGAAGGAGAAATCGTGCTGCTTTTCGATGATCAGCTCCAGCTCCCCGATCAGCTCGTAGGGGCGGATGCGGGCCAGCCAGTTCTTGAGGATCACGTTGACCACGATGAGCCCGATCGTCATCGATATGGTGCTGGTCACGCCCGCGCGGCGGGTCTTGCGGAAGCACAGCATCAGCAGGGTCAGTATGATCCAGAACAGGCCCTTGTCCCCCAGATGGGTGATGAAGATCATGATGGGGTCCAGTATCGGGTGGCGCACGTGGTTCTGAAGCCAGAGCAGTACGGATGCGTCAAAGTTGAATATCGGGGTCATGCTTGCCTCCTGTCATACCTTTCAAACATCGCCATCGCCTCCTCCACCGAGCACATGCCCGCGGTGGCGCTGGGGTCGCTCAGGGACGCCGCCGCGGAGGCGATGCCCAGGTCGACGGCCTTATCGAGGGTCCAGCCCTTCTCCGCGCCGTAGAGCACCCCGGCGCAGAAGGCGTCGCCCGCGCCCACGGAGCCCTTGATGTAGCCCTCGGGCAGTATAAGGCTGCCGAGGCTGACGAAGCGGTCGCTCTCGTCCAGGCCGAAGCCGCCCTCGGGGCAGTGGATCACGGCCCAGGTGGACACGCCCATGCGCTTCATGGCCCGGAGCGCCTCGGGCAGGTTCTCCCGGATCAGCGCCCCGGCGTCGTCCCTCAGCCGCACGCCGGTGGTCTGCTCGGCCTCGTACTCATTGATCACGCAGTAGTCGGTATATTTCAGGGCCGGGGGCACCAGCCGCTTGAAGCGGTCCGACGCCTCGCTGACCACGTCGATGCTGGTCTTTAAGCCGTGGGCCTGCGCCGCGTGCAGCAGCTTCGCCATCCTGCTGCCGTAGACCTCGTCCGGCTGGTCCAGCGCGTCCAGCAGCAGTATATAGCCGATGTGGAACAGCCGCGCCGTCACCCTGTCCCAGTCGATATCCGCCTCCGCGAACCGGGCGTTGGCGCCCATGTAGGTGAAGAAGGTGCGCTGCTTGTTCTTCACGTCAGCCATGACGTTGCAGAAGGCCGATATGCCCTCCCGGATCACGCAGTCCAGGTTGATGTTGGGATACGCGCCCAGCTCCCGCAGGATCAGGTCGCCCTCGGCGTCGTCGCCGATGCGCCCCATGGCAAACAGCGGAAGCGCGCTGTCCAGCTTCGCCAGGTCCACCACCACGTTGCACACCGCGCCGCCGGTGGAGCGGGCGATGCCGTCGTGGATGTGCACCAGCTCGCCCTGCTTGGGCCAGCCTTCCACGGGATAGGTGATGTCGACGATCATATTGCCTGCGACGCAGATGCCCCTGCGCATGAATATCACCCCGTTCAATGTCGTAAATGGTCGCCTTTATTATAGCATATCTCCGCTGTGAATGGCAACGTCACGACAGCCTTTCGATGGCGTCGCCGAAGTAAAACTCCTTCTGCGAATCGGAGAGCTTGAAGGTCTTGCAGATATCCTGGATCAGCCAGGCGGGGCGCTTGCGTGCGTAGTCGATCATGCCCTCCACGTAGCGCTTCCAGATGTCCGTCTTCCAGTTCCAGCGCTTGCAGTTCAGGGCCATCTCGGGCTTGATCTGCTCCACCCGCGCCATGATCCTCGCCTCCACGCTCTCGGCGGACAGCGTGGTGGCCAGCAGCTGGCCGAAGCGAGTGAGGAAGTAATCCCGCATGTCCCGGTTGGACATCAGCTGCCGAAACGGCGTGGTGGTCTGGGTGGTGATGGTGCCCACGGTGTCCCGGAACCAGTCGCCCACGTTGTTGCGGTCGAGCTGGAAGCTCAGGTCGAGGTCGAAGAACGCCCACTTCCAGCGGGGGTCCTCCCGGGGCGAGCAGTAGAAGCGCACGTTGTTCATGTCCTGGTTGTTGGTGTACATCTGCAATATGACGTAATCGAGGTAGTTCTCGATGTCCATCATCTCGCGCAGCTTTTCGATGTTCTCATCCCGGGACAGGCTGTGGGACTCCACCCACCGCATCACCTTCGTGTACTCCGGGGTGCTCTCCCCCGTGCCCTCGCCGATCAGCACGCCGTCGGGGTCGCTCCAGCCCTCGAACTGGGCGATGGAGAACTTGTCGATGCGCTCCCGCATGTTGTACAGGCCCCAGTACTGGCCGTTGATGTAGACCACGCAGGGCTCCGTCTCCTGGTACATCACCGAGGTCTCCGCCGCCAGGGCGGTCAGTATGGAGTCGCGCATCTTGGTCTGCTCCACGTCCTGGCCCCCGGCGCGCAACACGATGTTCTTGTACCGGTCGTACTCGCGGTTGGAGAACAGCTTCGCCCGGAACCGGGTGTCCCCCGTGGCCCGCTTTGCGCTCAGCTTGAAGGACTTCTGGGCGTAGTTGACCCGGCTGTGGTGGCCGATCAGCTCGAACACGCAGTTCTGGCCCACCAGCTTGGTGCCGTCCGGCTCGTAGATCTCCGCGTAGACGGTATACTCGGTCTTGGTGCCGGTGTTGAGCACGCCCCGGTCGCCGTTCAACTGGCCCGCCTTGCCGATGATGGACACCAGCCGCAGGGTGTGGGGGCCGAATATGTAGGTCATGGTCGTCACCGGCGTGGGAATGAGGTCCTCCGCCACGGCCACGGCCTTGATGAAGGTGTGGGAACTGAGTTCAAGCGGGGCCGAATACAGCGTGGAGCTGGCGGTGGGCTCGGAGCCGTCGGTGGTGTAGTAGATCTTCGCGCCGGGGTCGGAGCTGAGCGCCAGGCTGATCCGCTTCTCCCGCACCACCCCGGGGGGCACAGAGAAGTCGATGTCCCTGGTCACCCCGGCGTAGGACTTCTGCGCGTTGGCCTTGCCGGGGGTGAGCTCGGCGAAATACCGGAAGCCGGGATGCCCCTCCGCCCGGCCGTAGCTGATGTCCCTGTGCTGATCGAACAGCTTCACCCGGTCCACCAGCTTGCCCTTGGACGTGGACAGGCACACCATCTCGCCCTCCGAGAGCGCGAAGGGGGCCTCGTAGTCCGCCTTGAACTCGGGCCTGTCCGCCTTATCGCCCTCCCAGACCACGTCCGCGGCCGCCCCGGTCAGCGCGATCACCGCGTAGCCGTTGGCCCGCAGGCGCGCGCCCTCGGGGAACTGCCACTTGCGGGGCTTGGCGGGGTTGTCGGAGAGGCCCATGCCGGACAGGTCCGCCGCCGACTGGCCGGCGTTGTAAAGCTCCACCCAGTCGGGCCCCGCGCCGGAGGCGCAGACCTCGTTGATGTACAGCCCCCGGCTGTTGGTCAGCATGGTGGTCGTGGCGCGCCTTGCGCCCTCGGGGGTGTTGGGATAGCCGGGCGAGGGGTCCAGCAGCGCGGTGATGCCGCCGTCCGCCTCCCGGGACAGCGACTGGTCCGCCACGGCGCTGTCGTACTCCACGTAGGACACCGCGTCCCCCTGGGGGTTGTACAGCCGCAGGGCCTCGCCCCTGGAGGACAGCTTGAAGTTGGTGTGCAGCTTGCCCGACGGGTTCTTCCGGTCCTTGCCGGAGGCGAACACCACCAGGTACTCCCCGGGCTGTATGGTGCGGGACGGGAAGGCCCACTTTTTGCGGTTGATGTCGTCGTCGGACAGCACCCAGCCCGCCAGGTCGACGGGCTCGGAGGCGGCGTTGTACAGCTCGATCCAGTCGGAGAAGTCCCCGTCCTCGTCGCCCAGCGTGGCGCGGTTGACGGGCATGACCTCGTTGATGGTCAGGCCCTGCGGATCGAACGGGGGCGTCAGGCTGGCGGTGTAGTCGGTCTCCATGCCCAGCGCCGTGTAGAAGGGCACGCCGGAATAGCGGCCCGTCTCGGGGTCGCGCAGGAACACGTCCTTCTTGCCCAGGGCGGGCACCTCCAGCACCGAGAGGTGCTGGTGCGGGTCGGCCAGTATCAGCATCTCGCCGTCGTTGGACAGGCCGAAGCCGGTGAACTCCTCGTCCCCCTCATAGCCCTCCGGCGCGTCGGCGCAGTACACCCGGCGGCTCTCCCCCGGGTTCAGAACGCCCGGGCTGAGCGCGTAGGCGTCGCGCAGGTCGCTGTCGTCGGTCAGCTTCCAGCCCCGCAGGTCGACGGGCTTTTCGCCGATGTTTTCAAGCTCCACCCAGTCGTAGTATTCGCCGTCCACGCTGTAACAGGCGGCGGGGTTGGAGGCCATCAGCCGGCTGACGACCACCGGCAGCACGTAGCTGTCGTTGAGCTCGTCGGGCAGCGCAAATACCGCCGCGCACGCCAGCAGCCCCATGGCCGCCGCGATGCCCAGCGCCTTCAACCACTCCCCCGCCGATATGCGCGGGATCATGGGCCTCCAGTTTGTACTGCCCTTTTTCAGTTGCTTGCTCATGATGACCTTTGTAATTTAAAATCGGACGCGCTGCGCATGTGGCGCAACACGTCCGAACAGTTGCCGCGCGTCAGCGATTGGACGCAGCTTGTGGATTTATGCCTTGCCGTCGCAACCCAGCACGTCGACCAGCTTGTGCTCGACCATCTCCTTGATGGCGACGCGGGCGGGCTTGAGGTACTGGCGGGGATCGAAGTGATCCGGATGCTCGGTGAAGTGCTGGCGGATGCAGGCCGTCATGGCCAGGCGCAGGTCGGAGTCGATGTTGATCTTGCAGACCGCGCCGCGGGCCGCCTGCCTGAGCTGCTCCTCGGGGATGCCGACGGCGTCGGGCATCTTGCCGCCACAGGCGTTGATGATCTTCACGAACTCCTGCGGCACGGAGGAAGAGCCGTGCAGCACGATCGGGAAGCCGGGCAGGCGCTTGGAGACCTCCTCCAGGATGTCGAAGCGCAGCGGCGGGGGCACCAGGATGCCCTTCTCATTGCGGGTACACTGCTCGGCCTTGAACTTGTAAGCGCCGTGGGAGGTGCCGATGGCGATGGCCAGGGAGTCGCAGCCGGTGGACTTCACGAACTCCTCCACGTCCTCGGGACGGGTGTAGGAGGAATCCTCGGCGGACACGTTGACCTCGTCCTCAACGCCGGCCAGGGTGCCCAGCTCGGCCTCGACGACCACGCCGTGGTCGTGGGCATAGTCGACGACCTGCTTGGTGATCTTGATGTTCTCCTCGAAGGGCAGGCCGCTCTTGTCGATCATGACGGAGGTGAAGCCGCCGTCAATGCAGCTCTTGCACAGCTCGAAGCTGTCGCCGTGGTCCAGATGGACGACGATGGGCAGATCGAAGCCGGCGGTCTGCTCGGCATCCTCGATGGCGGCCTTGATCAGATGCATCAGATAGACATGCTTGGCATAGGCGCGGGCGCCCTTGGAAACCTGCAAGATCAGCGGCGCGCGCTTTTCGATCGCAGCCTCGGTGATGCCCTGGATGATCTCCATGTTGTTGACGTTGAAAGCGCCGATGGCGTAGCCGCCGTCGTAAGCCTTCTTGAACATCTCGGTAGAAGTAACAAGCGCCATATAAAAACACTCCTTCTCTATAAGTTGATTTCATTATATCAGTTGCAGTGTTTAAAATCAAGTGGGCGTGGAAATTTCATGCCGTCAATACTTCATAAACCTGGGCGCGAAAGCCGCGGCCACCTTGTAGACGGGATTTTCCATGCGGCGCTTGACCTTGTCCAGCATGTCGCGGATGGGGATGTGCTGGGGGCAGTGCTGCTCGCATTTGCCGCACTTCACGCACAGCCCGGCGTTGGAGCGCACCTTCCTTAAAGTGGTGCACATCATGTACTCCCGCATGCCGGTGAACAGGCTGTCGGAGTAGCTGGTGTTGTAGGCCGAGAAACACATGGGGATGTCCACCCCCCTGGGGCAGGGCTGGCAGTAGCCGCAGCCGGTGCAGCCCACCCGCACGCCCCTGGCGATGGCCCCGCGCACGCGGTCGTAGAGGGCTAATTCGTCCGGCGTCAGATGCCCGGGCAGGCTCTCGGAGGCCACGCGGCAGTTCTCCTCCACCTGCGCAATGTCGTTCATGCCGGAGAGCACCACCGTCACCTGCGGGTGGTTCCACACCCAGCGAAGCCCCCACTCCGCCGGGGAGCGCCGGGGTTGTGTCTTTTCGATCTCATGAAGCGCGTCCTTCGGCAACAGCCCCGCCAGCTTGCCGCCCCGCAGGGGCTCCATGATGATCACCGGCAGGCCCTTTTCGTGGGCGTAGTTGAGCCCGTCGATGCCCGCCTGGGCGTGCTCGTCCACGTAGTTGAACTGTATCTGGCAGAAATCCCAGTCCCAGGCGTCTATGAGCGCCTTGAACTGCAGCGTGCCGCCGTGGAACGAAAACCCCACGTTGCGTATCGCGCCAGAGGCCTTTTTCCCCGCGATCCATTCCTTCAGGCCCAGCTCGCACAGGCGCTCGAAGCTCTTGGCGTCGTTCATCATGTGCATCAGGTAGTAGTCCACGTGGTCGGTCTTGAGCCTGCGGAGCTCCTCGTCGAAGAAGGTGTCGAAGTCCTCCTGCTTCTTCACGCGGTACTGGGGCAGCTTCGTGGCGATATTCAGCCGGTCGCGGCAGCCGTAGGTCTGCATGAAGCTGCCCAGCGCCTCCTCGCTGCCGGGGTAGATGTAGGCCGTGTCGAAGTAGTTCACGCCCAGCTCCAGCGCGCGCATGAGCTCGCGGTTGGCCTTCTCCTGGTCGATCCCCCCGCCCTTGCGGGTGAAGCGCATGCACCCAAAGCCCAGCGCCGAGAGCGGCTGACCGTTTTTTATGTTTGTTCTGTATTGCATGGATGACACCTCCGGATGATAATTGGGAATTGGGAATGGGGAATTGGGAACTACAGATAGCGGCTGCCGCACATTATCCAACAGGAATGGCGGCAGCATAGCCTCCCCTGTGTAAGGGGAGGTGCCGAGCAAAGCGAGGCAGAGGGGTTGCCTAATTCCCCATTCCCCATTCCCAATTCATTCAGTACACCTTCTCCGCCCGTCCGCCGACCTCCCTCACAATCCCGCACACCTCCAGCCGGCCGCGGCGGCGGCGGATATCGACGGTGAGGCGGGTATCGTCGAGGATCATGACGGCCAGGGCGTTATCGGGCGCGCCGTCGTCAGCGAAATAGATGGCCCCGTAAAGGCCCTCCCGACTCAGATGCAAAACGGGCGTCCGGCGCGCGCCCAGCTTCTGCCAGGCGGCGAAGGCGATGTCCCCCGCCCCCAGCGCCCCGGCCAGCGCGGTCAGTTTGTCCAGGGACAGAAGCGGCGGGGTCTGCATCACGTCGTAGATTTTGCACGCCTCCAGCAGCAGCTCGCGCAGCCGCGCGACGTGCGCCGCCGCCCGGGCGCGGTTCTCCCCCGTGGGCAGGTAGAGCCCCCGCCCCACGCATCGAAGCGCCGCCGGGTCGAACGCCGTCGGCGGGCCCTCCAGCGGCATGCCGTCGATGTCCAGCAGCCCGGGCGCGTCGGCCTCGCGCTCCACCGCGCGGATGTCCCGGTCGGAGTACAGATCGTCCCGGTAATGGTGCCTCAGCTCGTGCTGCAGCGCCTCCCGCTGGGCGTCCCGGGACAGCCGGGCATTCAGGTAGATGTTGACGAATCCGTCCTCGTCCACGGAAATCAGCCCGCCCGCCTGCACCGGCAGGTCCACCAGCCGCACCCGGCAGTTCTCCGGCAGCGGCAGCTCACGCGGGGGCATCGTCGTCACACCCTTCCGCCACTGATCGGCCCATGTCCGTCGCCTCCCGTCTCCCTCTGCCTCTATTATAATGACTGCCCGCCCCCCTGTCCAGACAAAATATTCCCCCGGACGCGCATCCGGCGTCCGGGGGGTGGGTGTGCGGCGATTTACTTGCTGACGTTGAACTTGATCTTCGCCTTCTTCTTGCCGCGCTTGGAGGTGCAGGTGATGGTGACCTTGCCCTTCTTCTTGAACTTGACCACGCCGTTCTTGACCGTGGCGACCTTCTTGTTGGAGGATTTCCACTTGAAGCCGCCGGGGTTCGCGCCCTCGTTGACCACGGGGGTCAGGGTGACGCTCTCGCCCTTTTTGACGGCGGTGTTCACCGGCTGGAACGCCACGTTGGTGGGAAGCGTCGGATCGGTGACCTTGATCGTGACCGTCCTCTTCTTCTTGCCCACCTTGAAGGTGATCTTGACCTTGCCGGCCTTCTTGAAGGTGATGTTGCCGTTCTTGTCCACGGTGGCGACCTTCTTGTTGCTGGACTTGAAGGACTTGCCCGCCGCGCCGCCGAGGTTGAGCTGCGCGATCGTGCCGGGGGCCGCGGTGATGCCGGTCTTGGTGTTCTTCGCCGTGGCGGTGATTATGGGCGTCGCAGGGGCCGGGGCAGAAGCAACCGGGGCGGGCGCCGGAGCGGGCGCCGGGGCGGGCGCGGGGACCTCGGCCTTCTTTGTGATGATCGTCACGCCCTTATCGCACGTCAGGCGCCACGAGTCGTCACCCCATTCATTAACATAAGGACCGTAACCAACAAAATCTGTTTTACCATCTCCATCGCTGTCAATATCCTTCGGAGCATTAGGATCAACAGCCGTGTTAAGAACATCACAATTTGAAATGTCCAGCGTTTTCAGATTGGGATTGCCTTCACACCATAATTCTGCCAGTTTCTTGTTGTTCGACAGATTAAGCTCAGAAAAGGCATTGTCACAGCAATCCAATTCCACCAGATTCGCGCAGCCGCTGACATCCAGATCGTTCAGATTGTTACCCCAGCATACCAAAGAGTCCAGGTTCTTGCAGTCACTGACATTCAAAGCAGACAATCCACTGCTCCTTATGTTGAGGGTTTTCAGACTTGTGCAACCACTGACAATTACGTTCGTAAGTGTCGGAGCCCAGGAACAATGCAGATATTCCAGATTTGACAATCCGCTGGCATCTATCGTCGTAATACCTGAACCCATGTTATCGCCACCGAGGTTCAGGTGCTTAAGATTGGTGCAGCCAGCGATGTTTACCGTGCTAATGGAGCGGCAATTGTATGCCTCCACTTTTTGCAGAGTTGTCATTCCTGAAACATCCAGCGTATTCAAACCAGTATTAACAGGTTCAAAGCCTATCTCTTGCAGATTCGTCAGTAATTTGATGCCGGTCAAATCACTGACCGTAACGGGAACAGTAATCGTTGTGATTCCCTGTATCTCGGCATTTGTCAGCGTGTCTCCATCGTTCTTATTGCACAAACCGGCAATGTACGTCCTGAAATTAGCATCAATAAAATTCGTGCTATCGATATTCACGCTTCCGTCGGCATTGGCACCGAAATTGATCCCCAGTTGGGGCTCATCCACGGTCAGGTCCATCTCGTCAGCCTCGCGCGGCCCGTCGATATCCTCCTCGCTCTGTTCCAGTTCCACATCTGCCGCCTCGATCGAGGCCGCCTCAAAGGCTTCGGCGATGATCAGTTCTTCCACGTCGTCCTCGGTGTCGTCGGGTTCGGCGGGGGTCTCATCGGGCTCGTCGGGCTCGGTGGGGGTCTCGTCGGTATTCACGGGATCAGTGACGACGGGTTCCCCGGCGGGGGCCTCCTCCATCATCGCCACGGGGGTCAGCAGCAGCGCAGCGATGAGCAGCGCCGCGAGCCACTTTCCAAACAGGTGCTTCATGTGTTCTTCCTCCCTTTTGTTATGGTCTAAGCCTTATTTTAACATTGGAAGGGCGAAAAAGTCACGCGACATTTTGTCGCATCCGCGCGACATTTTGTCGCATCGGCCTTTTTTCGATGGATTTTGCCTCAAAACGGGCCAAAAACGACGCGGGGACGCCGAATCGACGTCCCCGCGCAGCGCGGTATGATGATGGGGTAACAAAGGGTCAGAACTCTATGAGCGTGTAATATGCGTTGGGGGTCCCGTCGGCGTCCTTGCCATAGACGGCGATGCCGACGCGGCCAAACTCGCCCTTGGGATAGCCGCCGTCCATCGACAGCGTGCCGTAGGCGGGGATATCCGGCTCCAGACCAGAGCTCCTCAGGTCCTCGGCCGTGAGGGTGAGCATCTTTACGCTGTTGTTCCGGATGCCCTCCACGCTGGCCTCGATGCGCTCCACATTGAAGGGTTTGCCGTTGCGCTCGGTCAGCGTGAAGCTGTAGCGCGAATAGGTCGACCCGCCGGAATTTTCATTCCACGTGCGGCTGTCGATGCTCAAGAATGCCCTGTCCGGGTCGTTGGGCGTCTCCTTGCGGTACTGCCCGGCATCGAAAGCGCTCCTCCCAGGCCTCAGGAGGAGAAACGCCGCGCAGGCCAGCGCCGCGCATACCAGCAGCGCCGCGCCGACGATGAGCCACCGCTTTTTGGAGCGCGCCTTCGTCCCCTTCGGAGAAGGGGCGTCGGCGGGCGCGTCCTCCGGCGTCGGCGCCTCCGCCTCCGGGGATGTATCCGGTTCGGATTCGGGGCGGTCCAGCGTCTGGTTCTGCACAAAGTCATAATCCAGCAGCTTCGACAACCGGCCAAGCGTGTTGATATCGGGCTCGGTGCGCCCGCGCTCCCAGGAGGACACGGTGCTCCGGGACACGTTCATCGCTGAGGCCAGCGCGTCCTGGGTCATGTTCTTCTTCCGGCGGCACTCGATCAGTTTTTCCGCGAAATGATCCATGAAAATCAACCTTCCGGCATGCTATCGTCAGTCGGAATACGCCACGGCGAAGGTGCCGAAGCGGTCGGCGTTGAAGTCGATCACGAGCTTGCCCTTGCGCGGGGTGGCCTGGCAGACGAGCTCCGCGCCGTCCTTGACGCGCACCAGCTCGGCGGCGGCGCCCTTGTGGTTGCCGTCCAGCGTCACGGCCACGGGCACGGCGGGGCGCACCGGCACGCCGTTCAGGCTCACGTTGACGGCGTAGAAGCGCACGTCCGCTCCGCCGAGGGTCCCGCCCAGCGTGGCGAGGCAGGCGGCGTAGGCGTCGGAATCGGGCTCGATCTCGTAGAACTCCAGCGTCGCGCCGTCGGGCACCATGGCCTCGGCGGTGTAGCTGACGCTGACGCTCTGCTTGCCCTGCTTGGCCTTGAGCGTGCCCTCCTTGTACTCCAGCGTGCCCGCGGCGTACAGGCACACGGGCGCGCTCACGTCCTGCGTGAAGCTGAACGTGCAGGCATGCTTGTCGTTTTCAAAGGTCGCGCCGGTCAGGGCGACGGGCTCGGTCATGACGGCCGCGCCGGTCATCAGGTCCTTGCCGCCGGTCAGCTTTTCATTGAAGGTGACGGTCAGCCCCACGGGGGTCTGCGCCTCGACGCGCGCGCCGTCCTCGTCCACAAAGCCGATCTTCATGAAGCGCGCATAGGCCAGCGCGCTGCCGGCCAGCGCGCCGCGCAGGTCGCTGAGCATGCGGTCGTAGCCATCGTCGCCGGGCAGTATCTCCCGCACGTCCAGTTCGGCGTGCACGGGGATCTTCGCCGACGGCTCCACGTGGGCGGAGACGGTATAGCCCGCGTACTCGGCGCTCACGTCGCGCGGCAGCTTCTCGAGCTGGTGGTCGTAGGCCTTGTTCACCAGGCCGAAGCCGATCATGGTGCCGTCGTTGATGCCGTAATACTTGCCGTCGTACACCGCGGCGCCCTTGCTGTTGCCCTCGATGGTCCTGACGCCCTTGACCTCGCCATCGTCGTTGTAATCCAGGGCGAATATAATGCCGACGTGGTCGGAATCGTTGTCATTCTGCCAGTCGAAGAAGGCCAGGTCGCCCACCTTGGGGGTGTAGCTGTTGCGCGGCGCGTACAGGCCCGCCTTCTTGAGCTGGTTGATCCAGCGCTGGCAGTTGGAGGCGTAGGGGAAGTTCTTCTCCTCGATGCCGGCGTAGTGCAGGCAGAAGCAGGCGAACATGGCGCACCACTCCTCGTAGGGCATGCCGGCCCAGTCGCCGTAGCGGGTGTAGCCGGAAATGCCGCCGTCGTACTTGACGCCGAAGTCCTTGCTGCTCTCCTTGTAGCCGATCTGGGATTTGGCGATGGCGACAAGGTCCTCCGGCCAGACGCCGGTCTTCTTGACGCCCCGCATGGTCGCCTCCCACTCGGACTGGCTCTCGGGATCGTGCACAGCGCAGGGGATGGCGGCGCTCTTCTGGGCGGTGCGGCCGAACACGTCGACCACGGTCGCGGACACGCACACCTCGCTGACCCTGCCCCTGGCGGGCACGTCGAGGGACAGGCTGGGGGTGAACTGATCGGTTTCAAAGAATTTCTTGCCGCCCAGGGTGGCCACGATGCTGACCTTGCTCAGCTCCAGCCCCTCGGTGACGGACAGCGTGAAGCCCACTGAATCGCCGCCGTGGCAGCAGGGGGTGTTGGCCTTCACGGCCAGGCCCAGCGTGGGGGCGTTGATCGAGTTGACCGAGGCGGACGCGCTGACCTCCGCGCCGGAATCGCCGGTGGCGGTCAGCTCAAAGGTGTAGCGCCCCTCCTTGGAGGCGTTGAAGGCGTAGTGGTCCGCGCCGGAGGACAGCGAACCGGAATCCTCCGCGCCGCTGGGGTCCACCAGGCGATACCTGAGCCTGGCGGCATTGTGAACGGTGAAGTTGAAGCCGGCGGACTCGCCCATCATCACGGTGGCCTTCGTCGCGTTCAGCGCGGCGATCTCCGGCGGCAGGGGCACGGGCGTCACCACCGGCACGGGCGTGGCGGTGGGCTCGATGGTCTCCTCGGGCGTCTCGGTGGGGGCGTCCGCGGGGGGCTCGCCGGGATTTTCCGCGGGGTTGTCGGGGTTCTCGGTGCCGGGCGCGTCGCCGTCGTCGCTATGTACGGTATCCTGGGGCTGGCCCGAGGGCTCGCCCTCTCCGGTGTTCTCGCCGGAGTTTTCCCCGGAATTTTCCCCGGAGTTTTCACCGTTGCCTTCCCCGTTGCCGTCCTCCCCGGAGCCGTCCTCCCCGGGGGTGTCGCCCGTGGGGGTGTCCTCCGAACCGGACTTCTCCTCGCCGGGCGCGTCCTGATCTACATCCCCGGGCCCGTCCTGGTTAACGTCCCCGAGCCCGTCCTGGTTCTCCGGCCCGGGCTCGGACACAGGCTCCGGCTCCGGCGCGGGCTCGGATTTCGGCTCCGGCGCGGGCTCGGATTTCGGCTCCGGCGCAGGCTCGGACTTCGGCTCTGGCGCAGGCTCGGACTTCGGCTCCGGCGCGGGCTCGGATTTCGGCTCCGGCGCGGGCTCGGACTTCGGCTCCGGCGCGGGTTCCGGCGCGGGCGCGGGCGCAGGCTCCGGCGCAGGCTCCGGTTCCGGCGCAGGGGCCTCCGGGACCACCTCCGCGGCCTGGGGCTCTGCGACCTCCTGGGGCGGTACTTCGTCCGCCAGCGCGGGAATGCACACGCCGTTTACCGACAGCATCGCCGCGACAAGCAGCACAGCCAGCGCTCTTTTGATACTCATATCGTGAAACCACCTTTCCCGCAGGGGCAGACGCCCGCGCGGTTATCTATACCACAATTCTATCATATTATAGCACAGTTTGAAATATCTGTCCATGTTTCTACATAAGCGCCCCATTCTTTTACGTGTTGCTTCACAATTCCGTCACACAAAGGGCCGCGTCCGATGCTTCAGACGCGGCCCTTTGTGTGCGGATAACTATCAATAGGAGAAGTCGATGGTGTCGAAGATGTAGTCGTTGGCGTCATAGAACGCCACGCCCCACTGGACATCCTCGCCGGTCACGGTGCCCTGTACGGGGCCGGACTGCGTGTATTCGATCCCGTCGAACTCGACGGAGCCGTTGTCGCTGTACAGCACGGCCAGCACCGCGTCGCCGCCGATCACGATGTCGAAGAACACCTTGTCGCCGACATCGGGCTTGAGCACATACTGGGAGGGATCAATGGGGGCATCCTCCGCCGCCTCGCCCTCGGCGCCTTCGGCATCCTTGTCGTCCTTGGCATCCTTGGCATCCTTGGCGTCCGCGGCCTTTTCGTCCGCGGCGGCGTCCTTGTCGTCCTTGGCGTCCTTCTTATCCTTGTCCGCTTCCTCTTCGGGCTCCTTGACGACGTCCGTCACCCCGGGCAGGTCTTCCAGGTCGTCTTCCTCCGATTCGTCCTCCGGGTTGACCGGCTCGGCGTCGATGTAGTACAGGCCGGAGACGCCGTAGTCGCCCTCGATCACGGGCACCCAGGCCTCGTCGCCGGAGATCTGCAAGCTGCCGAGCTTGCCGCCCTGGGCGGTAAAGCAGCCGGGGTCCATCAGCACGTAGTAGCTGTGGGGCGTTTCGCCGCCAAACTCGAGGCTCTTGGACAGCGAAGCTCGCTCTCGTTCATCGGGCGAATCTGCACGCTGTCCGGGTCCGTGAAGTCCACGCTGCAGACCTCCACGGGCTCCTTTTCGCCCTCCACCTTTTCATACAGATGCACCATGCCCTCGCCCAGCTCCAGGTCCTCGCGGGGCAGGAACATGGCCAGCACGCCGCAGTAGCGGGACGCCGGCAGCTTGGCGCGCGGGAACAGCATGATGTAGCCTATCGTCTCCGACAGATTCACCTCGGGCAGTTGGGAATAGGGCTGCGCCGCGCTGCGTCCCTGGGGCCACTCCGCCGCGAGACACGCGCCGCCAAGCACCATCAGACCTGCCAAAACCAGAGCAATCAGTCTCTTCATAGGATCTTCTCTCCTTCCCGAATGCGCCTCGCCACCACCACAAAGCGGCCGTTGTGCCGCCTGGAGTGGTCGCAGGTGGTCAGTGTGATAAATTCATCCCCGAACTCGGCCTCCACGCCGGTGTCATAGATCTGGTTGGCCTTGATTTCGCCAAGCCACATGTCGGCGTCCAGCTTGTACTGTATGTCCGCGCTGTAACGGAAGCCCTCCTCGTTCTCGTTGTAGTCGGCGGAATAGAACGCGCCGAATATGACGTAGCGCTTGCGCGCCATCAGCGTGTCGAACTCCACGATCTTGTGGGTCTCCCAGTAGGCCTTGTCCTTGTATTTTCCCAGGCGGCCGAACATCGCGCCGCTGTTCATGTGGTGCCCGCTCAGCACCAGGTTGTAGCTGGGGGTGTAGGGGTCGCACTTGTCCTCCAGTATGATCTGGCCGTTGGCGTTGCTCCTGCCGTAGAAATCGTGGCTGAGGTAGAACGTGCGATCCTCTGACTGCACCACCGGGTAGTCGATGTTGGTGTCGTCGATGTAGAGCCAGCCCACCAGGTCGTTGTTGAGCGCGTAGATGTCCTTCAGCTCCGGCAGTATGCTGTTCTCGTCCAGCCTGATCTTCTGCTTGTCCTTGTAGGTGGACGGGCCGTTGCGGATGGTGCGGTCCGGCGTGGGCGAGGGGGTGGGCCCGGGCGTCGGCGTCGGCGTGCTGGTGGCGCGCGGCGTGGGCGTCGATATGAAGGCGTCGTCCAGCAGCAGGTCCATGAGGCCCGGCGTCGGCGTGACCGGCGGCACGGTGACCGCGTCCGTCTCCGGAGGCTGGGTGACTGTATCCGTCGGCGGCTGGGTGACCGTATCTGTCGGCGGCTGTGTCACCGTATCCGCCGGAGGTTGTGTCACCGCGTCCGGCTGTGGTTGCGCGGCGTCCGTCTGCGCGGGGGCTTCCGGCTGGGCCGCGGCCTCCGTCTGCGCGGGCAATTCCGGCGGCTGGGTCACCGCGTCCGGCTGGGCCGCCTCCGGCTGGACCGCCTCCTCCGTCTGCGCGGGAGCTTCCGGCCGGGCGGCTTCCGTCTGGGCGGGGGTTTCCGGCTGTTCGGGGGTTTCCGGGGCCGGTTCGCCGGTCGCCTCCGGGGCCTGCGCCTGTTCGGGGGGCGCTTCCTCCGGCGTCTGCTCACCGGCGTCCATGCCGATGTGCTGTTCCGCCATGACCTGTCGGCGCATGTTGGACAGCTCCTCCAGCTCGTTGTTGTTGCTGTCCAGCTCCAGCTTGTAGCGGATGGGGTAGGACAGCGCCACGCCGATGCACGCCACAGCGATCAGTATCAGCAGCACCTTGAGAATCTTCATACTTGATATCCTTGAAAGCGGTTTTCACAAATGATGCCGCGCCACAGGACGCGGCATCACAGGGATGTTGGTTTAGACCGTATTGTTCTTGCGCTTCTTGTTGACGACCATCAGCACGACCAGGGCGATCAGCGCCACCGCGCCGATGCCGCCGAACACGATGGGATACAGCGGCAGCTCGTCGCCGGTCTTGAGCGGACGGCCCCACAGCGGCGTGCCGTACTCGCTCAGCTCCATCAGATCCTCCAGCTCGCCCTCGTCGAAGCCGGCCAGCGGCGTGCCGTACACGCCAAGCTCCGTCAGCTCCTTCTTCTCGGGGCGGAGGCTGTTGGTCACGATCAAATCGTCGACGCGGCCCGAATAGCCGGACACGGCGTCCTCGCTCAGGGTGTAGGTGTAGAGGTTGCCGTAGCCGTCGTCCACCGGGATGTTCTGGAAGGAGAACTGCCAGCCGTTGGTCGCGGTGACGGTGCGGCTCTCGACCTTCCTGCCGTTGCGCAGCAGGTTGACGACGATGTAATTCGGGCGCTTCCCGTCCTTGTCGTCCTCGTCCTTCCAGTCCTTGCGGCCGCTCAGGCTGGTGTACTCCTTGGGCGTCCTGGGAATCAGATCGTTGATGATGCTGGTGCCCCTGACGGAGGAATTATAGCCGGGAACCTCGATCTCGCGCACGGTATAGCTGTATGCCCTGTCGTTGGCGTCCAGCTTGGGCAGGTTGCCGAAGCTGTAATTCCAGCGGCCGGCGGTGCTGCCGCCACTGACGGTGATCCTGTTGATCGCCTCGCCGTTGCGCAGCAGCTCGACGGTAATGGAGGCCGGGCGGATCTTATGCTCGTTGTTGCTGTCGCGCCAGACCTTCGCGCCGCTGACGTTGACCTCCACGGGCGTCTCCTCCGGCGGCTGGGTGGTCGTCGGCGGCTGGGTGGTCGTCGGCGGCTCGGTGGTCGTCGGCGGGGTGGTGGTCGTCGGCGGGGTGGACGGCGGGTTGTTCGGCGTCTTGTAGTTGTTGGTGAACGAGAACTCCAGCGGGTTCGCGGCGGTGTGCGACACCGTCACGGCCTTCTTGTAGCCGTCCTTGCCCTCCGTACAGGTCACCCCGCTGGGCAGCTTCTTTGTGTCCTCTTCGACCTTATACTCGCCGAACTTCAGGTCGTCAAGCTGCACGGAATTGGACTTACCGTTGGTGATCTTGATCGTGACGTTTTTGCCATTGGGGTAGCTCGGGCCGGTCACGGTGAAGTTATAGGTGCCGTCCACCTGCTTGCCGGTGGTCTCCTTGCCGTCCACGGTGACCTTCTTGACGATCTTCAGGCTGCCGGTGACCTGGTTGTTGACAAAGCTGACCGTGACGGGGCTTGTGGCGGTGGAGCCCGCCTTGACCTCGACGGAGCGCTCCGCTTCGCCGACCACGCTCATGCCCTCGGGCAGGCCGTCGGTGATCTCCTTGATCTTGTAGGTGCCGGGCATCAGCCTGTCGCGGGACCAGGAGCTGGCCTTGCCGTCGGCGATGGCGATCTCAAAGGGAACCTCGGAAAGATAGTTATCCGCATTCTGCTTTTTGGGCTCCTTGATGTCCGTAGGCCCGGTAATGGTGAATTTGAACGTGCCGTCCGCCTGCTTGCCGGTGGTCGCGGCGCCGTTGAGCTGCACGGACTTTTCGACCCTGATCGCGCCGTACTCGGGCGTGTGCGAGTTGGTGACGGTGATGCTCTTGCCGTCTTTGCTGGTCGCGATGACCGGGGCGTCATAATTGGCGACCGTATCCTCGGTGACGCTGTAGGTGTAGGGGACGCCGTTTTCATCCTCGGCCTCGAGATCCGACCAGGTATGCTTCCAGCTGTTTTCGGCGTTCAGGACCTGCGCGTTGCCTTCCAGATCGTCAAAGTCCTTATCCTCTTTGTCGCCCAACAGGCGGTGCAGATGGACGGTGATGGACTTGGGCTGCATTCCGTCGAAGTCGCTGTCGTCTATCCAGACCTTGGTGACCGTGATCTGGGTCTTTCCGGGCGGGGTGTAAACACTCTTGGCCCTTACGGTCATATCATAGGGCGTGTTGGGTGCCTGGGCGTTCAGGGAAGGCACGGCGATCAGAGAACCTTCGACAGACAGCTTCTTCGGCCGGGAGTTCGGGCTCTTCCTTATGTAATAGATGCCGGCTTTAAGATTATTGAACACGATGGTGCCGTTCTCATCGGTCTCAGGCGGATTGGCGTAGGTTTTGCCCTCGAGCGCGTCTTCGATCTGCTTGACCATGGTTTCCACCTGGCCAGCGCTCCATTCGCGCTTGCCGTCCTTGTCGGGCTCCACTTCGGGAAACGCCATTTTTGAGAAATCCGCCGTCGGACCCCATGCGGAGCCCGTGCCGGTGGGCTCAGCGACGCGGTAAATCTCGAACTTGATCCCTTTCGGATTCGTGAAGCCCTTCTCCACGTCCTTCGGTACCGTGAACGTGATCTTGCCCGTCTCCGCCAGCGCGGAGACGCCGGACAGCAGCAGGCACGCGATCAACAGGTACCCCAACAGTTTCCGAATCCTCTTTGTCATACCAGCATCCCCCATTATGTCATCGTTTCGGATTCTTCAGGCCAAATTTGCGTTTGGGCCGGATCAGCAGCATCAGCAGCAGCCCGACCGCGATAACCGGCGCGGCGCACACCAGCGCGCCCTGCCAGTCCGGTGTCTTCTCCGCGCTGTCCCCGAAGGCCAGCACGTCCACCAGGTCCTCCAGATCGGCGCGCTTTCCGCGCACCAGGAGCCGGTGGCTGTTCACGCCGTAGGGCGTGCAGGTGACCAGCGTCAGGTAATCCCCGCCCTCGATGATGGACATGTAGTCCGTCTCGTGGGGCAGCACCACCGAGATCTGATCCACCTGATAGACCATGAGCTCGCCCAGCACGTTCAGGTAGATCACGTCGCCGCGCTGCATCTGGTCGAGATCGGAAAACAGCTTCGCGCTGGGCAGGCCCCTGTGACCGGCGATGCCGCAGTGGGTGCTCTCGCCGCCCACCGGCAGGCTGGTGCCCTCCATGTGCCCCGCGCCCTGGGAAAGCCCGACCTCCCCGGTGCCGTGAAACACCGGCAGCCGCACGCCGATCCGGGGTATCTCAATGATCCCCATGATGCCGTCCCCGTTCGGATTGAGCAGGGACTGATACTCCGCCGAGGATTCCGCAGCGGCCGCGTCGAAGGCGTCCTTGACCTTCGTGTTTCTCATCAGATCATTGTACGCACGCGCCGCCTCCAGCATCTCCGCGTTGGCCGACGAATCGACCGTCTCCACCTGGCGGGTGTAGGAGAGTATCCTGCGGTTGTTGAGGAACAGATTGTATTGGTCGCTGACGGTGGGGTAGAGCAGCATCGCGATTGCGGAGATCAATACCACCACGATCAGTATACTTATCGCCTTAGACATATTATCATTCCACCAGGCCCATGGCGTACACCGGCCAGACCACCAGCGCCGGACGCGCGATCACGTCCGCCTCCGCCACCATGCCGAAGCCGCGCTGACGGCTGTCCACCGAGAGCGCCCGGTTGTCGCCCAGGGCGTACATGCGCCCGGTGGGCACCACCACGGGATACACCAAGTCGCTGTAGATCAGCCTGCCCGCGGTCTCTTCCCGATTGACGATGATCTCGTCCCCGCCGGTGTCGATCTGATCGCCGCCCAGGCCGATGACGCGCTTGACCAGCATCGCGGAGCGCATCTGCCGGCTGGTTTCGCCGTCCGGCGGCACGTAGTAGTTGATGAGCACCAAATCGTTCCGGCCGACGCGGCGCATATCCTCGGGGATGATGCCCACCAGCTTGTCCAGCGCCGCCTGTTTGAAGCAGAGCACCATCGCGCCGCTTTGCAGCGTGGGGCTCATGCCCGTGCCCTCGATCCTGACCAGCATAAAGCCCTGGCTGTAAACCAGATAGCCCAGCGCCAGCGAAAGCGCCACGATGAGCATGAACACCTTCCGCCGGTGCCGGCGGTAGCGCGCCTTTCGCGCGCGCCGGATCTCCTTTTCCGCGTTCTCGGCCGAGGGCACCCAGTCGCTTTGCCTCCGCCCGGCCCAGGCGCGGCGCGCGCTCAGGCGCGCTCCCTTAACTGCCATTGACGCCTCCGAATCCGTGCTTTCGGCCCGTCATCCGCGCTTGATCCTGCGGTTCCTGCGCCCGGTCCTGATCATCATGATGATGAACAGCACCAGCAGCATCGGCGCCGCGAAGATCGGCGCCATCAGCCGGGGATCGACCTGCGTGGCGTCGGCCACGACCTTGATGATCCGCTCCAGCTCGGCGTTCTCCGTGCGGCGGCCGCGCACCAGCAGGCGGTGGGTGTTCACGCCGTAGGGGGTGCAGGTGACCAGCGTGCAGTAATCCTGCTCGGGATCGATGGCCAGGGCGTCCAGCTCCTCGGGCAGCACGATCAGTATCTGATCGATCTCGTAGGTCATGATCTCGTCCAGCACGCGAATGACGAACAGGTCGCCGATCTCCATCTTGTCCAGGTCGGTAAACAGCTTGGCGCTGGGCAGGCCCCTGTGGCCCGAGAGCACGGCGTGGGTGCCGGGCTCGCCGATGGGCAGGCTGGTGCCCTCGATGTGGCCGACGGCGATCTGCAGGACCGCCTCGTCCGTGCCGTGGTAGATCGGCAGCGTGCAGTCGATCTTCGGCACCTCGATGTAGCCCATGATGCCGGACCCCGTGAGGTTCAGCAGGGTCTCGTAGTGCGCGTAATCCTCCTCGCTGAGCATGAAGCGGTTGGGCTTTTTCGTCAGCGCCTCGTTGTATTCCCTGGCGCGATTCCACTCCTTTTCGTAGCTCACCGGGTCCACCGCCTCCATCTGCTCGATGTAGCTGGCGATGGCGCGGGACTGGTGGAAGGAATTGTAGTAATCGCTCAATGTCGGGTACAGCAGTATTGCCACGCCCAACAGCAGTATGAATATCAGCAGGATTGTCGAGAGGTGTTTCTTCATCGTCGCGCCTTTCCGCCGGATCGGGCGCCGCGCCCGCCCCGGTATGCCACCAAGCGACTCCTCCGCGCGGCGACGCCCCGTCCTTATACAAAACGAAGCCTTATCCGCGCAGGTATAAAGCATATTTCCGCATATTTTACCGCTATCATTATACACCCCGGCAAAAATGCTGTCAATCGCGGCGGGGTTTACGGAAGGCCCGCAATCTTGACAATAACAAGAAAAAACGCGGCGACAGGCGGCACGCCCGGGGGCGGCATGCGGAAGATCGACCGGCCCGGGCGACAGCCTGCGCCCATCCCGCCGATCATACCTATTATATCCTTCCTTTATTATAGCAGCGTTTCGTTACTTTAATGGTTACGCCCTGGCGAACGCATTCCAAATCGGCCAAAAATCCTATTGCGTCACTGTAAAATGAGCGTCCGGGGCGGGGGATCACGCCTCCCCGTCCCGGAGCTTTTCGTACAGCCTTCTCCCCAGCCGCGCGCCGGGCTTCTCGACCAGGTACGTGACGAGGGTCGCCAGCGCCAGCGCCGCGGCGAAGCACAGCAGGGTATAGTGGCGCTGCCAGGGCATCTCCCCGGCCATGTTGGGATTTTCGGCGGCCTGATAGGCGGGGATGCGCCACCGCTTGAGCATCACCGCGAGCCACTGGTGCCAGATGTAGAAATTGAAGGAAATGCCGGACAGGAAGCGTATGACGCGGTTGGAGATCGCGGCTCTTACGGGTGCGAAGGTCACGCTGCCGCCCAGCAAAAACGCCGACGCGCACAGCGAGAACAGCCAGCGCCACTTGAGCTGCCCCAGCCGCAGGGCGTCGTAGCCCGACACCCGGGCCTGCCGCGTCAGGATCAGCCACGCGGTCCACACGGCGGCGGCCATGAGCGCAAGCCCCGTCAGCGCGATCCACCCGCGCCGCTTCTCCGCCCTGCACAGCCGGACGTATGCGTGGGCCGCCAGCATGCCGTTGGCGTACACCACCAGCATGTTGGGCAGGCGGTTGACGTACAGCGTGGTGTCCTGCATGGGGGCCGTCCACAGGAACATGAAGCTCAGCCCCGCCGCGGTCATGGCGACGTAGGTGAGCAGGGGGCGCTTTTTGAACACCGGGGCCAGCACGGGCAGCAGCAGGTAGAACTGCACCTCCACCGCCAGCGTCCAGAGCACCACGTTCATGCGGGTAGCGGTGTAGGAAAAGCCCCACAGGTTCTGCACAAACCCCAGGTGGGCCAGCAGGTCCAGCCACAGCCGGGGCGCGTCGGTGAAGCCGGGGTCCCTCAGCGCAAAGACCAGCATCACCAGAAGCGACAGCCAGTAGCTGGGCAGTATCCTCAGCGCCCGCCGCAGGTAGAACTCCCCGGCGGGGCGCTCTTTGCCGTCGGCGTAGGGCAGGTAGCACAGAAAGCCCGACAGCGCCAGCATCATGTCCACGAACATGTAGCCCGCGCGCACGCCAGGGGTGAAGTCCAGCCAGCGCCCGCCGAGCTTCAGCGCGGGACTCAGCCAGGACTGCTGCCAGATGTGATACCAGCCCACCATCATGATGCACACGACCCGCAGCAGGTCCCCTGCCGCGGCGTAATCCGGCTCCGGCGGGGCGAGCCAGCGATCCCTGAACCCCTTCACCGCTTCACGACCTCGCCGAAGGCCTCCACGAGCTGCCCGGAGGCCGCGCACAAAAAGCCGCGCTTCATGTCGAAGCCGAAGGGCCCGGCGAACACGTTCGCCACCGCGCCGCCGGCCTCCTCCAAAATCACGATGCCCGCGGCCACGTCCCAGGCGTGCAGGCCCAGGTTCCAGTAGGCGTCCTGCCGCCCGCAGGCGGTCTGGGCGATGCACACGCAGGCGGAGCCCTCGATGCGCAGGCCGCCCACGGCCAGCCCCACGCGCTTGATGCGCTCCAGGTTCTCGTCCCGTCGGGACAGGTCGGCGGCCGCCACGTCCGCGGACACGAAGGCGTGGCGCAGGTCCGCGCAACCGGTGGTGTGGATGGGCCTGCCGTTAAGAGTGGCGCCCTCGCCCCGGGCGGCGACGAACAGCTCGTCCGGCTCCGGCAGGTAGATGGCCCCCGCGACGGCGACGCCGTCCTTCACCAGGCCGATGGAGGTGGCGTAGAGTCCCAGGTGGTGGATGTAGTTGACCGTGCCGTCCAGCGGGTCGCACACCCAGCAATAGTCGCCGCTTTTGAGGATTTCGGCCACCTCGGCATCGGACAGGCCGTCCTCCTCGCCCACGAAGCGGTGCTCCGGAAAGCGCGCCTTCAGGCGGGACGCGATCAGCCGCTGCGACTCCCGGTCCGCGTTGGTCACGAAGTCGAAGTCGCAGCCCTTGTTCTCCACCGCCAGCCTGTGGCCGTCCGAAAAGTGCTTCAAAAACTGCCCCGCCTCCCGCGCGATCTCCCCCGCGGCAATAGCGTAGACGTTATCCATGACGATGATTCCTTTCGTTGATAATTACCTATTAATTATAGCAGGCGTTTCGGGATAAGGCAAGGGGGGAGAGGGCTTGAGTTTCCGTATGAGGAAGGGATCAGGACGCAAAAGAGAGAGACAAATCCCAGCAGTAAGTGGTATAATTGAGTTGCAAAACAAAAAACGCCACT
>CADASI010000046.1 GCA_902790525.1 uncultured Eubacteriales bacterium
TATGGCTACAGGGATGACGAGTACTTCTTCACCCTCATCCGCTACCTCGCTCTGCCTCTCGCTTGGCTCGAATCCCACAACTTTCCGTGAAGAGCCAAAAAAGGGGCCGTCGCACGACAGCCCCTTTTGTTATCACAGGTTCTTCACGAACAGACATCTTATGGCGTTGAGCACGGCCAATATCATCACGCCCACGTCGGCGACGATGGCCACCCACATGTTGGCGAATCCCAGCGCGCCCAGCAGCAGGCAAAGCCCCTTCACGATCAGCGCGAAGGCGATGTTCTGCTTCACGATGCCCAGGCACTTCCGGGAGATGCGTATGGCCTTGGCGATCTTAATGGGATCGTCGTCCATCAGCACCACGTCGGCGGCCTCGATGGCGGCGTCCGAACCCAGCGCGCCCATGGCGATGCCGATGTCGGCGCGGGACAATACCGGCGCGTCGTTGATGCCGTCGCCCACGAAGGCCAGTCGCTTGTTACCGCTACATTCCTTCAACAATTCCTCCACGCAGGCCACCTTGTCCTGCGGCAGCAGCCCGGCGCGGTAGTCGGTCAGCCCGACCGCCTTTGCCACGGCGGCGGCGACCTCTTCGGTGTCGCCGGTGAGCATCACGGTCCGCTGGACGCCCGCCTTCTTGAGCTGGGCTATGGCCTCCTTCGAGTGCTCCTTTAACTCGTCTGCGATGACGATGTGCCCGGCGTATTCCCCCGCCACCGCCATGTGCAGCACCGTGCCCACGTGATGGCAGTACTGAAAGCCGATCCCCAGCCGGTTCATCAGCTTTTCGTTGCCGATGGCCACGTCCACGCCGTCCACCTTCGCGGTGATGCCGTGGCCGCTGATCTCCTGCACGTCCGTCACCCGGTTGGCGTCCAGCCTGCGGCCATAGGCGCTTCGCAGGGAGACGCTGATGGGATGGCTGGAGTGGCACTCCGCCAGCGCGGCGTACTCGATCAGCTTCGCGGCCTCGATGGGATTGCGGTGCACCTCGGTGACCTCAAAGCTGCCCTTGGTGATGGTGCCGGTCTTGTCGAACGCCACCGTGGTGACCTCGGAGAGCGTCTCCAGATGGTTCGAGCCCTTGATCAGTATGCCCTGGCTGCTGGCCCCGCCCAGCCCCGCGAAGAAGCTCAGCGGTATAGAGATCACCACCGCGCAGGGGCACGAGATCACCAGGAACGTGCACGCGCGCAGCACCCAGTCGCGCCACACTTCGCCGATGGAGGCGTACCCCGCCATGCCGATCTTCGTGATCATGATGAACAGCGGCGGCATGAGCGCCAGCGCCAGCGCCGCGTAGCACACAAACGGCGTGTAGACCCGGGCGAACTTGGAGATGAAGTTCTCCGATTTCGACTTGCGGGACGCCGCGTTTTCCACCAGATCGAGGATCTTCGACGCCGTGGATTCGTCAAACTCCGCTGTGGTGCGCAGCTTCAGCACGCCGGACATGTTGATCGACCCGGACAGCACCTGGTCGTCCACCGTGACCTCCCGGGGCTTCGACTCGCCGGTCAGCGCAGCGGTATTCAGCGCGGAGGAACCCTCGATCACGATGCCGTCGATGGGCACCTTCTCGCCGGGCTGTACCACGATCACCGACCCGGCCTCCACCTCGTCGGGATCCACGCGCTCCAATGACCCGTCCTCGCCCTCGATGTTGGCGTAGTCCGGGCGGATGTCCATGAGCTCCGAGATGTTGCGGCGGCTCTTGCCCACGGCGTAGCTCTGGAACAGCTCGCCCACCTGATATAAGAGCATGACCGCCACGCCCTCGCCGTACTCGCCCAGGGCAATCGCGCCCACGGTGGCGACGGTCATCAGGAAGCACTCGTCGAACACCTTGCCGTTCTTGATGCCCAGAAACGCCTTGCGGAGGATGTCGTAACCCACCGTCAGGTACGGGATCAGGAACAATGCGATCAGCGCCCACTGCGGCAGGGCGACCTTCACCAAGCCCTCGGAGATCAGGTACAGCGGCACGAAAAACACGGCGGCAACGATGATGCGAATCAACAGGTTCTTTTGCTTCTGGTTCATACCGGCACGACCTTTCATCCGTTCATGGAGAACGGAGAGGGATTAGGGACTAGGGATTAGGGATTAGAAATAGTGGCTGCCGCGTTTATTAATCCAGGGATTTCATCAGAAACGGCGGTAGCGGCATATCCTAATCCCTAGTCCCTAATCCCTAATCCCTCCAAATTGAAATTTGCTTCGCAAATTTCAATTTACAGGAACACCTCGCAGTCCGGCTCCACCTTCTTGCAGTTATCCCGCACGGCCTGCATCACCTTGTCGACGTCCGCGCCCTCTTCAAACTCCACCTTCATCTTGAGGGTCATGAAGCTCACCGCGCAGCCCGCCACGCCGGGGGTCTTCTTCGCGGCCTCTTCCATCAGGTTCGCGCAGTTCGCGCAGTCCACGTCGATCTTGTAGGTCTTCTTCATCGTCTTATCCTCCCTCTCATTCCTCGATGTGCTCCATGCCCTGGCCGATGATCGTGCGCACATGATCGTCCGCCAGGAAGTAGTAGATGGTCTTGCCCTCCCGCCGGTTGCCCACCAGCTTGGCCTGCTTGAGCACCCGCAGTTGGTGGGATATCGCCGATTGGGACATGTTCAGAAGCTCCGCGATGTCGCACACGCACATCTCCGACTCGAACAGCACGTACAGTATGCGGATGCGCGTGGTGTCGCCGAACACCTTGAAAAGCTCCGCCAGGTCGTAGAGCGCCTCCTCGTCGGGCATCTCCAGCTTTACGTGCTCGAGGATCTCCGGGTGTACGCAGTGCTCCTCGCAGCACTCGATGCGCTCCTGCACGCCATCACCTCCAAACATATGATCATCTGTTCATATGTAATTATATACCTGTCACCACGATTTGTCAATGGATTTTTCTATATTTCCGGAAACGCCAGCTGATCGACGAACTCATCCTGGAACTGGGGCATGGTGGCGAGCTCGAGGAACTCGGTATGGCGGGCGAGCGTCTCGCCGGCGCGCCACGCGGCGCGGTTGATCAGCGCGCGACGCGCGCCCTCGCCCGCGGCGTTGCCCACGGGCACGATGCGCTGCCTCAGCGCTCCGGGGATCAGCCCGATGGCGCAGGCGTTGTCCGGGTCGATGTAGTTGCCGAAGGCCCCGGCGATGTCGACCTCCTCGATATCTTCAATCTGAACCCCCAGCTTCTCCGCCATCAGCACGATGCCCGCGGCCATGGCGGCCTTGGCGAGCTGCACCTCGCGGATGTCCTTCTGGGTGATGTAGACGCCGGTGTCCCCGAGGTCGTAGCGGTCCCCGTCCTCGAGGCGGCCGCTGTCGTCCATGGCCCCGGACTGCAAGAGCATCGCCACCAGGTCCACCAGCCCGGAGCCGCAGATGCCGACGGGCTTCACGTCGCCCAGCACGTGCCAGCGCAGGGTCCCGTCCTCCAGCCAAACGTGGTCGACGGCTCCCTCCGCGCCGCGCATGCCGCAGGTGATCTTCGCGCCCTCGAAGGCGGGCCCCGCGGCGGTGGAGCAGGCGATGCGGCGGCGCTTGTCGCCCAGCACCAGCTCCCCGTTGGTGCCGATGTCGATCATCAGCGTCAGCTTCTCCCGCTCAAGCCAGTCCCCGGCGATCAGGCAGCCCACGGTGTCCGCGCCCACGAAGCCGCCGATCACCGGCAGCAGGTACAGCCGTGCGGCGGGATGGCCGCGTAGGCCGCAGTGGGCCGCGGAGAGGTCCAGCGGCTCGCTGATGACCGGATTGTAGGGCGCGTGCACCAGCGAATCCGGTGAGATGCCCAGGAACAGGTGGTGCATGGCGGTGTTGCCCGCCAGCAGCACGGCGTACACATTGTCGCGGGCGATGCCCGCCTGTTCGCACATGCGCCCGAGCAGGCCGTCGATGGCCTCCCGCGCGCAGTCCGCCAGCGCCTGCGGGCCGTGCTCCAGCGCGTAGTCCGCGCGGGAGATCACGTCGCCGCCGTACTGGGCCTGGGGATTGCGCATGCCGGCGACGATCTGCCGCTTTTCGTCGCTGACCTCTATGAGGTACGCCGCGATGGACGTCGTGCCCAGGTCGAAGGCCGTGACGCACACCCGCGGTTCCTCCGCGCGCACGTCCAGCACACGGTCCCCGGCGGTCACCCCCCACACGTCGCCCCCCGCGCGCTTGAGCAGCGCGCCCAGGTCCCGGCACAGCTTCATGTTCACCTGCCACGGCCCGCCGCCCAGCGCGGCGCACAGCCGGGACCAGTCGGCGGTGCTGTCGCCCCGGGCGCAGGGGGCCACGTGGATCGGGCGGCACTGCACCATGGGATCCCACGCCTGTCCTTCGGCGGTCGCGCTGCCGGTCAGCACCTGCAGCTTCTCGCCGCCGCGCAACAGCCGCGCCTCCATGTCCCGGTCCACCGTCACGCGGCAGGCCAGCTCGCGCTGCCAGGCGGCCTCCCCCGCCCCGCGGTACTCCACGGCGCACTTTTTGCAGGTCCCCCTGCCGCCGCAGGGCGCGTCGGCGGGCAGCCCCGCAAGCCGCTGGGCCTCCAGAAGCGTCGTTCCCGCCGGGACGGTCACGCATTTGCCCTCGGCGATGTAGTTCACATGATATTCCATGGCGGCCTCCCTGTATCATTCCATACCAATACAGCCTTTCCGGCGCGGATTCACCGGCCGGAAAGGCTTGTATCATTGTTGTTTATCGTCGCTGTTTCAGTCCTTCTTGGGCCCGAACAGGCCCTCGCGATAGGCGGAGATGTACTCCATGCAGTAGTCGTCCTCGCCCAGCAGCGCCTCGGTGGCGAATATGACGCCCATCATATCCCGGTTGGTGGGATCGAGTATGGCGCTGTCCAGGCCGGCGTTCATCGCCAGCACCGTAAAGCCCAGGTTCACCATCTTGCGCACCGGCAGGTTGAAGGAGATGTTGGACACGGCGGCGGTGATGTGGATGCTGGGATACTTTTCGCGGATGGTCGAGATGACCTCGGTGTTCGTCTCGATGCCGTTTTCGGAGGTGCACAGCATCTCCACCAGCGGGTCGATGTGCAGGCGGGAGGGGCTGATGCCGTACTCCTTGGCCTTGGCCATGATCTTGTCGAACACCTTCAGGCGATCGGCGGCGTTCTTGGGGATGCCGGTGTCGTCGGAGCACAGCGCGATGCACTGCCAGCCGGGGTTCTCCTTCATGATCGGGAAGATGATGTCGATCTTGTCGCCCTCGCCGGACACGGAGTTGAACAGGCCGGGCTTCTTGCAGAACTTGTAGGCCTCAGAGAGCACCTTGGCGCTGGGGCTGTCCACGGAGATGGGCAGGTCGGAAACCTCCTGGATGCAGTCGATCATCCACTTGAGGGTCTCGACCTCCTGGGCCTCGGGCACGGACGCGCAGCAGTCGATGAAGGTCGCCCCGGCGTCCTCCTGCATCTTGGCGCGGGCTTTGATGAACTCGCTGTCCCTGCGGGCGATGGCATCCGCCACAATCGGAATGGAGCCGTTGATCTTCTCGCCGATGATAATCATTTGATTTCCTCCCCCTGTGTAATTAGATCGAGGTGATACACTTCCTCCATGTCGGACCAGAGTATGTGATATTCCTCCCGCATCTATTTTAATATATTTTTTCCGCTTCGTCAATTAGAGTTTTACCAATTTTCAAAACTACCGCTGTCCGGCCAGCGCCTCCACGATCTTCTCGAACGCGAGGCTGTGCGAGGCCTTGACCAGCACGACGTCGCCGGGGCGGAGGATATTCGGCAAATCGGCGATCAGCGCGTCCCTGTCGGCGTAGTAGAGCGCCCTTGCGCCCGCGGCTTCCGCGCCCTCGGCGACGGCCTTCGCCAGCCTGCCGCAGCCGATCACCAGGTCGACGCCGCCGTGCGCGGCGTATTCGCCCACGCCGCGGTGCAGCGCCTCGGAGGCGTCCCCGAGCTCCAGCATGTCGCCCAGTACGGCGACCTTCCGGCCCGGGATGCCCGCCAGCGAGTCGATGGCGGCGCGCATGGAGTTGGGATTGGCGTTGTAGCAGTCGCTGACGATGCGCATGCCGTCGGCCTCGATCACCCGCGCGCGGTTGCCCACGGTCCTGTAACGCCTGAAGCCCTCGGCGATCTCCGCGCCGGTCATGCCCAGCGCCAGGCCCACCGCCGCCGCGGCCAGCGCCGCGTACACCAGGTGTGCGCCGTACTCGGCGATCCGCGCCTCAAACGACCCCTCCGGATGGCGCACGGTGAACCGCAGGCCGTCGACGCCGTCCAGCCGGATGTCGTCGGCCCACACGTCGTTCGTGGGGGCCTTGCCGTAGGTGACCCGGCGCATGGCGGGACGGCACGCCTGAAGCAGCGGGTCGTCGCCGTTTAAAACCGCCAGGCCGTCTGCGTCCATGCCCTCGAAGATCTCGCCCTTGGCCCGCAGCACCCCGGGCCGGTCGCCCAGGAACTCCAGGTGCGCGTCGCCGATCAGCGTGAACACCGCGACCGTGGGCCGCACCATATGGGTCAGGCGGCGCATCTCGCCGAAGCGATTGATGCCCATCTCCACCACGGACACCTGGTTTTCGTCGTCCAGCCTGAGCAGCGTCCACGGTACGCCCAGCTCGTTGTTGAAGTTCTTCTCCGTGCGGTGGGTGTTGAAGCGCACGGACAGCACCGCGGCGATCATCTCCTTGGTGGTGGTCTTCCCCACCGACCCGGTGACGCCGATCACGGGGATGTCGAACCGGCTGCGGTGCCACGCCGCGATGGCCCCGATGGCCCGAAGCGACGAGTCCACCACGATGCAGGGCGTCTCCGTCTCGTCGACGGGCTCCCGCTCGGACACGCAGCACGCCGCGCCCTTTTTGAGGCAGTCTGCCATGAACCGGTGCCCGTCCACGCGCTCGCCCACGAAGGCCACGAACAGCGCGCCCTCGGCGGCGGTGCGGCTGTCGCTGGTGACGAACCGCACCTCGCGCATGAGCGCATCCTCCGGCCCCACATAGCGGCCCCCGCAGGCAGCCACGGCGTCCTTCACATAAAAGGGCTTCATGCGTCCTTGCTCCTCTCCAGCGCGTCGTCCAGTATCGTCTGGCACAGCGCCTTGTAGTCGATGCCCACGGCGGCGGCCTCCTGCGGCATCAGGCTGGTGGGGGTCATGCCCGGCAGGGTGTTCATCTCGATGAAGTACACGTTGTTGTCCTCATCCACCATATAGTCGGAGCGCGAATACCCCTCGAGGCCCAGCAGCGCGTGCACCTTTTCCGCCATGCGCCGAAGCTCCTTCTCGATGGCGGACTCGATCGGCGAGGGACACAGCTCCACCGTGGCCCCGGCCTGGTACTTGTTCACGTAGTCGTAGAAGCCGTGCTTCGGCCGGATCTCGATGGACGGCAGGGCGGCGCCCTTCAACACGCCCACGTCGATCTCCCGACCCTTGATGTACTGCTCCACGATGCACCGCCCCAGCGGCCGGTTCATCTCCAGCGCCGCGGAGAGCTCCTCGGGCGTCGTGGCGATGGCCACGCCGATCGAGGACCCGCTGTCCACGGGCTTCACCACGCAGGGCAGCCCCACGGAGGACGCCTGCATCAGCGAATCCCCCCGGTCGTAATACACCATCTGCCAGCGGGGCGTGCGAATCCCCGCGGCGGCGGCCAGCTTCTTGGTCAGGTTCTTGTCCATGGCGATGGCGCTGCCCAGGTAGCCCGAGCCGGTGTAGGGAATGCCCATCAGGTCGAAGGCCGCCTGGATGCGCCCGTCCTCGCCGCAGGCGCCGTGCAGCCCCAGGAACACCACGTCCGCGAGCGCGCACAGCTCGAACACGCCCTTGCCGACCTTGCTGGGGCTCTTCCACTTCCGGGAGGCGACGACCGCCTTGAGGTCGGGCTCCAGACTGCCCACCTGCGCGTCCATGATCGGCGGCAGATTGTCGAAGAGCTGCTCCAGCGGGGTGTCGATGTCCTCCAGCCCGTAGAACATGTCCACGAGCACGGCCTTGTGTCCCATCTCCCTGAGGGCCCGGCAGATCAGCGTGCCGCTGGTGATGGAGACGTTGCGCTCCATGCTCAGCCCGCCGCAGAGTACCACTATTTTCATCGGTGTTTTCCGCCTTTCACATACTTATACAGATTCTATTTTAACACGCCAATGCTAAAACTCCGTTGCGTTTTGCCTCCGAAACACATTTAACAGTCCGCAATACCACGCTATGCACCGGATTTGACCGCAATCACACGGTTTTGTAATACTCAGTTAATGATTTGCTGCTATGATGCACTCTGTGAAAGGGGGTTATACTCATGGCAATCGGAAATTCCGCGAAAGTATATGAAGAAAAACGCTATCTGAAAGCCGGCGAGGTGGAGATCTCGGAGCGCAGCTTCAACCTGATCATCGGCGCCGTGCTGCTGTGGGGCTTTGTGCTCAACTACGTAATGGTGACGCTGTTCGGCGTGCAGATCAACCGCATGATGGCCAACATCAATCCGCTGATATTCCTGGTGAGCTACTTCGCGCTGGTCATCGCGGGCAGCGTGCTGCTCAACAAGGACAACCCTGCACTGAGCTTCATCGGCTACAACCTCATCGCCCTGCCCATCGGCGTGGTGGTGTGCGCCTGCGTCACCGGCGTGCCGGTGAGCATCGTAAAATCCGCCGTGCTGGTCACCGCCGTCGTCACGCTGTCGTTCATGATCCTGGCCACCGTGTTCCCCGGCTTCTTTTTGAGCCTGGGCCGCGTGCTGGGCGTCGGGCTGCTGGTCACCATCGTCGCAGAGCTGGTGACCACGCTGATCTTCCGCGTCCACAGCTCCGTCTACGAGTGGATTTTCGTGGGCATCTTCTCGCTGTTCATCGGCTACGACTGGGCCCGGGCCAACACCTGCGCCCGCACCGTGGACAACGCCATCGACCTGGCGGCCAACCTGTACCTGGACATCGTCAACCTCTTTTTGCGCATACTGGAGATCATGGCCAAACGAAAGGACTGACCGCACCCGTGCAGGGCCCCGCGCCCTGCTTTTTTTATTGACTTTTCATCTCCGTCATAATATAATGATAACAGTTTCCAATACACACGAAAGGACGTGCATTGACATGTTGAAGGGAATCCCGAGCATACTGACCCCCGAGCTTTTGAAGATCATGATGGAGATGGGCCACGGCGACACGCTGGTGATCGGCGACGGCAACTTCCCCGCGGCCTCCATGGCCAAGGACAGCAAGCTGGTGCGGCTGGACGGCCACACCGTGCCGGAGATACTGGACGCCATCCTCCAGTTCTTCCCGCTGGACACCTACGTGGACGCGCCGGTGACGCTGATGTCCGTGGTGCCGGGCGACGACGTGGAGACCCCCATCTGGGACGAGTACGCGAAGATCGTCGAGAAGCACGAGCCCGGCAAGAAGATCGGCCACATCGGGCGCTTTGAGTTCTACGACGAGACGAAGAAGGCCTACGCCGTCGTCGCCTCCAGCGAATCCGCGCTCTACGCCAACGTGATGCTCCGAAAGGGCGTCGTCAAGTGACCCGCGCCATGACCCGCCATGTGCGGGTCATTTGTGTTTGCACATTTCCCCCGTTTATGCTATACTGTCTGAATGAAGGGAATATACAATGACAGGGGAAGGTATAAGACATGGTTGAGGTAAGGGAAGTCAGGACGAAGGGCGAGCTGCGCAGGTTCGTGAACTACGTCAACGTGCTCTACAAGGATGTGCCGCAGTTCATCCCGGCGATGTACGGCGACGATCTGGACGACTGGAACCCGAAGAAGAACCCGGCCTTCGACTACTGCGAGGCCAAGTGCTTCCTGGCGTACAGGGACGGGGAGATCGTCGGGCGCATCGGCGCGATACTGAGCCGCGCCTCCAACGAAAAGTGGCACACCAACCGCATGCGCTTTTCGCAGGTGGATTTCATCGACGATCCGGAGGTCTCTTCGGCCCTGTTCAAGGCCGTGGAGGACTACGCCCGCGAGAAGGGCTGCGACGAAGTGCACGGGCCGCTGGGGTTTACCGACCTGGACCGGGAGGGCATGCTGGTCGAGGGCTTCGACGAGAAGAGCATGTTCATCACCTACTACAACTTCCCGTACTACAGGGAGCATCTGGAGCGGCTGGGCTACGTCAAGGACGTGGACTGGGTCGAGCTTTTGATCGACGTGCCCTACGACGAGCGCATGGTCACGCGGCTCGACAAGCTGAGCGAGCGCGTGCTTCGTTACTCCAAGCTGCACATCGCGCCCATGCGCTCCCGCAGGGACTATCAGCCGATCATCGAGAAGGTCTTCCGGCTGGTCAACGAGGCCTACGCCAACCTGTACGGCACCGTGCCGCTCAACGAGCGCCAGATCAAGCGCTACGCCAAGAAGTTCATCCCCCTCATCAATCCGGACTTCGCCTGCTTCGTGCTGGATGAGAAGGATGAGCTGGTGGCCTTCGGCGTGTCCGCGCCCTCCATGGCCGACGCGCTGAAGAAGTCCAACGGGCGGCTGTTCCCGCTGGGCTGGATCGGGGTGTTGAAGGCGCTCAAGGTCAACGACACGCTGGACCTGTTCCTGGTGGCCGTGACGCCCGAGTACCGCGACAAGGCCGTCAACGCCGTGTTGATGAACCACATCCTCAAGGGCTGCCACAAGCTGGGCATCAAGCACGCCGAGACGGGCCCGCAGCTCGAGACCAACGAGAAGGTGCAGCATCAGTGGATGTTCTTCAACACCCGCCAGCACAAGCGCCGCCGCTGCTTTGTCAAACAACTGGGATGAGGAGGAAATGCCTAATGAAGAGGATTATCGCCGTGCTGCTGGCCGTCGCGCTGCTCGCGGGCATCGCGCTGGCCGAGACCGTCGCCGACGTCAACGCCTACGTCGAGCGCGCGGGCTACAAGGCCGCGTCCGTCAAGAACAAGTCCGGGCTCATCGGCTGCTGGTTCGTGGAGGGGACCGACACCGACACGATGCAGTGGTCGGACAGGACGCGCATCTACACCGTCTCCGGCAAGGCCGACACCGAGCTTCGCAACCTCTACGGCGAGATCGCGGGCATGTACGACTGGGACACCTGCACCTACGCCGTCGGCGACAAGGTGCAGTTTGCCTACAACGCGCCGGAGATCTCCGCCGTCAAGACCTACAAGACGCTCAACAACTACGTCAAGTACCTGGGCGAGTACCTGGACAAGCAGCAGCCCGTCACCGCCCCCGCGCAGAAGAAGGGCCGCAAGACCTACATCCTCAACACCTCCACCAAGAAGTTCCACCTGGAGGACTGCGCCACCATCAAGCAGATGAAGAAGGCGAACAAGGAGAAGTTCACCGGCAGCCGCTCCGAGCTGATCGCCCAGGGCTATGAGCCCTGCAAGAAGTGCAATCCGTAGCAGAGGTTTAACGACATGCGCGGCCGATCCACGGCGGATCGGCCGCGTTTTAATATTAATGTACTTTCCGCCCCGACATGGTTATGCTATAATCATAATATCGACCATACAAGGAGCATCATCCTATGAGTAAATCCAATTTTGCCGTATTTGTGGACCTGGAGAACGTGGGCGCGAAGGAATCGCTGCTGCTCTCCATCATCGAGAAGGTGAAGATCCGCGGGGACATACTGCTGGGCAAGGTGTACGGCTACACCGACCGCTACACCGATCTAAAGCAGTGCCTGCTGTCCAACACCTTCGCCGTGGTGCCCTCCCTGCGGTGGGGCAAGGTGCAGAAGAACAACCTGGACATCCAGCTGGTGATCGACGCCATGGAGGTGGCCTACACCAACCCGTTGATCGACAGCTTCTGCATCGTCTCCGGCGACAGCGACTACACCCCGCTGGTGGGCCGTTTGAAGAGCATGGGCAAATTCGTGCTGGGCATCAGCCGTTCGGAGGCCGCCAGCGGCATATTCGTCAACGCCTGCAACGAGTTCGTGTTCCTGGAGTCCGTGGCGAAGCGCCAGCCCAAGAAGAGCCGCAAGGAGGAGCGCACCGCGCTGGACGGCGACATCAACGAGCTGGTCAGCCAGGTGGAGACCATCGTGTCCGACCAGGACGAGGAGCAGATGTACGCCAGCGAGTTGAAGGACACCTTGAACCGCCTGCGCCCCGACTTTTCCGAGCGCAGCTACGGCTGCACCACCTTCGGCAAGCTGGTGCAGCAGATCACCAAGAATTCCGAGAAGCTGACGAGCTGGATGGAGAACTCCAGCCTGATGATCGGCCTGTCTTCCGACGACGGCGATGAGGGCAAGCTGGACAAGTCCAACTGGCTGCCCGCCTTCAAACAGGCGCTTGAGCACTTCAAGGACGAGGGCTTTGACCGCGTGAACCCCTCCATCCTCAAGGCGTCCATACAGACCGACTACCCCGCCTTTGAGGAGAAACAGATCGGCTTCAAGCGGTTCAGCGACGTGATGAAGGCGCTGGAGAAGCAGGGCCTTCTGACCATCGAGATGGACGACCAGCACACCATGCTCTTGAGGATCAACTGACGCGGGAGGACAGCATGCAAGCGCGAAGCAAGTCGAAGCGGGCTTTCGGGAAGCTGTTGAAGGCGCTGCTGATCGTGACGGTGGCCGTCGTGGGCGGCTATGTGGCCTATGTGTTCATGACCTACCACCGCCTGCCGTACGCCTCGGAGCAGCACTCCACACGCACGGGCAATCCCGCCCCGGTCGACCAGACCTACACCGCCCTGACCTGGAACGTGGGCTACGGCGCGTTCAACCGGGATTACGCCTCCATACTGGACGGCGGCACGGAGTCCCGCGCGCGCTCGCTGCAGCACGTTTTCGGCAACCTCATACACTGCGTGGACCGCATCCACGCGGAGGCGGCGGACTTTGTGCTCCTGCAGGAGGTGGACCGCAAGTCGGACCGCGCCTGGCGCGTGGACGAGGCGGAGGTCATTCGGGAGACGCTGGGCGACTACCAGTCCTACTACGTCCAGAACCTCAACTCGCCGTACCTGATCCTGCCGATAAAGCAGCCCATCGGGGCGGCCAAGTCCGGGCTTCTGACCTTCGCCAACCGCGACATCCTCCGCGCCGAGCGCGTGAGCCTGCCCGTGGAGACCGACTGGCACAAACTGCTGGACCTGGACCGCTGCTATTCCGTGTGTCACATCCCCACCGACGACGGGCGCAAGCTGTGCCTGTTCAACGTGCACCTCTCCCCCCGCATCTCCGACGAGGCCATCCCCGCCCGGCAGCTCGTGGCGCTGCTCGAGCAGATGAAAACGGAGTACGACAGCGGCAACTGCGTGGTCGCCGGCGGCGATTTCAACATGGACCTGCTGGGCGATTCCGCCGCGGTATTCGGCGTCGACGGCGGCGACTGCCCCTGGGCGCAGCCCGTCGACACCGGCCTGTTCCCGGAGGGCATAACGCTCGTGGATTCGCTGGACGCCGCGCAGCCCGTGCCCACCCATCGCAGCGGCGCCACCGGCTACATTCCCGGAGAGAGCTTCGTGGCCACGGTGGACGGCTTCATCGTCTCCGACAACGTCGAGGTACTTTCGTGTTACGTCGCAAACGAGCTCTTTGAATGCTCCGATCACAACCCCGTCGTGCTCAAATTCAGGCTGAAAGAAAACGCCGCGTCCGAGGTAACGCCATGAGCTTCAACATCACACTGACCACGGTCATCGTCATGCTGCTGTACTGCATCCCCGGCTATCTGCTGGTGAAGCTGAAAAAGCTGCCCGCGGAGGCCATCCCCCACTTCGCCACGTTCCTGGTGTACGTGTGCACGCCCTTTCAGATCGTGTACGCCATGCAGCAGGTGGAATACTCCCCCTACATGGTCAAATACATGGCGATATCGCTGGCGCTGGCCATACTGCTCTCGGCGCTCATGCTGGGGCTCACGTGGCTGATCTTCCGAAGAAAGCTCGCCCAGACGCCCTACCGCATCTGCGTGTGCGCGTCGGGGCTTGGCAACGTGGGGTTCATGGGGCTGCCGCTTCTGCAGGCGCTGATGCCGGAATACCCGCAGATACAGTCCTTCGCCGCCATGTTCTTTTTGTCGCTGAACATCATCATGTGGTCGTTCGCCTCCTGGGTCATGACCGGCGACAGGCGCTACATGAGCGTGAAGAAGGCGCTCTTCAACCCCGCGGGCGTCGCGGTGGCGGTGGGTCTCATACTGTTCTTCGGCCGGATCACGCTGCCGGGCCAGTGGGGCGGTATGGTGGAGCTCATCGGGCGCATGGCCACGCCCATGTGCATGCTGATATTGGGCATGCGGCTGGCGCTGGTGCCCGTCAGGCCCATGTTCACAAGCCCCGTGCAGTACCTGGCCGTGCTGCTCAAGCTGGTGGCCTTCCCGCTTCTGACGCTGGCGATACTCTCCCCCCTGCCGCTGGAGCGCAACTTCGTCCGGGGCGTGTACGTCATGGCCTGTACGCCGGTGGCGAACCTGGTATTGAGCTTTTCCGAGATGCTGGGCGAGGGCCAGGACGTAGCCGCCAACGTGGTGCTGCTGTCCACGCTGCTCTCGATGGCTACCATCCCGCTGATGCTGCTGCTGATTTGATTGACGGAACAATCCCGTCGTGCTATAATATTTAACAGATTGTTTTGATTCGGAGGGAACGCACATGGAACAGCAGGTCCAAAAGAAGCGCATATTCTCGGGCATACAGCCCACGGGCAACCTGACGCTGGGCAATTACATCGGCGCGCTGCGCAATTTCAATATATTGCAGGACGAATACGACTGCCTGTACTCCATCGTGGACCTGCACGCGCTCACCGTGCGGCAGAACCCGGCGGAGCTTCGCAAGGCCTGCCTGCGCACCATGGCGATCTTCCTGGCCAGCGGGCTCGACCCGGAGCGGAACATCATCTACTTCCAGTCCCAGGTGCCCGCCCACGCGGAGCTGGGATGGATACTTAACTGCTTTACCTACATGGGCGAGATGAGCCGCATGACCCAGTTCAAGGACAAGTCCGCCAAGCACGCGGACAACATCAACTGCGGCCTGTTCACCTACCCGGTGCTGATGGCCTCCGACATACTGCTCTACCAGACGGACCTTGTGCCCATCGGCGCGGACCAGAAGCAGCATCTGGAGATCGCCCGCGACATCGCCGCGCGCTTCGACGCCATCTACGGCGACGTGTTCGTGATCCCCGAGGGCTACTTCCCCAAGGTCGGCGCGCGCGTGATGTCCCTCCAGGAGCCCACCCGCAAGATGTCCAAGTCCGACCCGGAGGAGACCTATATCGCCATACTGGACAAGCCCGAGATCATCCGCAAGAAGCTGCGCCGCGCCGTCACCGACTGCGACAACACCGTGGTCTACGACCCCGAGAACAAGCCCGGCGTGGCAAACCTGATGTCCATCATGTCCGCGCTGACCGGCAGGACCATGGACGACATCACCGCCGAGTACTCCGGCCAGGGCTACGGCAGGTTCAAGGACGCCGTGGCCGACAGCGTGATCGCCGTGCTGGAGCCCATACAGAAGGAGTACGAGCGCATCTCCGCCGACAAGGCGTACCTCCAGCAGGTGATGGATTCCGGCCGCGACCGCGCCTCCGCCATCGCCCACCGCACCATGCTCAAGGTGCGCAAGAAACTGGGCATCGCGCCGTGGAAGCTGTGATATGACCGCGGAATTTCATCACCTTCCCGTCCTGCTGAGCGAGTGCCTGGACGGGCTGAACCTCCGTCCCGACGGGACCTATCTGGACTGCACGCTGGGCGGCGCGGGCCATTCCAGTGAAATCTTCAGGCGGCTCGACGGCGGCCTGCTGATCGGCATCGACCGGGACGCCGACGCCATCGCCGCCGCCACGGCCCGCATACGGACCATCGACGCCCCGGCGAAATTCGTCGCTTTGCGGGGCAACTTCCACGACGCCCCGGCGCTGCTTCGGGACGCGGGCATCGAGGCCGGACTCGACGGCGTGCTGATCGACCTGGGGGTGTCGTCCCATCAGCTGGACGTGCGGGAGCGCGGCTTTTCCTACCACGACGACGCGCCGCTGGACATGCGCATGGACCAGAGCCAGAGCCTGTCCGCGCGGGAGATGGTCAACGAGTGGTCGGAGGACGACCTGACCCGCATACTCCGCGACTTCGGCGAGGAGAAGTGGGCGCGGCAGATCGCCCGCGTGATCTGCGACCGTCGCAAAAGCACGCCCATAGAGCGCACCGCACAGCTCGTGTCGATCATCGACGCCGCCATCCCGAAGAAGTTCCGCCAGGGCGACGGCTCCCACCCCGCAAGGCGCACCTTCCAGGCCCTGCGCATCGCCGTCAACGACGAGCTGGAGCCGCTGGAGCCGGCGCTTCGGGCGCTCACCGGGCTTCTGAACCCCGGCGGGCGGCTGTGCGTGATCACCTTCCACTCGCTGGAGGACCGCATCGTCAAGAATACCTTCCGCAATATGGCCGACCCCTGCACCTGCCCCAAGTCCTTCCCCGTGTGCGTCTGCGGCAAGAAGCCCGTCGTCCGCCTCGTCACCCGCAAGCCCGTCACCGCCTCCGACGAAGAGCTCGCCATGAACCCGAGGGCGAGGAGCGCGGGGCTGAGAATCGTCGAAAAGTTATAATGAGGAATTAGGAGTTAGGAGTTAGGAATTAGGAATTGAGTTACCGGCTGCCGCGCGGCGTACCCAAAACCATCATGATCAACGTGCCTGCGCCGGGTCCCCGGCATTCTATAATTCCTAATTTCTCATTCCTAGAGTGTGTTTCTAAATGCCGGGAGATGCAGTTTCGAGCGGATTTGACTGCATTTCAAGGCGATTTTCCGCAGGCTTAGTGGGGCTAAGTCAAGGGAAATCAACGCAGAAATGCAGCCAAAGACGCCGAAAATGCGCTTCAGGCAT
>CADASI010000047.1 GCA_902790525.1 uncultured Eubacteriales bacterium
TGCCCCAGCGACACCTGCCCGGTGTAGCCGATCAGCACGTTTAAGCCCATGCCCAGCATGGCGTAGAGTATGATCATGATCACGATGCGCATGTTCGCCGGGGTCATGAATTTGAAGTTGGGCGTGTAGAGCAGCAGCGCGCCGATCACGACGGCAAACACCCACTTCCAGGCGTCCACGAAGTGTTCAAACACGAACAGCAGACCGTTTTCCTTGACGGAACCAAATCTCTTTTCCATATCTCACACCTTCGTTATGCCTTTCTTCCCAAAGAAGCCGGTGGGCTTGATGATGAGAATCAGTATCAGGATCACAAAGGCCATGGGGTCGCGGACGTTGCTGCCCAGGTACTGGGCCGCGAGGCACTCCGCCACGCCCACCACCAGGCCGCCGACCACCGCGCCGTGCAGCATGCCGATGCCGCCCACCACCGCCGCCGAGAAGGCCTTTAAGCCGATGGTGGAGCCCATGGAGGGCGATATGATGCCGTAGTAGCCCGCGATCAGCGCCCCCGCGATGGCCGCGCAGGCGCCGCCGATGAAGAATGTGAAGGATATGACGAAGTTGACGTTCACGCCCACCATGTGCGCCGCGCGGGTGTTCTGCTGCACCGCGCGCATGGCCAGGCCGATCTTGGTCTTTTGAACCACAAACGTCAATATCAGCAACAGCACCACCGCCACCACCAGCATGATGATCTGGCTGGACTGTATGGTGATGTTGCCGATCACGATGGGGGCAAACAGGTTAAGCGACGGAAACCCGTGCTTCTCCGAGCCGAAGATGTAGTCGATGGAGAGCGTGTTCTGTATGATAAACGACATACCGATGGTCGTGATCAGCGTGGCGATCGGTATGGATTTTTTCCTTCTCAGGGGCTCCAGCGCCACCTTGTCGATGGTGAGCGCCAACAGGCCGGACAGCACGATGGCGATCAGTATGGCCGGGAACAGCCCGACCTTCAATGACACGAAGAAATACACCATGTACGCGCCGAAGGCGTACACGGAGCCGTGGGAAAAGTTGATCAGCCGCAGCACGCCGAATACCATGGAGTATCCGACGGCGATCAGCGCGTACGCCATCCCCAGCGCGAGGCCGTTGATGATGGCTCCAAGCAATGTCTGCATAGCACTCTTCACCCTATATGAAAAGGCCCGGAGGGGACACGCCCCTCCGAACCCGTCGGTCGTTTGATCAGAACTCGGCCACCTGGAAGGCGCCGTCCTTGACCATGATCTTGGTGAACACCTTCTGGGCGTCGCCGATCTCGTCGAAGGTGGTGTAGCCGGACATGCCCTCGTACTCGGTGTTGTACATCTCGTTCTTGATGGCCTCGCGGTCCAGCTTGCCGGCGCGCTCCATGGCCTCGAGCAGGATGCCCACGGAGTCATAGGCCTGGGTGGTCAGCGCGGAGGGCGCGGTGCCGTAGCGGTCGGTGTAGGCCTTCACGTACTCCTGGATCTTCTCGTCGGGATTGCCGGCGAAGAAGGAGACGGGCGCGCAGATGCCCTCGGCGGCATCGCCCGCGATGGAGATCAGGTTGTCGGTGTAGGCGTTGGAGCAGCCCACCAGGCGCACGTCGTAGTCGCTGTTCTTGCAGGCCACGGCGAAGGGCGCGAGGGTGCCGTACATGCCGGCGACCATGATGACGTCGACGTCGGCGGCCTTGAAGTTGGCGATCTCGGTGGCGAAGTCGACGGCGTCGGTGGAGACCTCCTGGCGCAGCACGAAGTTGCCGCCCACGGCCGCGATGTTGTCCTCCATGGCCTTGCCGGCGGACTGGCCCCACTCGGTGTCGATGGACAGAACGCCTATGTTCTTGCCGCCCAGGTCGTTCACGGCGATCTCAGCGCCGGTGCGGGTCTCGACCACGATGACGGTGTTGTTGCGGAAGATGTAGTCGCCGATGCCGGAGTAGTCGGCATGGGAGGAGGTGGGGCTGATGTTGACGTACTCGTACTCCTGGTAGGTCGGCGCGGCCACCATGCAGATGCCGGAGGCGAAGTGGCCGATGACGCCCCAGATGTCGGGATCGGACACGATGGTGTCGGCGATGATCTGGGCCTCGTCGGAGTCGGACTTGTCGTCGAAGTCGACGATCTCGATCTGGTAAGCCTCGTCGCCGATCTTGACGCCGCCCTTGGCGTTCCACTCGTCGGCCATCAGCTTGGCGGCGTTGGAGAAGCCAATGCCGTACTCGGCGTTGTCGCCCGTCATCGGGGCGGCGACGGCGATCTTGATGGTGCCCTCCGCGAAGGCGGCGCTCGACAGAATCAGGCAGAGCGTCAGGAGAATGGCAAACAGTTTCTTCATGACAGTTACTTCCTTTCCGTGTTCTATTTCAAGGGCTGCGCGCCCGTGAAATCTGTTTTTAGTATCTGTTACGAACACGGGTATTATAGCATACGTCCAATCTCAGTGTCAATACTTGACAGAAGTGTGGAAATACCATATTATATATAAGTAAGTTATTATCGGCAATCAGAGAATCGACATGCACGGAAGGGGCGTGTGCAATGGACAGGAAGACCTACGAAGGCTATATCGCCATACTGGAGCACGAGCTGGTGCCCGCCCTGGGCTGCACCGAGCCCATCGCCATCGCGTTTGCCTCGGCGAAGGCCCGCGACGTGCTGGGCTGCTTCCCGGAGCACGTCGTCGCGCACCTGAGCGGCAACATGATCAAGAACGTCAAGAGCGTCATCGTGCCCAACTCCGACAACGAGCGGGGCATCGAGACCGCCGTGGCGCTGGGCTGTACCGGCGGCGACGCCAATTTGCAGTACGAGGTGCTCAGGCCCGTCACCGAGGCGGACATCAAGCGCGCCCGGCAGCTGGTGCGGGAGGGCTTCTGCGAGACCCGCTACGTCGAGGGCAAGGACAACCTCTACATCCGCATCGAGGCCACCTGCGGGGACGAGCGCTGCGAGGTCACCGTGGAGCACGAGCACACCAACATCACCCGCATCGTCAAAAACGGCGAGACGCTGTATGCCCGGGAGGACGACGGCCCCGCCATGAGCGGCGACGCGGACAAGCGCCTTTTGAACGTGAAGGACATCTACGCCTTCGCCAACGAGCTCGATCCGGACGACGTGCGGGACGTGCTGGAGCGGCAGATCGCCATGAACGTCGCCGTGTCCGACGAGGGCCTCAAGGGCTACTACGGCGCGGCGGTGGGCTGGCTCCTGATGCAGGTGGACGGCGACCACGTGGAGGGTCGCGCCGCCGCCCGGGCCGCCGCCGGGTCCGACGCCCGCATGAACGGGTGCAGCATGCCGGTGGTCATCAACTCCGGCAGCGGCAACCAGGGCATCACCATCACCCTGCCCATCTGCGAATACGCCAAGACCTGGAACGTCGGCCATGAGAAGCTATTGCGGGCGCTTGCGATGGCGAACCTGATCTCCGTGCACATCAAACGGCACATCGGCAACCTCTCCGCCTTCTGCGGCGCGGTCAGCGCCGGGTGCGCGGCGGCCTGCGGCATCGCCTGGATGGACGGCTGCAGCTACGAGCAGATCTGCATGTGCATCACCAACACGCTGTGCAACGTGGGCGGCATCGTGTGCGACGGCGCCAAGAGCAGTTGCGCCGCCAAGATCGCCGCCGCCGTCAACGCCGGCACGTTCAGCTACCGCATGGCCAAGAAGGGCCTCACCTTCCACGGCGGCGACGGCCTGGCCGGCGGGGACATCGAGACCACCATCGAAAACATCGGCCGCATGGGGCGCGACGGCATGCACGGCACCGACGTCGAGATCCTCAACATCATGGTCGGGAAGTAAAAGCGTCCGAATGCAGGCAGGCCGCCGGCTCACCGCGCTCTGTCATCACGCGACCTTGAACTTCACTACGGCATATTTCTTGCCGCGCGTGGCCACTGCCGCGATATACACGGTTCCCTTTTTCTTGAACTTGACTTCGCCGCTCTGGGTGACGGTGGCGACCTTCTTATTGCTCGTCTTCCACTTAATGTTGCTCTTCGTTCCCTCCGGGATCGTCGCGGTCAGCGTGACGCTCTCGCCCTTGGTCGCCTTCACCGTTCCGGACTGATCCAGCTTCACCTTGGTCGGTATGGTCGGGTCCACGACCTTCAGGGTCAGCGTGCACTTCTTTTTGCCCACCTTGAAGGTGATCTTGGTCTTGCCGCGCTTCTTTAAGGTGATCAGGCCCGCGCTGCTGACCCTGGCCACCTTCTTGTTTGAGGATTTAAACTTCTTGCCCGTATAGGTCCCCAGATCGATCTGATAGGTGGTCCCCAGGTTCACTGTGCGCTTTGAATTCTTCTTGGTGATGGTGATCTTTGAAACGGTGTTCTCTGTCGTCGTGGTGGTCGTTGTCGTCGGGCTGGCCGGATTGCCGCCGGTGATCGTGACGCTGGCATCGCACTTCAGGAAATTGCCGCCGTCCTTCCCGTACATGACCGTCTGTTCCTCATAGACGGGGGTGTTGACGGTCGTGTTGACGACCGCGACAAGCGCCGCGCACTGCGTGATATCCAGGGTGGTCAGGCTGTTGCCCTCGCAGCTCAGCTGCGCCAGATTGACGCAACCGCTGATGTCCAGGGACGTCAGCTTGTTCTTGATGCAGGACAGCATCTTCAGGTTCGCATTGTTGCCGAGCGTCAGCGTGGTCAGGCTGTTTTCGCCGCACAGCAGCGTCTCCAGCTTCGTGTTGCCGCTGACATCCAGCTCGGTCAGCGTATTGGCGCCGCAATCCAGGCTCTGAAGGTTCGGAAAGTTCTCGATGCCCTTCAACGACGTCATCTTGTCCATGATATCGATGCCCGTCACATTATTCCTTTCCGTCTCGGACAGATAACCGTTACTGTCAATGTCGAATTTCTTGACAAAGGTGCGGAAAGCGGCATCCGGGAAGCTGTTCTCATCGATCAGCAGGTCTCCCGCCGCGGGCTCGAACACGGATGAATACGCCTCTTCCGCGGCGGCTTCCATGGCATCGGCGGCTTCAAAGGCTTCGTATAGCTCTGCCGGTTCCTCCGTTTCCACGTCCTCCGGGAGGTCCGCAGCCTCAAGCAATTCCACGCCCTCCGCCTCGGCGATGACGACGTCCACCGCCTCGGCGTCCACCGGGGAATCGTCGGCGGGTTCCGAAGCAACGTCTTCCGTGATATCATCGGCATCCGGGGCTTCCGGATCATCGAGCGGTTCCCCGGCCTGCGGTTCGACGCCTTCGTCATTTAGCAGATCAGTATCCTCTGTAAAATCAGGCTGCGCCAAAGTCGTCTCCTCCATCAGAGCTGCCGGGCCGAAGGCCAGCATCAGGCACAGCGTCAGCGCAAGAATCCGTCTAAAGTTGAAGCTCATATTGATTTTCCTCCTTTTTGGCATGCCGCCATTATAGAGCATAAACTTTAAATGAGCTTTAAAGAATCTATTCCGCCCAGAATCGTTTTCACATAAACCGCATTCCGTTCACAAAGTCCGTATGCATTGGTGGTATAATCATATAGAATGGTATGCACTATGTATTCTGATCGGAGGCCGCCAGTTCCCATGACAACATGCAATGGTCGCTATAGGCGTTTTACGCTGCTGTTTTTACTGCTGATCCTGACCCTCCCGGCTCTGCCCTGCGCCGCCGCGGAAGTGCCTGCTTCCGGCGCGGCGGGGGAGACGCCCGCGCATGAAGCCGCCGACGCTGCCGCCGCCGATCCCGACGGCATGCCCGTCATTGAGGATGTCACGATAGAGGCCCAGGCCGACGTCGTCCGCGACGCGCAAAAGCGCCTGGCGAAGCTCGGCTTCTATGTCGGGTCCATCGACGGCAAATACGGGCAGTATTCCGAGGACGCCGTGCGCGCGTTCCAGCGCCAGTACGGCCTGTCCGAGACCGGCCAGCTCGACGAGCCCACGCTGTCGCAGATCGAACACTATTCGGATATGGGCGTCAGCAACCGGGCCATACAGCAGCGCCTGATCGACCGGGGCTACATGCAGGGCAGCGCCACCGGCTATTACGGCGACCAGACCCGGGCCGCCATGCGCTTCTTCCAGCGGATCAACGGCCTTGAGGAGACCGGGTCCCCCGACGCGGACACCATCGACCTGCTGTTTTCCGACGACGGCATCTCCCTGCCCCCCGCGGTGTCGCCCAAGAGCCCGCGGGAGGACATCGTGAAGCTGCAAAAGCGCCTCATACGCTTCGGCTTCATGGCCCACGAGGCCACCGGCGAGTACGGCCCGCTGACCGCCGCGGCGGTGCAGGCCCTCCAGCAGCACCTGATCGAGCAGGGCCTGCCGGTGGAGCCCACCGGCGACGGCTCCCCCCTCGCGCTGTACTACTTCTTTGACGAGGATTACTCCCCCTATTTGCGCGACGTGTCCGTCGGCATGACGGACGGCGAGGTCGTGCGCGTCGAGCAGCGGCTCTTCATCCTCGGATATACGGATCTGGCGGCGGACGAGGTCTTTGACGATTTCACCCGGAGCGCGCTCTGCCTGTTCCAGCAGAAGTCCGGGCTTAAACCCGACGGCGTCGCGGACCGCGAAACCACCGATGTGCTCTTCTCCGATGAGGCGGTCGCCCTTCCCGAGGGCCTGTCCGCCGAGAGCGCCGCGGAGGATGTGGCCCGGATGCAGGAGCGCCTCGCGGGCTTCGGCTTCATGGCGGAGGCCGCCGACGGCGAATACGGCGAGGCGACCCTGCAGGCGGTGCAGGCGTTCCAGCGGCGCCTGATCGAGCAGGGCCTGCCGGTGGAGGCCACCGGTTTGGCCTCCTCCCTCACGCTCTACTACCTCTATAACGAGGACTATTCTACATATGTCAAGGACGTGTCCGTCGGCACGACCGGCGACGAGGCGGCGCGCGTCGAGCAGCGGCTCTACGCCCTCGGCTACATGGACGCGGCGCCCGACGACGCCTTTGACGCCTTCACCCGCGAGGCCCTCCGGCTGTTCCAGCGGGAATCCGGGCTGGAGCCCACCGGCGTCGCGGACCGCGAAACCATCGACGCGCTCTTTTCTGACCGGGCGACCGCCCTTCCCGCGGGCGTGTCCGCCGAGAGCGCCGAGGAGGACGTGATTTCCCTCCAGGAGCGCCTCGCGCGCTTCGGCTTCATGACGGAAGCCGCCGACGGCACATACGGCGAGTCCACCGCCGAAGCCGTGCAGTCGTTCCAGCAGCACCTGATCGACCAGGGCCTGCCGGTGGAGGCCACCGGCACCGCCTCTCCACTCACGGTGTACTGGCTGTACAGCGACGATTATTCCACCTATCTGCGCGACGTGACCGTGGGCACGACGGACGGCGAGGCGGCGCGCATCGAGCGACGGCTGGTCGATCTGGGGTACATGGACGCCGAGGCGGACGACGCCTTCGACGATTACGCCCGGGACGCGCTTCTGCTGTTCCAGCGGGAGGCCGGGCTGGAATCGACCGGCGTCGCGGACCAGAAGACCGTGGACGCGCTCTTTGCCGCCGCGGTCGTGCACGCCGAGCGCTGCGCGCCCCACGAGATCGCCTCCGGCGACAGCGGCGCGGCGGTCCGGGACGTCGAAAACGCCCTGACGACCGCCGGCTACACCACCAAGCTGCCAAACGGCAAGTACGACGCCGCGCTGGAAAGGGGGCTGGAGAACGCCGCCGCCTTCCTGAGCAAGGAGGACAGCCCCTCCCACCTCACCCAGGAGACGGTCGCGGCCTTCCAGCGGGGATTGCTCAGCGATTTCATCTCGCCCGACATCACCCGCCTCCAGCGCCGGCTGTACACGCTCTGCTATCTGGACAAGGGCGGCGTCGACGGGGTGATGGGGGAGAACACCGTCGCGGCGCTGCATGAATTCCAGGCGGCCAACGGCCTGCCCCAGACCGACGTCGCCGACCAGCCGACGCTATCGGTCCTCTTCTCGGCGGACGCGGCCGCGAAGCGCTACCCCTATCGCGTCGAGGTCAGCATCGACCGGCAGGAGGTCGAGGTGTGGCGGCTGAACCGCGAAAACCAGTATGACCACGTCAAGACCTTCACCTGCTCCACGGGCAAGAACAACACCACGCCCCGCGGCATCTTCCTGAACGCCTTTCCGCAGGATCGCTGGCACTACTTCAAGAAGTTCCTGTGCTGGGCGCAGTATTCCTTTGTGATCGAGGGAGATATACTGTTCCACTCCGTCATCTTCGGGCAGAAGAATGAGAATACCGTGCATCGAAGCTCCGTCCGGAATCTGGGCAATCCCGCCTCGCACGGCTGCGTCCGGCTGAGCGTCGAGGACGCAAAGTGGCTGTATGAGCATTGCGAAAAGGGAAAGGTCGTCATCGTGATAAGCTGAAGCCGCGCCGCCCATGCTGTCCCGGCTTGACCGATAACAGGATGGCCTGTGATGCCCCTCCCGCACGGTTTCTGTGTCGATGTTATTGTTTCACATCCTGTCAAACAAATGCGTATCCCCGCAAGAAAGAAGCTGTCCACAGAGCCATTGCAAAGCCCTGTGAACAGCTTTTTGGGTTATGCGACTGAGCCATTCAGTCAGCCAGGTTGATGACGCTGTCCATGCCGGTGATGGTGAACACCGACCGCACCAGTTCGCTCGCGTTGCGGACGGTCATGCTGCCCTGTTTGTTCATCGCCTTCTGCGCGGAGAGCATCACCCTCAGTCCGGCGGAGGATATGTATTCCAGCTTTTCAACGTCGATCACCAGATCGGTCACGCCCTGGAGGCTGTTGTTGATGGTGTCCATCAGTTCCTGAGAATTGGTTGAGTCCAAACGGCCCTCCAGCGTGATCACAAGGTTGTCGTCAACGCGATGTTTCGCAATCGTCAGTGCCATTTTCGTTCCTCCTCAATACTTTTTCTCGATGGTCATATCGACGACGCCGCCGGAAATGCCGATCTTGACCTCGTCGGCCAGCGAAAGCAACAGCGACTTTTCAAATCCATCCCAGGAATCGGCGGCATTGCCCTGCCCGCCGACCGCCGCATGCGACTGGTAGCCAAAGGCGGTGTAGTAGGTGGTCACGTCGCTGTCCAGCGCCAGCGCCGACACAAAGGCATCCCTCAGCTTGTCGAGGAAGGTTTGCGCGACTTCGTTTTTGCCGCTGGTACTGGCCTCGACCAGCGTCTTCCGCTGGCCGCTGCTCAGCCGCTGCTTTGCGCTCAGGTGCAGCACGAAATGCGCGCCCTCCCATTCGAGCCAGAACTGGGCCTTCAGCTCGTGGGTGACGCTGCGCAGCATGGCCATCATCTCTTCGGTGATCAGCCGCAGCTCCAGCATCTTCTCTCTGGGAAGGGACGCCGCCTCCGCCGCCTTTTCGGCTTCCGTCAGGGCAAGCTCTATGCCGTCGCCGTTGGTGGACAGTGTGATCGTATTGGACTGCATGTCTGATTCCTCCTCTGTTTCACGCGGCAAACCGCGTCAATTCATGTGTACATCAGTATAGCACACAAGTATTATATCAATATTATAAATCAGCCGAATTGACAGATTCAACGTCTCCTTCTGCGATCGTTGCCTTTTTTTCTGTAATACTCCGCCTTTGCTTCATACATTGCCATATCCGCTTCATGGACGAGCTTTTCGGCGGAGAGGCCGGGGTTGTCCTCCGCGAGGGCGTATCCGGCAGCCAATTCAAGCGTATGAATCAGTTTGCCGTCCCACCTGCCGACCTCCCGCGTCAGACGGCTCATCGCCACTTCGGTGCGAACGCGGTTCATGTCGTCTGTCAGCACGACAAATTCATCCCCGCCGGTGCGAAAACAGGCGCCTGTCGGAAATGCTTTCATGATACAGTCAGCCGCCCCGCAGATCAGCTCGTCTCCCGCTTCATGCCCCAGGGTATCGTTGACCCTCTTGAGCCCGTTGATGTCGATGGTAAACGCGGCGAAGCCGTCCGGCAGGCCTCCGGAAATGTCATATTCCTCGAGCATCCTGGAATAGGCGTAACGGCTGCGAACGCCCGTGAGCGGGTCGGTGTCCAGAGCAACCTGCTGGCGATGGATAAAATCGTCCGTCGCCAGCCGGGCAAACTCCGTATAGTGAATGAACATCAGTATCGCGCCAAGGGTCAATCCGATGTAAGCGGTTCGGTTTCCTCCCGGCAAAACCTCCTGAATCAGTATCGCTGTGATCACAAGCGCCATGATCGTGCAGAGCGATTTCAGGTTCTGCCTGCGGAAGGACCTGCCATAGAGTATGAATTGGATAATGATCACAGCGGTGATCGACAGGTATACGATCATATAGACGCCGTAATACGGGCCGTGCGTATAGTGTCCGTCCGGGTCGATGGTGATCATCCATCCGTTGAAGACCGCGACGATCTGGAAGACGGTATTCGCTATGAGAATGCCGTAAAGTACGATCTGCCAACGGTTTCTTATCCGCATCTGCGCGACCAGTGTGCCGCCCGCAAGCGGCGTGAGAATATAGTCCGCGCATTTAACCGCCTTCAGAGCCCATGTCGGTACAAACGACCAGTAATTCATGTGAACACCGAGCCACTCCGACAATGACGAGAGGAAGATCAAGATGTATGTGAGATAGAGCAACCGTTTGTCTTCGCCTGCAATATGCGCGTTTTCGTGGATCAGCGTGGTCAGCGACAGCAGCGCCATCCAGGAGATCAATACGATCGAAGAATAATAACTCAGCAATGCAGCTTACTCCTTTGACTTTATCCTCATTAAAAATACCAGATCATACTGCGCGATTCTTCTCATGCTTTGATTCATACAATTTCTCATCTGCCCTGGAGATCAGATTGCGCAGCATATTCGAATCCGTCAGCATTGCGCGGACAAAGCCCACGGAGAACCCTGCCCAGGCAGTATCGTCAATGGCCGGCCTGTTCTGCTCCAGCTTTTCCAGCTTTTCATTGAATTCCGAAACCGAAATATCCGGCACGATGAGGAGGAATTCGTCACCGCCATAACGATAGCAGTACTGTTTCCCGAAGGTATCCGAGAGCAGTTTCCCGACCTCCCGAAGGACGCGGTCTCCCGCCTCATGGCCGTAGGTATCGTTGATCCGCTTGAAGTCATCCAGGTCCATCATCGCCACCGTGACCTCATGCCCCTGATAGGAGTTGTAGTTCCGCCGGAGCGCGTGACGGTTCCCGATTTGGGTCAGCGCATCGACATAGGCCATATCATTCAGGTTCCCGATATAGACCTTCAGCTCCGCGATGAGCTTTTTGAAGGATGCCGTGAGCACGCCGACCTCGTCCTGCCCGTCATAGTCAAGCTCTGTATCATAGTCGCCCTTGCTGATCTGTTCCGCGGCTCTTGTCAGCTTTTGAAGGGGCCTCGTGATCCGCCCTGCGAAGGTCATGATCAGCACGACAAAGACAACCAGCACCACGGCAAACACGATCGCGATCTCTGCGACCCACTTTTGCCAGGCGGCATTGATCTCCTGAACGGGAACCGTGACGACAAGGCGCATTCCGTTGCTCAGGGGAAGGTAGACCGCCCGCTTCTCAACGCCGTCATAGAAATATCGGATGAACTTGTCGTTGCTCATAAGGCCGCTCGGCACCTGTGGCTGCGCTTCCATGGTCGTAACGTCCATCTGCGGATGATAGATGATATTGCCCGCATCGTCGTTGAGGAAGGCATATCCGTTGTCATAAAGCGTGATGTGATTCACGACCTCCGCCATGGTGGAGTAATCGATCTCAATGCCGATGACACCGATAAACTGCCCGTCATAATATACGGGAACATTGTAGGAGATCACGCGGGCGTACAGATTCTCCGTAATATACGGCGGCAGCCAGACGCCCTCCCCGGTCGCCTTCGGCACAGTGAACCAGACCAGCGAGGAGGTGTCATCCGTGTCATATTCGGTGATATCCGTCACCGCATGCGCTTTAAAGCCGTTGCCGTCCGAATTGACGTACCAGAAGCCCTTGACATTCCCGGAAACCTCCGGATCGATCCGGTAATAGTAGGTCAGAACGCCGTTCGTGTTATAGGCCAGCTTCTGAAAGACGTCGCTGACCCGGTCGATATGGGCCTGAAGGTCTTCATCATCCACCCCGTCCAGATCGGATTGGACAAAGGCTGCAACCGTTTTTACCGACGATTCCACGTTCTGAAAATAGTAGTCCAGGTCTTTATGCCCTGTTTCGCACAGCAGCAGCAATGTCTGCTCCGCATTGTAGTTTCCGATATCCCGAATGGCCCTGACGCCAAAGGCCGTGGCGATGACCATCGTCAAAACGACGGCGCAGACCGTCATGGCGGTTATCCTGGTTTTGATCGAATGCATGGCCTGTTATCCTCATTTCAAAAATACAAGTTCAGTTTGATTCCGGTATGCGTATGGTGACCACTGTGCCGCCGTCTTCCCTTCCGGCGACGATCAGCTCACCGTCACACATTCTCTTCAGGCGGCTTCTGACGTTGGGAAGTCCGACCGCGTCCTCCTCCACATTCAGGGACGGCATGAAATCCTCGCCGTCATTTTCGACAACGATCTCATGGAAGCCCTCGGAGTGGCGCGTACGGATCGCGATATTCAGCCTTTCCACCTCCGGGTCCATGCCGTGCTTTACCGCATTCTCAACCACGGGCTGGAGGGTCAGCGGCGGCAGCTTGAAATCCACCCAGGGCGTATCGTAGGTCACGCTGAGCTGATCGGTGAACCGCGCCATCTCCACGGACAGGTAGGCCCTCGTGTGCTCCAGCTCCTCCGTAAACGGCACCGGCGCCTGGCTGGTCACGGAGCGGAACACCTTTTTGAGATAGATGGAAAAGTCCCGTATGACGCCCTGGGCCTTGGCCGGGTCCTCGCCCACGATATAGTAGATGCTGGACATCACATTATAGATAAAGTGGGGGCGTATTTGCAGTATCCTGATGTTAAAATCCCGGTTCGCGTTCTCCTCCGTCATACTGATAAACTTATCCTGCTGATCTCTCAGCACAAAGAGAAACAATGCCATGGAGCCGGTCATGATGCCCAGCGCCGTCGCCAGTATCCCGTAATAGAGCATCTGCACCAGCATGGAGAGAAGCGGGAACAGTATGTACATCCGAAACGCTATGCGCTGGCTTCGATTCAGCTTTTTCCTCCTGCGCCACAGCCCTGTAAGGTTCACCAGCATGATCACAAGCGGCGGGATCAGCAGGAGAGGATACCAGGGCCCGCGGATATAGACCGCCGCGTCGGTGACAGTGTAGAACGCGGGGGAGAAGAATGTGGAGATCAGCATTCCCGCATACAGCGCCCACAGCAGGGACACGCATGTAAACAGGCGGTTCCCCCGGCGTTTTTCTCCCGCGAAATGCAGCATCAGGCTGGTCAGCACGAGCATCATCACGGAAGAAAACATCGAGGAGAGGAGTATCCCCCACCGCATAAGCGCGGCCTTCGCTTCCATTTCGGCATAATAGCTGAGAATGATCGTGACGGAATACATGGCCAGAACAGCGAACATCCCGCTCAGATGGCGCCGGGTATGGACCTCGATCAGCCGGGAAAGGTGACTCATGAAAAGCCCCATAAAGGACAGTATCAGCCCGACCGCGCCGATGGATAAATTGATGATGAGATTCCAGTTATTCATATTCCGTCCTGCTCCGCCAGCGTCAACCCGCTGACCGGGTAACGCAGTTTTGACAATTGCTTTTTTATGTCCTCCGAAACCAGCGGCTTGACAAGAAATCCGCAGGCATGCGTTTCCCATGACTTCAGGGAGTACTCCGGATAGGCCGTCAGGAAAACGACGTTCAGTTTGGGGTTGATTTCCATCATCCGCTCACAGAGGTCGATCCCCGACGTCCTGCCCATCGCAATATCCAGGAAGGCAATGTCGACGTGGTTGTATTGCACGAAGCGCAGCGCCTCCGAAGGCTTTGAAAAGCCCGTGATCTCCGCGTCATGCACCGTCTCACAGAGGATTTTCATATTGCCGGCAAGGATGGTTTTCTCGTCATCCACCATGATGATGACGGGGATGCGCGAATCCGGATCCCCTTCATACAGCAGGGCGGACGGTTCCACGTCCAGGCAGTTGGCAAGCCGGGCGAGCAGTATCAGGTCCGGCACCCTGTTGCCCTTCTCCCAGCGGGTGATGCTCGACCGATCAACGCAAACCAGCTTTGCAAGCTGCTGTTGCGTGTAGCCCTTCTCCGCGCGGAGCCGCTGTAGATTCTCTGCGAAGTTTCTCTTCATACCAAATCAGCCCTCTGTGTTGATTCTCCTTATTCGTCAGTATATACCGAATTTGTCGCGCTGTGAAGGGGATGTTCCAGTTTGTCACATTGAGACTTGATTAAGCGCCGGAATCGCCTTATACCAAATGTCATCATTTAGAGGAACCTCACAGTCCCTTCCCCGATTATCCTTCCCTCCTTCCAGCCAATGGGAGGAGGGAAGAAGGAGGGAAAAAGGGTGAAATGAGCGTTTTTTCGTATTTGGGGAAAAATCGAGAAAACGAGGTCAAATTTGGGAGGTCATTTTCCATGTGGAAAGGGGGTTCAATTGTGCAAAAAAAGAACTTCAAAGGCAGGTGTGAGAAACGTCAGATTGCCAAGTGCGCGGATGTCTGCCGCACATATAACGACATCCAACGGGTCTGTGCTGGCAAATTGTCTGAAAGCGAGATAATAGTTGAGATAGCCGAACCCCATAGGTAGTGTTTCATGCACAAGTCAAGCGATCCGCAAGCACCTGAAACAAGCGTGTGTCATGGGAACGTTCTCCCGGCACATTTTCCAACCACAAGAATACGCAATGAGCCGAACCCCGTAAATCCGGGCTTTTCAAGCATACTATTCGCCATCCAGGTGCCGGATTCCCGCCTGAACACAGGGGGTGTTCAACATTTTGAACACGGGGGTTCAGGGGTGTCACCTCCCTGTTTCTCAGCCGCGTACCGTTGCCGCTGCCGCCCTGACCGTGATACACAAAAACCGCCCCGGATCGACCCTTTGGAGCCGGTCCGGGCGGTGTTGTTGGGGTTCGGAAACCGATGGCGACCGGGGCAGTGAAGACCACGTCGGCCTTGCAGATGGCCACCATGGCCTGGAAGTATACCGGCGACGCCTCGTCATTTTTACGCACAACTGAGATTTCGGGATGGTACTGCAAGCCCTCTTTCCGTTCTCGGCTTCCGCAGGGTTTCAGCAAACAGCGTATTCACGCAATCCCCCTTCATTCAACCGTCAATAGCCTCCCCTGCGATGCGGTGCCGAATCCGAAGCATTTTTTCATCCAGCTTTGCGCTTTCTTCCGCGCACGCTTCCAACTCTTTTGCCAGACTTTCAGCGGTTTGAGGATTGAGATTCTTCTTATAGCGCAATTTGTGTTCAAGGCTCGCCCAGAAATCCATCGCGATCGTCCGCATCTGTACTTCAACAAACATCTCTTTTTTTCCGTTTTCTGTGTAGACCGGTGTTTTGACAATAAGGTGCAGGCTCCGATAGCCGCTCGGTTTCGGATTTTTGATATAATCCTTGCGCGTTACCAGAGTGACATCCTCCTGTGCGAGAAAGCATTCCTCAAGCCTGTATATGTCGTCGATGAAGGAACAGATTACCCGCACACCGGCGACATCCATCAGGTTTTCCTGCACCGATTCGACAGTGATCGGCAGATTGAGCTTTTCCAGTTTCCGAATGATACTGTCAAGCGCTTTCACCCTTGATTTAACGGATTCGATCGGGTTGTGCTCGCCTTGTATGGAAAGCCGGTTATTGAGGATATTGAACTTTGTCTCCACTTCCATAACAGCGCATTGGTAGTCCATCAACATGCTGTAAACAGGATCAAAATCGGCATGAAGCTGTTCAAGATACTGATCGACACTCAAATCGCCTGTTGGCTGTGTGGGTCCGTTTGGGGAGGAATGAAGGGGGTTGGTTTCACTGTTGCTGATCATAAATCGCAAACCTCCTTAATTGTATTAATTGCTTTTATTCTCCTGTTTCCCGAACAACAGTCCCGCGATCCCGTTGAGGACATTTTCGCGGGTCTTGCTGCCTGTGCCGAAGCCTTCTCTGAAAACACTTCCCATGGCGTCATAGAAGGACGCCAGCGCCTGTTTTGTAAACTCCGCCTTAAAGTCTTCCTCGCTCTTCTTGTTCCAGCTTTCTCTCTTGAAGTCCTCATAGAGGCCAAAGAGACATTTGTGCCATTCGGGCCCAAGCAGCTTGGCATTGTACTTTTCATTGAATTCTTTGAGATGCCCGCAGATATCCTCGGGGATGTCCAGGAAATAATACCTTACCAGACTGTCGGTCTCTTCCTGATACGTTCTGAACTCGGCGATCCTATCGTCGTTCAGCGCACTGATATCCGCAAAGTATTGCTCATACAGGCGCATATACCGGGTGTAGATGCCGCGGAGGATCGTTGACAATTCCTCCTTTTGCGTCGTTTCCTCGTGCAGGATCTGATCAATTCTTTTGACGCTCAATTCAAGCATGGTTATCCTCCTTACTCTGTTCGCGTAATCTCCCAATGTGTCTTCTTCGGTCCAATCCGGTCTTGCGATAGTATTCGGCCTTCGCCTCGTACATCTGCAAATCCGCCTCGCGCACCAGCTTCCCGGAGGTCAGGCCGGGGTGATCCGCCGCCGGCGCGTAGCCCGCGGCCAACTTCTGCGACTCCCCTTTCTCCCCGCGCCACTTGCCCGCCTCCTGCTGTAATCGTCTCAGCGCCATCCATGACAGCAGTATGATTGAGGTATATTCCGGGATCAGGCCCTACCGATCCATATTCATACTACAGGTTTTTATCTGCCAAAGTCAAGGGGGGTTTCCAGATTGGCAAACCCCATTTCCCCGCCGACGCGGAAAACGCTCCGTTTTAC